>NZ_DAQC01000001.1:655228-955228 GCF_002502735.1 Methanoregula sp. UBA64
CAGCTCAACAAGCTCATCGATGTGATCAAGGTCTCGGACATCACCGAGAACGAGCGGGTCGAGCGCGAACTCGTGATGTTCAAGGTGACCGCCGACCAGGGCGAGACCCGGGCGGAGATCATGCAGATAGCAACGATCTTCCGGGCCCAGATCGTGGACGTGGGTGCAAAGTCGGTCATCCTCCAGGTTGTCGGGGACTCGGACAAGATCGATGCCATGGAGAAGCTGCTCCGCCAGTTCGGAATAAAAGAGCTGATCCGGACCGGGAGGATCGCGATTCTCCGCGGCACAAAGACCGTGGCAAGCAGCAAGGAATAACTCTTTTTTACCTCGCTTTCATTTCAGATCCCGACGCGGATCTCCAGACCGTCAGCCAATCGTAAAATAAAAAAGAAAAGTTCTGCGGGTTTATGCAGCTGCAGGCTTTGCCTTCTGTGCCACAAACGACGTGATGATTGCAGCAAGCCCGAGAACGATAGCAAAGATACCGGCAACGAACGGAAGGAGGGCTGCCGAGATCAGGGGGAAGACCAGAAGCAGGATCCCGAAGATGAAACTGAGGATCCCAAGAACCCCGTTTGCTGCATCTTTTGCGGTAAATGCCTGGTACAGGTGTACTGCTCCCGTGACACAGGCCCAGAACCCTACAAAGATGACCAGGAACGAGAGCAAAAAGAACGTGCTGTAGAGCGGGTACGCGAGGATAACGATACCTGCAATTATGCTTAAGACTGCAAGCAGGATCTTCCAGCCCATGTTTGTTTTGTCTACCGCGAGACTCACCAAGGAAAAGATACCGCCGACCAGCCAGTACGCGCCAAGGAACGTGATGAATACCAGGGTGGTAATTCCCGGGGATACCAGGAACATGATCCCGATAAGCAGGGCAAGGAGCCCCCAGATGAGAATGACCCACCAGGGATAGAGCCCGGCCATGTTAAAGCCACATACACTTCCACACGGTTCAGAAGGAGCAGTTGTTTCAGCCATACCATACCTCTTGAAGTATATCTGAACTCTGATGCGGGGATATTTTAACGCTTGCTTTTTTGGTGAGGTCCCGGGTTACCTTTAAGCCCCGGGTATCGCGATCGATCAACTGACGGAAAGGCCCAGGACCGTCCTGATGGCTTTCTGGGTATCTTCGGGCGTTCCCGTGGTATTGACCAGATAACACGGGAGCCGGTCGAGCAGGTCGTGTATGTGCCGCTTCCTTATGGTCTCCTTTCGTGCATCTTTTACCAGGAGATGCGGGTTAAAGTAACCGTTTTGTGTAAACAGGGAGAAGGCCTCGTCTTTGTCCAGCGGCCGGACGATCCGGGTATCGGCAGGATCGCGCTTGAGGACAATAATTGCCGCAAGCGTAGTGAGCGGGAGCATCCGGCCCTTCCCGATTACCCACCGGATATCGGCAACAGCCCGCCCGTCGGCATCGTACTCTTCTGCGGCAACAAGTCCTGCGTATTCCTTCCAGACCGCCGAGAGATCCTGCCGAATATAGAAGTTCTTCTCCGAACCATAGGCAAGGATCTCGGGACCGAAGACCCGGGTAAAGAACCAGTCGTCCGAGATGATCCGTGCCCGGGGATCGCGGAGCATGCCGTAGGTCTGGGTTGTTTTTCCCGCACCCGATGTCCCTACCACGCAGATCCCCCTGCCGCCGATATCCACACAGGCGCCGTGGACCGAACCGATCCCGTGTTCGTCTTCGAGAATGTCGCCGCAGAGGCCAAGCGCAATCGATTTGACCCAGCCGTAATACGAGACATTGAAGAGGAAGACGGTCTTTGTGTACGGGTCGAAGAGCACGGTATTTTCCGGGAAGGTTTCATGTGAGAAGACATAGAGCCGGCCGTGCGACCGGATGTCCGGGGTTATGGCGGAAAAGTTCTCCTGCCAGGTCTCGCAAAGGGTATGATTGTCCGTGAGCAGTTTGATGCAGCAGCCGAAAATACCGGACTTAATTTCATAGCGGATCCGCGGTGCGCAGCCGGTGGCCAGTTCCTCTTTTTTCTCCGGTGAGATCAGGGTAACGGTATAGGGCATGGCAGCACTCTGGTAAATACTGGTATCAGATACACTTTTCCGGCCCGGGACAGGAAGGTTTCGGTTCTTTACTAAAAAGTAACCGGACGGACTATTAAAAAGCCCTTTTACGCGAAGAACGCCCACACGTATTTCCATGACTGGCAGATTTGGTTTGTTCATGGGAATTCTCCTCATCCTTTTCATCACCGCAGTACCGGTACTTGCTGCGGAACCTGCTGCGGGAAGTACGACAGTTCCGGACGAGATCGTTGCCCCGGGTTCACCGGTATCGTTTGTTGTCCCGGTACCCGGGAATGCAACGCAGGTGCAGGAATGGACGCTTACCTGTTACAAGGTCACCGGGGTCATGTCCGTGCCCGCAAGCTGCGGTGCCGAAGTTGTCGTAAAGAACATAACCGCGAATCCTCTGGTCCTGAATAATCTCCCCTCCGCAGAACAGGGAACCTATACCGTGATCGCCGCCTTCCCCGGCCCGGACGGGACATTCGGGATCGGGTACGACAGGCCCTCGCGTACGCTCTATTATGCAGCGAACCGTACCGTGATCGCGAACTGGAGCCAAAAGAACCCCTCCGATAAGGAAGAGGCAGCCGTGATTACAAAAGCGCTCGCGAGCCCCGGGATTGATAATCCTTCGGTGTCGAAAAGCTACACGGTCGCGGCTCAGGCAAACGCAGAAACCACCACTGCATCCGCTGCGATCTCTCATGCCCTGACGCAGGGGACCGGTGTTTCAGGGACAACCGCAGCACCGGCACAGACAACAACGGCGCCGGGATTCGAGGGGGCACTTGCCCTTGCCGGACTTGCCGCTGCCGCCCTTGTCCTGTGCGGGACACGGCGCTGATCCTTTTTTTCCCGGGCCGGATGGTCTCCGGTCAGGCGGTTTCCGGAGCAATCACGAACCGGCAGTGGTCGTCGCCCATGGCATAACAGGCGGTCTCGTCCACCCGCTGGGGGCGCCGGAAGTGGCGGGTAAAGACTGCGCCAAGGACGCCGCAGTCGAACGCGCAGGCAGGTCTCCCGAGCTGCGGCAGGCTGCCGCACTCGAAACAGTCGTATACCCTGATAACGAGAGGATCGGTACTCTCTATTTCAAGGGCGCCGAGGTTATTCTTCTTCCAGAACGATCGGGTATTTTTTAGGATTTTTTCGAGATCCGGGGCCGCAATCGCAGCATAGATCCGTTCTCCCACATGGTAGCCGGCGTTCTGCAATACCGGATCGATATTGATGCCCTCCTTTAAGAGCGACACCCGGATTGTCCGAAACATCAGCTGGTAGAACCGGAACGGGTCCGGGCCGTCCACGAGCCGGGCCACCTGGTCGGCGCTGTCCCGGATCACCGGTTTTTTTGTGGCAAGTCCCCCGAGATACGGCGACCGGAGGTAAAAGATCTTTTTCCGGGAATCATCCGGGTCGGGCCGCTCATCCACGATTCCCTCGCGCACGAGCCCCTGCAGGTGTACCGAGACCGTGGACTTGGCCTTGCCCGACTGTTTTACGATCTCATCGAACGGGAGCTCCCGTTCCGCAAGGACCGCGACAATCCCTGCCCGTGCCGGCGACTGGACGGCCCGCACACCCGAAGGTGTGGCAAAGAGCCCGATACCCGGCACCGCCTGCTTTAATCTTCTCTTTTGTTTTCCTGCCATCGCTGTTCCCGCTATCCTGTACAATAAACGTAAACTAGATATATAATCTGTTCGTAAACAATAGAATGTTCGTATAGTTCCGAACGAAAGGCGAACTACCATGAAGGCTACAAAACTTGCAGAAGGCGTCTACTGGGTTGGCGCCATTGACTGGAACCTGCGCGACTACCACGGCTACACGCTGCCGGGCACGACCTATAACGCGTACCTCGTGCTCGGGAAAAAGCACAACGTACTGATCGACAACACGTACCCCGGCCACGAGTTCCAGATGATGGAACGCATAAAAGATATCATCGACCCGAAAAAGATCGATATCATCGTGGCAAACCATGTGGAAAAGGACCACTCGGGCGCACTGCCGATGCTCACGAAAATGCTGCCCAATGTCCCGATCTATTGTACGGAAGCCGCAGTCACCGGTTTTGGCAAGCACTACGATACCAAAGGCTGGAACTTTAAGACCATAAAAAGCCTCGACAAGCTCGACATTGGCGGAAAGACGCTCGTCTTTGTCGAAGCCCCGATGCTCCACTGGCCCGACTCCATGTTCACCTACCTTGCCGAAGACAAGATCCTCTTCCCGAACGATGCGTTCGGCCAGCACATCGCGAGCTGCGAGCGCTTCGATGACGAACTGGGAAAGGAGGCCTCTCTCGCCCATGCCCAGAAGTTCTTTGCAAACCTGATCGTACCCCTCGCGCCCAAGGTGTTAAAGAAGCTCGACGAGGTCACGAAACTCGGGATCCCGATTGCGATGGTCGCCCCGAGCCACGGGGTCATCTGGCGATCGTACGCCGCTGACATCATCGGCGCGTACGTGAACTGGTCAAACGGCGTTGCAAAGAACAAGGTAACGATCGTCTACGACACCATGCACCACTCGACCGATCTCATGGCGCAGATGATTGCCGAAGGCGTCATGGCAGAAGGCGTTGCGGTGAAAGTCTGCATGTTAAAAGACGGCCGGTTTGAAGGGACGCACCGGAGCAATGTGGTCACCGAGATCCTCGATTCCAAGGCGGTTCTTGTCGGTACTCCCACACTCCAGGACGAGGTGTATCCGACCGTAGCCGATTTCCTCTCCTACCTGCACGGCATCCGGCCCGGCCGGCTGACCGCAAAGAAGATCGGGTGCGCCTTTGGCTCGCATGGCGGGCAGGGCGGCGCCATAAAGATCGTTACCGAGGGGCTCAAAAATGCGGGCATCGAGACGATCAACGAAGGCTACGAAGTGCTCTACAAGCCCGATGCTGCCGAGCTCAAAAAATGCTACGAGCTCGGGCAGGATGTTGCACGCCGCGTCAAGGCGATGTAATCATCCTTTTTCCTTCACTCTGAATGCACATGCCCCATCTCTCACGCCGGTTGTACTGAACCGGCAGCCTGATGCCAATGCCACGGCATCTTTTTTTTTTGGTTTTGCGTACGATCTTTTTGTTTTCAAGCCGGGAACGGCCTGCATCGTCCGGGTCCGGCAGACCGCGTACCGGATCGATCCGGATGCGATGTACGAAGATTTGATTCCGAGGATCTCCGCGATCTCCGGGCGCTGCCGTACCCGGCATGGTTCCCAAGAAAATTTTGGCTGCGAACCCGGCACGAGCGAGTGTGGCGGAGGCTCCGGGTTTACCCGACCGTTGTTTCTTGAGATCGATTGGTGGAAGCCGGACGATTACATAAACCCGCACTCCGGGCAGGCAACCTTACCTGGAGATTACCCCCCTTTATAAAGGAGGGGATGGCCGGACCTACCGTCTCCCATGATCGTTTCTCCGACGGAGAGGTTTTGGTGTCGGATCGCGACCGGAAAGTTCCAGTGGAAATAGTGCCAATCCACTCCATGATTTTTGTTTTAAATCGGTATTTTTTGAAACGGGACGTTTTAACGAAGAAAAAACCGTGCAATTTAGCGGGCTTCCTGTGATCGCGAAAAACCGGTTGATCTACAGCTTGTCCGTGAATCCGGGCAGGGCTAAAAAGGGCAATACGACCGAAAAATAAAGGGGGTTCCCGATCGGGAAAAACGCGATCCGGTTTTCTGCGAAAAAAAGGGGGATCTGCCATTATTGCGCATTTGGAACGACCGGAAAGGCATCCGGGAGGACAGATACGTTATTTTCCGGTAATTTGACGCACAAAATCCCTTAAACTCTTCAAAAGGATGTGCTTCTTTGGGGCTCGCTCCCCCGCCGCACGGGCATCCCCGGTTGCGATAGTGCCTCAAACTGTTGAACGAGATTTGTTGTGAAGCGATCTTTCCCCGGAATTTTTTTCTTGATCCGCCGCGGGGGCGCCCCGCCGGGGGCGGCGGAACTCATCGCAACCGGGGGCATGGGGGCATCAGCCCCCATCATGATCCCGCAGACAAAATCCGGATAATCCGGCCGGATATTTTTGGAAAATTCGTTCACGCAGCCAAAAAAATGTCTGGGTCGCGGGCAGAACAATTTTATTAAAAAGTTTGCAGCGGGCGGAGAGTTTCCGAAAAAATATCCGGCAACGCATCCGATTTTTTTTAACCGCATCACCAGCGCGGCCCCTTACGATATCACCACAGATGCCGATTCATCGAACGGATTGGTACGCAGGGCAAGCGAGAAGAGGTACGGGTACCTGCCGTGGATATATTCCATGTACCTGAGCCACTGGATAACAAGCGCCGCATAGACCCGGTTGATATCGCGTTCGAGATGGGCACGGTCTGCCGGGGGAAGTGCCGCAAGTCCCTGCCGCGCCTTGAACTCCTCGGTCACATGGCCGAGCGCGAGCAGGAGATCGGTAAACGACTCGTGCTCGAAGACCATGGGGTTTTCCACAACCCGGAGCACGAACTCTTCGCGGGAGAAGAGGTATTCTGCAAACCGGGCCGTATCGAGCCGGGCAATGTCAACCGCGGGAGGGTGCACTGCAAGCTCTTTGTGCAGCGCTGCAAACCGGGCGGGTGTCCAGCTTTCCTGCACAACCAGTTCCCGACGAAGATCGCCGGCCCGGGGATCGGCCCCGGCAAGCATGGCAAGGAGCGGCGTTCCTTCGGTCGAGAAGAACGTCCCGATGACAAGGTTGAGTTTCTCCATCCGCTGCTGCCGCTCGCGGGATTCGAGCATCTGGTCGATGATCAGGGTGACCACCAGCACCTCGATGGGCAGGAACGCGATGTCGCTGACAAGGAAGATCAGGATATGCTCCGGGTCCTGGAAGATGAAAAAATGGAGGGTATAGAGTGCGAGGGAAAGGGTGACCAGCCCCAGCGCCACGATAATTTTCCACCGGATCTCTTCTCTCATGGATACTACCTATTTTTTAACCGTACCATTAAGGTATGGATCGGAGACATCCCGAAAACAGCCGGGAACCCTCCGGCAGATTTCCGGGGAGCAGGGTTACCGGGCCATGGCGGTAAAAAAGGAAAAAAGGGAGGGGGCGATCAGGGGGACGGCCCGAGGTATCCTTCGAGCAGTGCCAGCGCAGCGAGTTCCTTCTTTCCGCCGCACTTCCGGACAATCCCGGCATGGTAGTCGATCAGTTCCTTGAGCTTTGGGTCGTGGTTTACCCGGTACCGGGTAGCGTGCACGGTCGCATCGACAATGCTGTTGAAGCCGCGGTTCACCGGCCAGACCGCAACCTCCTCTACGATCTCTTTTTCCTGCGTGAGTGCAACCACAATTGCTTCTGCGGTCTTTTTCTCGACCGTTGCCGAGAACGCAATCCAGGCATCCGCACGAGCGAGCCGGGTCATCACCCGGTTCCCGACCGGCTCCTCCGCAAATGCCTCGTCCGGCAGATCCCCAAATGCCGTTGTTACGTACAGCACCGGGTCGTGGATGATATTTGCCACCACCCAGCCGTCCCGCTCGATGTTTGCCGCGGTATGGGTTCCGGCAAAAAGGATCATGGTCGCTTTCCCCTCGCGGTAATGGATCCCGATCGGGGCAGCGTTTTTTGCAGTCGTGGCTATGATCTCGTTGATCCCGCCTTTTAAGAGTCCCATTCCCAGCCCTCCGAGAGTGCAACATAGATAGCTGCGATCGTGATATCCGCTAATGACCCCGGGTTAATCCCGGCCGCGATGAACTCGGCATCGAGCGTTTCAAGCACCTTTTTCCCGTCCAGCACCTCGCGGGCCTTATGGAGCACCTCTTCTGCCACGGCGCGGCCGTGCTTCTTTATGACAAACGTGTCCGGTTCGGTAGCAAGCAGGGTCAAAAACATCTCGACGATCGCTTCGCGGCCCGGGCCTATCTGGTGCAGGAGATCGGCCCCTCGCCGGGTCAGGATAAACCCGTTTACCCACTCCCGGGCAACCATGTCGTTGGGCGCCGAGTGCTGCATCACGTCATAGAGCGTCATGTTCCGGTCGCGGAGCATGTCCAGGGCTTTGGGGTCGTTTACATCGATCTCGTCGGTCTTGTTCATCCGGACATTTGTCAGTGCAAACGCCTTGTAGAACGCGACCGCGTCCGAGACATCGGTCTTTGCAACTGCCTGGACGGCCCCGTTAATCCCGCCGCCGTACACGAGCGGGATAAGCAGGATGAATGCACCGAAGTGGGTGTTACCCCCCTTGTGCACGTTCGTCTGCTTTACCGCGTGGCCGATGATCTCGCCGATCCTGCCTTTCCCGGCCGCAGCTTCTTCAAGCGCCGGCCGGGCAAGGATCGCAGACGCTAAGAAGTGTTCGAGTGTCGTGTCGGAATAATCGTGGCAGCGGTCTACGTTTCCCGGCTTCGGGAACGCACAGACCTCCAGCATCATGGCGAGCTGTGCCCGTTCAGCTGCTCCGGTCAGAGGGGACATCATGGAAGATCCGGCCCATAATCGTTTCAGAAAGCTCGCGTTTCAGCCGCATATACTCTTTCTTTGGGAGCCCTTCCTGGGCAAGCGTCATGTCCCGGAACATGCAGGGCGAGGATGTCTTGCAGCACCAGGCAAGGCTCCCGAAACAGGTGTGGGGGCCGCCGGCAAGGGGCGTGCCCTCGACCGCGTTTAACTTGAGCTTCGCATACTCCTCGTTGGTCATCCCGACTTTTGCGAGCGTCGGGATGAGCGGGCATTCCTTGACCGGCATGCAGCAAAAAGTGAGCGCCCGGATATCCCCGCCCCGGCAGAGTTGTTTTGGCGAGTTGTACCAGCCGTCGGTGTCCGCGTACTTCACGATCTCAGTATCGAGCAGGGCAAGCGTTTCGTTATCGGACTTTCGGGCCAGCGAGACGAGATCGGCCCCGTGGGAGAGCATATCCCGCATCTTATCGAACGTGGTGATCGAGTTATTGGCGATGATGATGAGCGGGCAGGAGTTCCGGATCTGGCGGAGCTTTGCAGTTCCCGCATCCATGAGGTCAACGTGGATGATGTCCGCTCCTGCTGCCCAGATTGTCCGGGCAAGCGCCCGGTCGTCGGCCGCAATACCGACACGGATCTTCACAGAGACTGTAACGCCCTCTGCCTTGAGGGCCTGTATTACGGGAACGAGCTTGTCGGGGTTTTTCAGGTAATACTCCCCGGCCCCGGCCGCCACCATGGGCGCCTGCCGGCAGTGGGCATCGATCTCGTACACTGCTTTTGTCCCTAACGCCCGGGCAATGGCGGCAAAGGATTCAGGAGAAGCGCCGCGGAGGCTGATGCCGCAGACAACATCCGAGGAGGCAAGGGCGGCAAGTTCCTTTTCAAGGACCGGGACCGGGTCATTGTACAAAAATTCCTTCCGGTCCCCGCTGCTTGCGATCTCCTGTGCCGCTGCCATCGTCGGGGCATCGATTGCATACCCGCCGATGAACGCAAGGCCCGCATGTGCCTGTCTCGCGAGCACATACGCCGCATCCACAATCCCGGCCATGGACGCAATCACTACCGGGGTCTTTACCACCCGGTCATTGATGATGATACCGAAACGCTCTCCTGCATCCGTCATTGGTCTTATCCATTGCGGTTATCAGCTCAAATCTGTTTGGATCAGGAATACCCGATCATGGCACAGCCGCCCGCCGTCCGGATCGATTGGTAATAATTTTTAACGATAAAGGTAATACTATGTGCTATATGATTAAGAAGGGAATGTTACTTGTAGGCCACGGCAGCACGATGCCCTACAACCAGGAACTCATCGAAGCAACCGGAAAGATGATCGCCGCACAGAACACCGGTTTTGTGGTGAAGTGCGGGTTCATGAATATCAATAAGCCCTCGATTAAGGAGTCCCTCGAAGCATTCAAAAAAGAAGAGATCGATGCGCTCGTGGTTGTCCCGCTGTTCCTTGCAAAAGGCGTCCACATTGAAAAAGACATTCCCGGAGAGATCGGCCTTCCCGAGGGCTCGAAAAAAGGCAGCTTTGCCTTGAACGGGAAGAGCGTCCCGCTCGTATACGCAGACCCGATCGGTATCGACCCGCTCCTTGCCGAACTGATGGTAAAGAACGCGAAAAAAGCACTCACGCTGATTTAAAAAACCGGATATGCAGGTGCTGGTACTCGATACGATCCACGGGGGCAGTGCGATCGCTGCCGCATATGCGGCGGCAGGTATCACTGCCGATGCCGTTGACGTGTACCGCGGCACAACGCCCGATGCAGAAGCACGGGCAAAAACCGGGCAGTACGATCTTGTGACTGCCCCGGTCCACCTCGACCCGGACCATCCCCTCCTTCTTTTAGAAAAAGCGCCGGTGATCACCCACCACGAAGCAGTTCGCCGGCTTTTAGGCTCTGCACTCCCTCACCCGATGATCGAGATCACCGGGGCGCAGGGAAAGACCACCACGGCCCATGCACTTGCCTCGATCCTGCCCGGCCCGGGCGTCCTGCATACCTCGGCCGGCACGTACCGTTTCCCGGAGCAGCAGTTTCTGGAAAAGACGAGCATTACGCCGGCTTCCGTCCTCTCTGCGGCTGCACGTGCACGCGAAGCAGGAGGCTGGCTCGTGGCCGAGGAATCCCTCGGGGTGACCGGGGCCGGCGACCTTGCGATCGTCACGTCGGGCAAAGACTACCGCTGCGCAAACGGGAAAAAAAGCGCCCTTGCGGTAAAACTTGCATCGGTGCGGGAAAGCCCCCGGGTCCTTCTTGCCCCCGGCATTGCTGCGCCGGGTGCGGGAACTGCCGTCCACCTGGAGGATTGTGCAGAAGTATCCGGAACCGCCTGCACGATCCGGCTCGGCGGCCGGACATTCCGGTTCGAAAACCCGCTCCTCCTGCTGGACGGGTACCGCACCCCGCTCGCCCTTGCCGGTGCAGCTGCCGCCCTGCTCGGGTACGATCCGGCCCCGCTCGCAAACTTCCCCGGCATCACGGGGCGCATGTCGCGCCGGGTGATGGGGAATATTACCGTCATCGACAATGCAAACAGCGGGACAAACGCCGATACCACGATCGAGGCAGCCCGCTATGCCCGGGCCTGCACCGGCAAAACGGAGCTGACGCTTGTCATCGGGCAGGCAGAGAGCGACGGGAAGGTCTGCGAAGGATTCCCCGACAGCGAAATTGCCCGGGCCGTTACTGCGATCGGTCCCGACACTGTGATCCGGGTCGGAGGCAGCCCGGCGCCGGGCAGCACCGTTTGCACAAGCCTTTTTGAGGCAGAAAAAAAAGCACTTGAGACAACCACGTCCGGAGCCATCGTGCTTGCGGTCAAGACCTGGAGATAACGATAGATATGCCACCAGCACGGTTCATGCATCCCCGCCCGAGTTCGATTGTTGCCGCCCTGTATACTGCCCGCGACCTGGAAGTGGATGTCGCAGTCCTGCACGGCCCCTCGGGCTGCTCGTTCAAGCACGCCCGACTCCTCGAAGAGGACGGGATGCGGGTGCTTACTACGGCCCTGGCGGACAACGAGTTCATCTTCGGCGGCCAGAAACCGCTCGAAGAGGTGCTGCGGTACGCGGAGGAGCATTTCTCCCCCAAAAAGATCGCCGTGATCGGGACCTGCGTCTCGATGATCATCGGGGAAGACCTTGCATCGGCCATAGACAGCTCGGGGATCACGACTCCCGCCATTGCCGTCGATATCCATGCCGGTTTCCCGGAAAATATTGCCGGCGTGCTCGCAACGCTCGATGCAGCGGCAGAGGCCGGCTGGATCAGCGCAGACGAGCTTGCCCGCCAGCACCGGCTCATGGAGAAGGCAAACGAGGTAGAGAAGGTCCGGGGCGCTGCCTCGCAGGCATATATCGAACCCTCGCGGGGCGACCTCAAGCACGTGGCGGCTGAACGGCTCGTTGCCTGCGCAAAGAGCGGGGCAAAGGGTGTGGCGATCCTGAACGCGAAGAAGGAGACCGCGTACATGTTCGCCGACGAACTCCTGGCGCTGCACGATGCCTGCCCGGATGCGGATATCACCTATATCGCCAACCTCGACAACCGGGGCCTGCCCAAGGTCCGGGCGGATGCGGAACGGATCCGGGAACAGATGGCCGGACGCGGGGTTACCCCGGAGCTTGCCGGGGCCCTTGACGAATACGGGGCAAACGGCGATGCGCTGGGCGAACGGATCCAGGCGATAAAGCCGTCGTTTGCCCTGATCGCGGGCGTGCCGCACGCAATCCCGCCGGAATACACCACGGGCATCGAGTGCTTCTCGGTGACCAACGGCCCCCGGCAGGTAGCTCCCCTCCATGCCATCGGCCACGAACACGTGCTCGTAGAGATCGATCTCCACCCGCGGACGCTCGGGGTCCGCGAGATCGTGGAGAGCGAGTTCGGAGCAGTCCTGCGGAGCATGGCCCGATGAAGTCCATCCTTGTCACCGGCGACCGCTCGGGCAGCGGGAAGACGAGCATCACGCTCGCCCTTGCCGCACTTCTTGGGAAGAAATACACGGTCCAGACCTACAAGGCCGGGATGGACTACATCGATCCCTCCTATCTCTCCGCAGTCTCGCACCGGCCCTGCCGGAACCTCGACACCTTCGCGCTCAGCGAGGGGCAGATCCGGGACATCTATGCGTTCGGGTGCCGGGGGGCCGATGTCGCTCTTGTCGAAGGCGTGCGGGGACTCTATGAAGGAGCCGAGGCACTCGACGATATCGGCAGCACGGCAGCGATTGCAAAGGTGCTCGACCTCCCGGTCGTGCTCGTGGTCTCGGCCCAGAGCATCACCCGGAGCGCAGCGGCAATCGTCAAAGGCTTCCAGAGCTTCGATCCCGGGGTCCGGATCGCGGGCGTGATCCTCAACCAGGTAAAGGGCGGGTCGCACAAGGAAAAGGCGACCCGGGCCATCGAGCATTACTGCGGCGTGCCCGTGATCGGCGCCATCCCCCGGATGGAGGAGATGCAGCTTGCCATGCGCCATCTCGGCCTTGTTCCCTATCGCGAAGGGAGCGGGCAGGGCGATTTTGACAAACGGATAGAAACGATCACCGAGATCATCGGGAAGTACGTTGACCTCGACCGGTTTTTGGCGCTCGCAAAGGACACTCCAGCGCCGGCAGTACGATATACCGATCTCGACCCGGCACCGGAGCAGCACGTCCGTATCGGGGTCGCGCTCGACGAGGCGTTCAACTTCTATTACGCAGACCTCTTCGATGTGCTCGGATCGCTCGGGGCAACGACCATCCATTTCAGCCCGCTCCACGACCGGCTGCCCGAAGCGGACGGCTACATCATTGGCGGGGGCTACCCGGAACTCTTTGTTCCGGGCCTTGAAGCCAACGACAAAATGCGCGAGGCGATCCGCGAGTCGGCCACGAACGGCGTGCCCATCTACGCGGAGTGCGGCGGGCTCATGTACCTCACCGAACGGATGAACCTTGCCGCCGGCTGGCAGGGCCATGAAAAGGAGATCTCCGGGGAGATGTGCGGGGTCTTTAAAGGAGAGACCCGGATGCCTGCCCGGCGCGTGGTCAGTTACGTGGAAGGGAAAAGCCGGGCTGCGTGCCCGCTCGGACGCTCGTGCTTCCGGGGCCACGAGTTCCACTATTCCGAAGTCCGCCTTGCAAATGAGACCACGTATGCCTACCAGCTCACCCGGGGTACGGGGATCAAAGACAACCTTGACGGAGCGGTGACGAAGAACACTCTCGGGAGCTATACCCACCTCCACCCGGTGGCGAGCCGGGACATGTTCCACAACTTCATCGACACCTGCATGAACCGGCACTAACGTGCCGGGCTTTCTTTTTTAATTCCGGCAGCGTTTACCGGTGAAATTCCGGATCAAAGAAAAAACTACAATACTACAGAGCCCCCACAACATTTTATGATCATTTACCTTGATGGAAAGTACCTGCCGGAGGGCATGGCCAAGGTCTCGGTCTTTGACCACGGCCTTCTTTACGGGGACGGCGTCTTTGAAGGGATCCGTGCCTACAATGGCCGGGTCTTCCGCCTAAAAGAGCACATCGACCGGATGTACGATTCGGCAAAGACGCTCGACATCAAGCCGCCGATCTCAAAGGAGGAGATGGCCGAGGCGATCTGCGAGGTGCTCCGGAGAAACAAGCTCCGGGACGCCTATATCCGCCCGATCATCACCCGGGGTGTCGGCGATCTCGGCCTCGACCCGCGCAAGTGCAAGAAAGCATCGGCAATCGTGATTGCGGTCACCTGGGGTGCAATGTACGGCGACCTGTACGAGAAGGGCCTCAGGGCGATCACGGTCTCGGTCCGCAGGAACCCGCCGGAGTGCCTGCCGCCGAACGTGAAGAGCCTCAACTACCTCAACAATATCCTCGCAAAGATCGAGGCGAACTACAAGGGCGGCGACGAGGCGATCTTCTTTGATACGAACGGGTACGTGGCCGAAGGGTCCGGGGACAACCTGTACGTGATCAAGAACGGCGAGATCCTCACCCCCCACACGCTCAACAATCTCCGGGGCGTTACCCGGATGGTGGTGCTCGAGATCGCACAGTCGCTCGGCATCACGGTCAAAGAGCAGAACCTCGGGTACTTCGATCTCTATACCGCGGACGAGCTGATCTGCTCGGGTACGGCAGCGGAGATCGCCCCGATCACCTGGGTTGACGGCAGGGTCGTCGGCTCCGGCAAGCCCGGCCCGGTCACCCGCCAGCTGATGGAAGCGTTCCACGCGGTGACCAAGAGCGAGGGATACCCGGTCTTTACCGCAAAGGCAGGCTCAAAGGCCAAGGCAGCCACCGGCACGAAGGCTGCGGCAAAGGCCGGCGCAAAGACAACCGGTAAGGTAATGGCAAAGGCAGCGAAAAAAGCCCCGGCGAAAAAGACCGTTGCGGTGGCAAAGGCAAAGCCCAAGCCCACGGCAAAGAAGGCTGCGGTAAAGAAGCCGGTCATCCGCCGGGCCCCGGCAAAGAGGACCGCAGCAAAGCGGCGATAAGCTAAAAACCCGGTACCGATACCAGACCCGGTACGCGAGGGCCGGGCCTCATCCTTTTTTTTGGCGGGCAATCGCAGGCAGCGGGTATGCAGGAGAATTTCCCGGTGCCATCCGGCCTCCCGCCCGTTCCATAACCTATTTATCAGGCGGCGTGAAACTAGATAGAGCAACATTACCTGCTGCTATAGTGTAGGGGCCAATCATGCGGGCCTTTCACGCCCGCGACAGGGGTTCAAATCCCCTTAGCAGCATTCCTTTTCTGATGGTGTGAAGCTCTGTTTTTTGATTCTGACGTGACAGATTTCTCTCAATAAATTTACCGGGATCCCGTCACAAATGACAGGGGAATACACTGTTATTCCCTCCACCCGGCAAAAAGGACGAGATAGTGTATCCTTGAACCCGGTATTGATCATAATCGGCGGGATCATTGCAGACTGCCCAACCAGTATACTCCACATTGTTTAGTTATCTTGCAAACTTTCCTTAAGTAAATAAAGAAATTCCAAGCTTTTTTGTTGATTTATGTTATGATCTCCATAATTTTTATCCAAAAGCACCTTTATGTGACTCTTCATGACTTTTTCTCCATCACGGTATTTTTTCTGTGCAAATAATATCGCCATGAGCGTGATAACTGCATTTGAAGTCATCGGATGTTCCGGACCTAATGTTTCAATTAAGAGATCAAGTGCTTGTTCTTGAAGTTCCTGAGCTTTAGTGAAATTTTCAAGAGTCGCGAAGGTACCTGCAAGAGATATCATTGATCTAATAGTATGGGGATGTTTCGAACCCCAGATTTTGGTTGAGAATATCAGCACTTTTTCTTGGAGTTCTTGAGCTTTTGTGAAGTCATTCAACTCAAATAATATCCTACCCAACCCATTCATTGCAATGATAGTATCGGGATGATCTGGCCCGAGATTTTTTTTTGAAATAATGAATACTTGTTCTTGAAGAATTCGGGCCTGATCTGTTTTGTTCAGATGACTAAGTGTATCACTCAAATTATTCATAGCCGTGAGTGTGTTCGGATGTTCAGTCCCTAACACCTCTCTAGAAAGATCAAGCACTTGCAATTCCAGTTCTTGGGCCTTAACATAATCCCCAGTATTATGAAATGTATACGCAAGATTGCCCATAGAAATGAGAGTGTCGGGGTGTTTCGGCCCAAGAATTTCTTTAGATAGTGCTAATGATTGTTCATGGAGTTCTTGAGATTTTGTGTATTCTCCAAGATCATCAAGCGTTGAAGCGAGACTTCCCATAATAACGAGAGTGTCGGGGTGTTTCGGCCCCAAATATTTCTTTGAGAGATCAAGCGCTTCTTCTTGGAGTTCTCGGGATTCAGTAACTTTTCCAAGGACCCCTAGAGTCATAGATAGATTGCTCATGGCAACAATGGTCTCTCGCGTATTCTTTCCATAAATTTTTAATCGTCGTGCAAGTACGTATTCCTGAAGTTTTCGGGCTTTGGCAAGTTGTCCCGCCTCCCTGAAAGTTATTGCCAGGTTACCCATAGTGACGAGGATTTTTGAAGTCTCATCATCCCCGGTGTGTCTTTGAATAACTAACACACGATTGTAAAGATTTATTGCAGAAGCATATGATCCACGCCAACGTTCAAACTCCGCAAGCCATCCCATCAATTTAGCCGTCTTGAGGTCTTTCTTAAAATTGATTAATTCTCGGGCATGGGGGAAAATTAGTTCCAGTTCCGGGTGGATGCATCCATCTTGAATAATTGAAAATATTTCAATCGCTGCATCCAGCGCTGCTACTTGCATCTTTGAGAATCTTTTCTTTTGTCGGAACCTAATCAGAACTGTACGGGAGATAAGAGTATGTACTCCCCACGAAGGTATATCGCCCCTTTCATATTTGGCGAGAGAATGATGTTCTACCAGTGCAATCGCATTTTCGGCCCTCTTTTTCCCGACTTTTTCCTCTACTGCATCTATTTTTGAGAATATTTTTGAAACAAGTACCCCGGGAATTGGTGCAGTTGCAAGCATTGATGCAAGGATCAGAAAATCCCGCCCTTCTTTGTCCAGTTGATCAATACTAAAGAGAAATGTTTTCGCAATACTCTTTTCGTGACCTGTGGGAAGTAATCCGGCAAATTCTCTTGCCAATTCCTCCAATGTATCACTTGATCGGTCTGCAAGTTCGCGATTAAAATCCGAAAATGGACATTTACTTAACGAGCGTTTCAGTTGTGCTCCCGCAATATCTAGAGCTAGAGGATGGTACCCAAGTGATTTCGCGAGCTCCCGAGCCGCATTCTCGTCATCCCGGGGGTTTTTCCATTTTGAGAGAAGCTCGAAAGCTTCTTCGGGCTCCAGAGGATCAACATTAAGCGTTTTTCCAAAAGCATCATAAGAAGAGATTCTTGAGGTAATCAATGTCCGTCCCTGTGAACCCGTAGGAGCAAACCAAGACTTCACCTCGGCTTCGTTCATTCCTGCAGGTAAATCATCAACGATCCAAAGAAACGGCAGATCGCACTGAATGAGTTTTCGATTAAGTTCTGCAATAATTTCATTCGGCTTTTTGCCATCTGTACTAACCCCATATATGCAGGCAATATCTAAAAGCTGGCGGACCCTCTCGGCTTCCCTCTCTTCATGTTTTAATGACGCTTTGGCGTCATAATTGCCAAATGCGTTTAACCAGAATACTCCCCCAGGGAACGCTGAGGCAAACCAGAGGGCGTATTCTTCCGCGAGAAGGGATTTTCCGATTCCCCCCATACCTATTAGCTGAACAAGAGCCGGAGCGTGCGATTTTGAGATCATATAAAAATCATTTTCATGGAGGGCGGAATGAAGTTCCCACATTGCGGGAAATCTCCCCACGAACCGACGGGATCCGATACCCGTTTTGCCGTACCACACGGTATTTTCCCGACGGACAATTCCCTCAAAAACCGTGCTAATTTTCTGGACATGATCATTAATAGTATCTGCAATTTGGGCATAGTCGCCAGAAATAAGATACCGGTTCGGCTGCAACTCGTCTCGGATCACCAATGGATGAATATGATCGTATCCTTTTTCGGGGTTGACTGCCAGAACCCGGGTGGGGAAATTCCCTATCTTATGCGCTGTGATGATGGCGGAGGTCAGCTCATACTGACAGGAACGGGACTTGGGGTAATTGTGAGAATAATATGCAAGCAAGATTTTAGAATGGGCCAAGCCTTGTTCAACAGATTTGGTAATTCCCACGTAGTCCTGAATGTCTTTATCATCATACCAGACTTTCAATCCTTTATCTGTTAGGGCTTTAAGCAGTTTGTCCGTTTCCAAATGATCCCGGCTTGAATGACTGAAAAAAACATCATAATCCGTATTACCAGGCATCCGAAAGCACCTGCGGTTAATAATATCAGATAATAGATATGAGGTGCAAAATATTAAAGGGATATGTTTAGTGGGGCGATGCCAAAAATGCGGCCGATGGGAGCAAGCAATTATCCCAGATGTTCCAAAAACCTCTCTAAAAATACGGTCTGAATTTTATTGTGAGTTGGGGAAAGAATAATATCTCACCGTTATGCAATGGTCTCAGATTTTGAAGGGTTATTTTCAGACGCTTGTTTAATTAAAGTGGATGAACTTTGTTTAGGCCATAATTCGAATGCTTCATCAAAATTACGAGCCTGCAAAAATTTATTGACAAGTCCTCTGTATGGAGGGAAGGCGCCCCCAAAACCAATTACTCGTCGGGCATCCGCAACACTTTCCAACTGTGTTTGCGTCCAATTGGGAGATACATAGGAATTCTTTTTTAAGGATCTTATTGGCTCATACCTCATGGGATATGAAACGCAGCCCCATTCCGCCAGATCATTAATAATCTCAAAGAATGATTCCGGGGTATCCCCACATTTCCGTTTCTCATTAAAAAAATTATATAGTACATAAAAAAAGATTTTTTTCTTCCTGAATCCTTGTTGTTCGAGTAAATCTATCGCCTTTTGTACACTCTTTTTTTGAGCGCGAGAATCATACGCCATACGTATTGTAGTAATTTTTAATTCACCTAACGCGGAGACCTTTTCTTCGTCAATTAATCTTGCATCGAGACCTTGATTAAAATCTATATTCAATCCCGTTTCTTTTAGGTTTTTTATTGTCTTTTTCCAATCAGGAGATGCAAAAAAATTGTTATCCCATAAAATAATCTGCTTGTGGCCCTGGAAAATATAATCTCGAACGTTAGATGCAACAGATTTAATTCCACCTTCCAATTGTGGAACAAGACAAAACGGGCATTTGCGTATACAACCTCTCGAAGTAAATACTATTGAGCTGTTCCAGTCTCTCCACTTCTCCACGGACTGCAAAATATCATATGAGGGAAGAAAAGATTCGGATTTTTCAAAAAGACCTCTATGTACCTCAATATAGGAGTGATTTTTTTTGATATGCTCTGGCATTATTGATGCATAAATACCGCCAACTCGAATTGAAGCTGATGGAAATTTTTTGTGATAATATTCTATTGCTTTATGGACAGGTTGCCATGCATATGTAAACAGTGACGTAACTTCGATTTTATCCGGGTTATAGGAATCGCATTCGACAAGCCCCCGAACAAGCTTGATTTCATCTCCCCACGACCTATAAAATGAGGCTAATTTCATTAGCCCCAATGGAGGATATTTGGTATAGTATTCGGGTTCAACGAGTAAAATTCTCATATCGATTATATTACTCCCCCATGTACAAAAAGATTGGGATCCTTTCTAGGATCGGTCACTGGCATTATGGCTGATATGGCTCTGACAGCTTGATGAGTCTGAGAATAAAATTTAATGTAGCATAGATTTCCAAAAGCATTTTATATTTTTCGGCATCCGACGCAGTCTCAAACCATTCTAACGTGGGATAGCCTTGTTTATGCTTTTTTACATTTACCAATAAATCATGAATTGCATAAACCATAACCCCAAATTCACGATTCCTGTTCTGAGCCTTATTTAGTTCATATGAGTTAAGCGATCTGTCATTCAGGAGAGGGTCAACTGTCAATATTGGATCTTTTATTGATGCGTTAATTGCAGTCCATCCATAGGCTGCGTTTGAAAGATCTTTGAGTTCATTTGTGGATAATCCAGTTCTTTGTTGGAGTAAGTCTATTAACGGTCTTGTTATACTGATATCAAAATCCAATTTACCATGTGAAGAAAATTTCCTTTCATAGTTTTGCAGGTCAATATCCATTCCTCTTTTATAGGAATTAAACAAGTTTTTCGCACCGGCCAATTCATCTGTTGTATCTGCTCGTGCATCTTTTTCAGATTTTATCTGTTTTTTAAGGGAGTCTAATACCTTTTTATCAGATTTTGATTGCTCATCAATGGGTTTTTTCATTATTGCCAGAGAGGGTTCATCTGGGAAACTCCGTTTTCTCTTGAGTCTATCGTTCGCTTTTTTTATTTCTTGTTCGGCATCATCGAGTTTTCCTTGTTCGGCTAATTTTTGGGCCTTTTCCACATATTTTGTGACCACTGTTTCGGATTGGTATCTGTTTTGCGCACCTAATTTTCCAATATATGCCCCGACTTCCCTTAAAAAATCCTCAAGGTTATCTGCAGATTCAAAATTATTGCGTGGGGCATTTTCACGGAAGTTTTTAGAGACAATATGAATTTCCCCAACTTGCCATTTATTATAGGACGTTTTACATTGTTTTACCACAAATGATGTATTCCCAATAGTGAAACCTTTCTTTTTAAAGATGACCCCCCCAATCTCATCAGAAATTAATTGATTATTTTTAGTCGTAACAAACCATGCAACAGCAATTTCTTCCCCATTTAGGACAAATTTGTGTTTAATGATTTCATCGAATGATGATATCGCCTTACGTGGAGGTCTAAAAATTTTCTCATTTTGAAACATTATCTCTGTTTTTTGGAGCTCAACTCCATTTTTCTTCAGATAATTATTAATTTCCTTCCCCTCCATGAAATTAGGATTAAAGGGTGCAGGAATATTATCCTCTAGATATCTTTGAATATCGTCTTTGGTGAAAACAGTTCTTAATTGGGGCAATATTCTCTCTAAGCGAATTATCGTATAGTGATCATTTGCTAATGATTCTTCGCGTCCCAACATCAATGTTTTAATTTCGCCGGTAACAGCGGATAACACTTCAAAAACATCTTTGTTTTTATCCATCTCTTCAAGAAGTTTATCACAATTAATTTCAATAAGGTACTTTTCACTGCCCTTAGCTTTTGTGATAATTGCCATCCGTTTACAAACAGATATACCACTCCATATTCCTATACCTCTCCACCCAACATCATCCTCCGTTTTTGATGACCAACCTAGGCGTAATGCATCCCTTAACTCCTCTTTTGTCATCCCTTTTGCGTCATCTTTAATGACGAGATTTTCAATCCCGTTTTCCAAATAAATCTCAATTTTGTCTGCTTTACAATCAATGCCATTCTGCACATATTCTCTGATACAATTAAGATTGCCATCGTAAAGTCCGCGAGTTATCGATTCCAACAAACGAACGCCAATGTCACCAGGTTCGAATTTCAAAAGGTCCCACTCCACTAATTATACTGAGTTAACAATCTTTGTTACAATAATGCTTGTGTTTTATTACTTACGTATAATCTGACAGGTATAATTTTTTTTATTCATAAATCACCATTTTTCTCGTATCCGGACATTTTGAAGTTATAATTTGGGATTTATGCGGTACAAATCTTTTCAAAAGAATTTATGACGCCACTCCACATAACCAAAGCGTCTAGATACGGGCCTCTGTTAAGGTTCGGTAAATGCATTTCTGTCATCAGCGATACCTCCCCCTCCTCGCTTCGGCTCGGAGTCGCTCGGGCGCCTCGTCGGGCCCTCGCTGGGCAAGTGAGAGGAAAGGGGTTTTAGGATCAAGGTAAGTGCGTAGCGCAAAACCCGACGAGGCGTTTTGCGCGTAGGGCATCGTTTATTTTCCGGATCAAACGGCCAGCCACACTTTTCTTTGAAAGTCCCGGTTGCGAGCTGGCAATTTCAAAAAAAGATCGATCGCGGTGCTGAGGTTTCCGGAAAATCTTCAGATCAGTTGCTGAGCTTTCCGGAAAAAGTCCGGGCCCGGACCTGAGCTTTCTAAAAAATCTTCAGATCGGTTGGTGCGGTTTTCAAAAAAAGTGCGGGGCGGGAGGTGGCGATTACAAAAAAAGAGCGGATCGGTTGCTGAGAATTATAAAAAAAGAACGGCACCACCCCCTCTTTTGCCCAACCCACGAATAATCATCAAATTCTTCGACGGAGACATATCGGAACAGGCATCTGTACATAAAAAAAGTCCGGCCATGGTGCTGAGCTTTACAAAAAAAGGTCAGGTCCCGGGTTGAGGTTTTCAAAAAAACAGCGGATCGGTTGCTGAGGATTTTAAAAAAAGTTCAGGTCCCGGGCTGAGCTTTTAAAAAAAAGAGCAGATCGGTTGCTGAGGATTCTAAAAAAAGGTCAGGTCCGGTGCTGAGCTTTGCAAAAAAAGAGCGGATCCGTTGCTGATGTTTTCAAAAAAATGTCCGGACCGCAACCCGGCACCTTCCAAAAATTCCCGGCCCTGACCCCCCATCCCCCACCAACGTTCCCAGATCCTCAAGCCCCCACCCCCTCCACCCTCAGCGAGAGGGGGGACTACCCCCCCACACTTCCACTAATCGGGGCACAGTTTCCCGTGGAACTCCGACGTGAACCCGTACGCAGGGAAAAACCGGGAAGGGGGGGTAGTCCCCCCACCCGGACAGTTCGGGACCCCCCCTCCCCCCGCCAATGTTCCCTGAGCCTCACGACCCCTCCCCCCTCCTCCCTCAGCATGAGGGGGGACTACCCCCCGGTTCCGGCACCGGAATGTGTGCTTCTGTGGGAGCCTTTCGTCGGACGAGGGGGGTGCCCCCTCCGTACCCTGATGGAGGTGGGGGTGGCCGATCGTACGAGTGGGAGGGGGTCACCCCTCTCCCATGTGCCCGGCCGGGCGGGGTGTCCCCTCCAAAATTATTGCCCACCCCCACCCTCCGGTTTTCTTTTTCCTCAAAACCGGCCCCATCCCTCAGGGTTTGTTCCGAAGAGGGGACTACCTCCCACTAAAAAAAAGATCCGTGTTGCATCACGGCAGCGTCATTCCGGTACGGCAAGGGCACCGGGTTTTATCGCGATCCGGCCCTTCCGGGTCCCGGGCAGACCTTCCCGGCCTCAGGAGCACGCTTCATCGATCTTCCGCAGCGGATCCATCTGGACCTCGTGCGGCAGCCGGGCCAGGGAAATCGCGCCCAGCGCCCCGATAACGCCCCGGCCCCCGTACAGGACAATGCCCGCCTTCCCCGCCATTGCTTCGGCAAAGCTCCGGTCCACCACCGTTTCACGCACACGCTGCCCGAACTCCCGGAGCAGGGGAGGGATTGTCATCCCCCGGTACAGGGCAATCCCCCATTCCGGGGAGAGAGCCTCGTTCTCCACAAACTCCCGGGCCTTTGCCATCACGTGATCGATCCGGGACGGCGGCACGGCAAGCTCGATGTAGCTCGCGGAATTCCCGGCGGTCTTCTCGGGGATGTTCTCAAAGAGCATCACGACATGGTGGCTGATGGGCAGCACCCCTTTCTCCGCAACCAGCCGGGTCAGGAGGGCAAGAGCAAGGGCAAACGTGGCGCCCCCTTCCTCAGTATCCGTATCGTCGACACCGATCGTCAGGTGCGCAAGGGCCCGGGTGCAGACGAGCCCTTCCACAATACCTTCGCGGACACCGGGCCGGACATTGAGAACGCCGTCCGCCCGGGACATCATGTCGGTCAGCGAGTACGCCGGTCCCCCGATACAGCGGATCCGCTGGACAATGCGGTCGCCCTCAAGGGAAATACCGGCGACCCCCACCGCCGCCCGGGGAGACAACCCGATCTCGATCTCGGCGTTCCCGGTCCGGGCGCACTCGCGCAACAGCGTCCCGTCGCGGTGGACGCTCGTAAGCACCCCGCCGGCCCGGGCATGGTGGAACCCGCAGAACGATGCGCAGGCCCCGCTCAGGCACTCGTGGAAGATCTCGACCCGCTCCCCGTCGGTTGTCGTAAAGATCCGCCGGCAGGTACTCTGCGGCACGGCAGAGATTGCGGCATACCGTGCAGCAGCCCGCCCGGACTTCTCCCTGCGGACAATAACGCAGCCCTCCCGGACCAGGCGGCTAATCCAGTCCTGCGCCGTGCTCCGCGGGATGCCGGCGGCTTTCTGGATATCGGTAACGGTAAAAAAGCCGGCGTCCTGCGTGAACTGGCGCATCAGGCGCAGGTATTCACGCCGGTGTTCAAGCACGCCTGCCATAATGGTCGCGGATGTAGAGGATGTCCCCGATAATTGCGCTTGCAGTCTCGACCGATCCGGCCCCTTTCCCGATCAGCGTGATCTCCTTTGCCATATCGGTTTCGAGCGTAAGGGCATTTAAGGAGCCTTCGACAACGAGCGGATGATCCTTTCCAATCATCCGGGGAGAGACCCGGAAGATCTTTTTACCCGGGATCGCCTCGGCAATCAGCCGGATCGTGCAGTCCCCGTCCTCGGCAAGCCGCAGGGCATCCGGCGTGAGCAGGTCGATTCCCGTCACATCGATATCGGAAAGTTTCGTCCCGCTGCCCCAGATCGTGTTTGCCAGGATCACCAGCTTGATCGCCGCATCGATCCCTTTCACATCGTAGGTCGGGTCTGCCTCGGCATACCCCATCTCCCGGGCTTCCATGAGCGCCTGCTCGTAGGTGAGTCCCTCTGCTGCCATCCTCGTTAAGATATAGTTGCAGGTCCCGTTGAGCACGCCCCGGACGGCGATGATCTCGTTCCCGCACAGCCCGTCTTCGAGCACATGCATGATCGGGATTGCCCCGCCGACCGTTGCCTCGTACCGCAGCGCCACGCCGTTCTTTTTGGCAAGGTCCGAGAGTTCGCGGTACGCAAGGGCAATGGGCCCCTTGTTCGAGGTCACGACATGCTTCTTCCGGGCAAGGGCTGCCCGGATATACCCGAGCGCCGGCTCGCCGGTAAGGGCATTGGTGGGCGTTACTTCGATCAGGACATCGTAATCGGCTTTTTTTACGATCTCTTCAGCGGAGACGGCCGGATCGCCGCAGGCTCCGGTCTTCTGTTTGGTTTCGAGCACTGCGGCAACATCGATTCCCGCATTGCAGATAAGCCCGCTTTTGGAATCCGCGATTCCCGTGACCGAGATCCCGAGGTCCTTATGGGCAATCATTTCCGCAATACCGCGTCCCACGGACCCAAGGCCGATCAGCGCTGCCTTCATGCGGTCTCCTCCAGGGGTTCGATTAAAAGAAGCGACTTCTCCCCCGCAACCCTGCGGAGAACCGCAACCGCAGAGTCCATGTCTTTGCGGTTCGTGGCCTTGATCGTGACCCGTGATGTTGAACGTTCGTTGATGGCGGGCATGCTCATCGAGATCTCGCAGACCTCGGCAAATCCCGTGGAATCGATCCGGTCTACCGTATCGGACAGGTCCGTGTGCATCAGGTGGCCGATCAGGATCACGGTGCGCTTGTAGAGCAGGCGTTCCTTTCCGATCCGCTGGATGTGGACGCCCTGCTCCTTCAGGAGAGCCACGAGCCGGTCGAGGCGGCCCTCGGGAAGGGCAAGCACGATCTGCACGTTTAAGGTATGACTGGTGGGATCCGGGTCGCGGTGGTGGATGACCGCAATGATGTTTCCCCCGACATCCGAGATCGGTTTGAGGGCTGCGACCAGCTGTCCGGGAGAATCCTTCATCTCAAGCTTCATGGAGACCTGCACGGGTTACCACCTTCGTAACAAAGAATGGGGTTGCCGAAAAAGAAAAGGCTTGTTCTTTTTGGTCGTCAGGCACCGGGTTTATAATTTCCGGAGTTTTTCGTCGACCTTTTCAAAGAAATTGCGGTAGGCATCGACAAAGAGGGCCGGCTGGTCGGACCGTTTTACCGCAAGCGTTGCCATGCACCCCAGCTCTACGGTCTTCTGACCGTCGATCACCAGTTTGGCCGGTTTCGAGCTCTCAAGCCGGATCTCTAAGCGGCGGTCGCTGCCGATAAAGTGCGGGCGGGAGGAAAGCATGTACGGGGCGAGCGGGACTACCAGGTAGCCTTCCATGCGGGGGTCGACAATCGGGCCCCCGGCGCTCATGGCATACGCGGTCGAGCCGGTAGGCGTGCTCACCAGGAGGCCGTCCGAGCGGAACTGTTCGGAGACCCTGCCGTCAATGACGATCGAGAACCGGAGCATCTTTGCCGGGCGGGTCGTGACAATGAGCGCCTCGTTTAAGGCCTCGCCGAGCGGCTGGTCGTTCATAAACAGCGAGAGCCGCATCCGCTTCTCGACCTCAAAGCCGGAGACCAGCGTCCGGATAAACTCCCATGCCTCGTCCGGTTCGAGATCGGCAAGGAACCCCACCTCACCGTGGTTGACCCCGATGATCGGGATCTGCGGGTTCATCTGCTGGACAGTGCGGAGGATCGTGCCGTCGCCGCCGATAACCACGGCAACATCCGCCACGACACTGCTGTACGGGACACCGGGTTCGCCCAGGCAGGCGGCCGTGTCCTGCTCGACAAGTACTTCTACCCCTTTCTTTACGAGGGCCTTATGGATCTGCCGTGCGCAGGACAGGGCGCCGGGCAGGTCGATCCGTGAGACTAACAGACACTTCATCGGAGATCACCGTAAATACTCGATAACCTTGTGGTGGAGCACGCCGTTTGTCGCAACAAGGCACCGGCCCACGGTCACTTCGTCAGGGAAACTGATGGGGGCGCCGTCGAGATCGGTCACTGAACCCCCGGCTTCGGTACAGATCAGCATCCCCGCCGCTGCATCGGTTACCCGCAGCGTACCCCGCAGATCGACAAATCCGTCGATCCGCCCGGCCCCGATATAGGAGAGTTCGAGTGCCGATGCCCCGAGCAGGCGCCAGCGCCGGATCTTGTGGCCGAGCTGCATCATCCGGGTAGGATCGAATTTCCTGCCGTACACGCTCATTGCCGCCTGGTCGAGGCGGGAGGTTGACGACACATGGATCGTTTTCCCGTTGCACCGTGCATACTTGCCCCGAATTGCCGTAAAGGTCTCTGCCGTTGCAAGATCCTGCACGAACGCCTGCTGGACCACGCCGTCCTTTGCCCATGCAAGGGAGAGGGCATAGAACGGGATCCCGGCAACGGCATTGTAGGTCCCGTCCACAGGGTCGAGGAAGATCGTCCCTTCCCCGCCTTCAACGGGCACCTTGCCTGCCTCCTCGCTGATCAACAGCGAACACAGTGCGTGTTCCCGGACATACTCAAGCACGCAGTCTTCCGCCACCTGGTCGATCTTCTCGGTGGGGGTGCGGTCGGCCCCCATGTGGAGCACCTTTCCGCCTTCCGGCGATCCTACCAGCGGGCGGACATTCTCGCGGACAAGGCATGCAATTTCTTTACAGGCAGAAAGGAAGGCCATAGTGATAAAAACCTCTAAATGCAGTCAGCGTTGTATTTATGTAAGGCAATAAAGATAAATTACTTCTGCGCTTAGGATATGGTTACGTTTTAGGATGTGAAGGTAATGAAGGAACAAACAGAAATCGGAAAGATAAAGGAAGGACGGTATATTGTCATCGAAGATGAACCCTGCAAGGTAGTCGGCCTTGCCACCTCCAAGCCCGGGAAACACGGCGCGGCAAAGGCACGGATCGACGCAGTCGGCATCTTTGATGGTGTCAAGCGGTCCATTGTATCGCCGGTCTCCACTAAAACCTACGTCCCCGTTGTCGAGAGGAAGAGCGGCCAGGTCATCTCCATTGCCGGCGATATGGCACAACTCATGGACATGAAAGACTACTCCAACTTCGAGATTGCCATCCCCGATGATAAGAAGGGCACCCTTGAGATTGGAAAAGAGATCATGTATATCGAGTCCATGGGTAAAAGGAAACTCGATTAAATAATCTTTATATCTCAAAAAAATACCTTTTATCGGTTGTAATTTTGTTGTTTTAGAAAAACAGATACATTCTTGCAGGATTTTTTATTATCCTGACGGGGTTTTTTCTGGTATTACCGGATTGATCTTTTGGTAATTCCTTTCCTCATTTGATGCGTCAGGCAGGTTCCCTAATACTTTCCAATATACTTCGTCGGGACAAGAACCTTGATTGTATAGGAATTGATGTACTGGGAATTGATGATGAAGTAATAACTGCGCTGTCCTTCATAGAACTTTTCGGTCCAGGGTCGGGGATCAGTGTTGCTGGCTGTGGGTGTTGCTGCAATTTCTGCATATTTTTGTTGAGTAGTACGAGTAACTGCGGGCGCCGACTGCTTATTTCCTGCCCAAAGGTCGGGATCTATTCCCCCAGGGGGTATTATACTCCTGACGATGCGGTTGGGATCGGTCGCATCCATCACCTGGATGGAAAAGACCGGATTTACTGCACTATAAGATCCTGAAATACCACTATGGGAGTAGGGATTCCCTAATGTAGGTTCAAATTTTTCACTATCGTAGCTTGACCCCGCAGACATTGGGCCAATATGGGGATCTATAGTATACTGTAATTCCCAATAGGGGAACGGGATATTCACGATCTGGGTCGTTCCGCTGTACTTCCCAGATATAGTTGCATATACCGTGCGATTGGTATCCGGGGGAGTTGCATTTATCCTTGTCCCTTGGGGGAGCGTTGAATTCGTAGAGATATGGTAGGATTCGGGACTGACAAAACCAACGGTCTGTGCCCTCTGGTTCCAGGTTGTCGGTATGGGGGCAGGAGTGGGAGGTGTGGTGGTAATACCAGTAACATTCGAATATATCACAAGAGGGGTCTCGGATATGATCGGTTCCGTCGTTGCCACGGGAATGCCGGTATTGACAGGCTGGCCGGTAGCTAAGGGTTTGATAACAAATGCTACTACAAGAATGATGCAAAAGGCCGCGATGATATACGTAATGTCCTTCTTATCCATAGGGTAATAAATGATTATTGGGTTGTCTAAACATTAAAAAGGGTATGCGGTATCTTTTTAAAACCGGGCCGGGAATCAAAGTTGCGAATTAGAGGAAATTTGATTTAATTGCACCTGTTTTGGAAAAAAAACCAGAATAATCTGGAATTCTCAAAAACTATTTATACGAACAATACTACTTTACAGTGTAGAGACGCTAGTTCTAACTAGTGTCTACTAAATTCACAAAAGGTGAAATCATGAGTTCGTTGAAATATAACGATGAAGGGTTCACCGGCCTTGAGGCAGCGATTGTACTTATTGCATTCGTTGTCGTTGCGGCGGTGTTCTCGTATGTGGTGCTTGGTGCCGGGTTCTTCACGACCCAAAAGGCTCAGGAGACTGTTCACACTAGTGTCCAGCAGGCTAGCTCGACGCTGGAAATTGTAGGGAATGTCTATGGGTCGACCGCGGCTGGCAGTACTAATGCAGGTATTACTAGTGTCAACTTTACCGTTGCACTAGCACCCGGCGGTACAGCTGTTGATTTTAGTAAGGTGGTCCTGACCTACAGTAATGCAACAGTATTACAAACGTTGAACCAGACTATGCCTACTAGCGGTAACTATCCGGTCACAGCCGCCCTATCGGCAGGGCACTGGGGCGTAACGGGAGTTAACAACGATGTGGGTACAAGCAACGACCTGCTTGAATCGGGCGAGCAGTTCCAAGTAACGGCAATGCCGCCCTACAACATCATGGCTAATGACCGGTTTACCATCGAAATCAAGCCCGCGGTCGGCGCTGCGTTTGATATCACTCGTTCAGTACCGGGCGGACTTAATCAGGTGAACCTTCTCTACTAATCTTTTTTTCATCACAAAATCCAGATATGTAGCAATGTAAAACAGTTACAGGGAACAGTTCTAAATTAAGATCCATCCCATAACCCCGATTCTACCCGATGACTCGTTGACTTTTTTTATAGATTTATTCAGCTACTATGAGATGAGGGGATTCTGAATGTCGATATAACCTCATCATAAATGAGGAAGATCCTCAACGGCAAAATAATTGTTTGGATTCTTAAAACACCAAATAATTTTGTACCTTACCCCGGGTACACGGGACAAAGTATATTAATGTAAAACAGGATAATAATGAAATGCTATGGCGGTAAATCAGGCTCAGGTCGATCATATCATTACCGCGGCTTCCGAGGACGATCCCGAGGTAAAGCTCCAGAACCTCGAACGGGAAGTTGACCTGATCAAGACCTCTATTAAGCGCCTGTTAATGGATATTAGGGAGCGGATGAACGAGCTGGAGAACCCGTTTACCCTGTCCGCTACTTCCGGGGGAGGCTCTGTTGCTGCTAACGGGGATGCCGACGCCGCCCACGAAGCAAAAAGAGCTGCACTCGATGCAAAAGAGGCTGCACTCGATGCACGGGAATCAACGCTTGATGCAGCCGATGCAGCAAAGGAAATGGAAGTTAAAGAGGCTCCAAAGAAAACCGAGTCAAAAACCCGGCCCGACAGCCCCGATCTGGCAGATGTCCATGATGAGAAACGTCTGTTCGAAGAACAGCAGATCATGGCACTGTTAAAATCACAGATCCCTCCGGCAACCGGCCATAAGACCGGCCAGAATGCACTTGCCAGCGAGAAACTCCGGCTCCAGAAAGTGTATAAACTGTTCAAATGGACAAACGGGGCCATCCGCAAATTCGGGCATGACCGGCTCGATATCATCCTTGAATCGTATCGGATTATGGGGTATATCTCCCGTGAATCCTGCGAGGAGATCAAAGAGATCTCGCATTTGATGCCTGCAAATCTTGGCGAGGAGCATGAGGTCGGGCCGGATGAGTTTGTATCCGAACTGTATTCGCTCAACCGGATCCTCTCTCCCAACGATTCATCACTTGACCGGGATATGATTGAGGTCATGATGGAACAGCGCCAGCAACTGCTGCCGGCAAGAGAGAAACCTGAGGGACTGGAAACAACCGCCAAGGATCGTGAAATTTCACGAAATGCCCACAAAGACGATGAATGGATGAACCTGCCGGACAGGATATAAGCAATGTCATCAGATACCTTTACTACTGCTCTCTTTTTGATCACTGCGGTAATTGCTGCAGGTGTTCTTATAAATGCAATATTCCCGGTTGTTTACCAGATGTCGGGTACATTTTCTTCAGCCAGTCATCAGGCAGACCAGAGACTCCGTACGGATTTTAAAATTGTTCTTGGAGTAGCAAACACCAGTCAGTATGCCAGGGTCTGGATGAAAAATACCGGCACTGAACCCATTCCTCTTGCAGATATTCAAAAATCAGATGTCATCTGCGGGGATGCCGGGAATTTTGGCAGATTATCTCTTGATTCATCCTCCAGCCAAATGAGTCCGAATACGTGGAGATATACGTTAGACAACCTCAATAGCAATAATTATTGGGATGCCGGGGAGACTCTGGAGATTGACGCATTGGCAACATCTATTGGAACAACTGACGGCAGCCCGGTGTACTTCCAGTTTATCTTACCAGACGGGACATGGAGATCAGATCAATTTACCGTGGGTGCAACTTCTTAAGGTGATCCCGGTATGGCAGTTGCAGATCTTATCGGGGCGGCAGTAGGGGTAATGCTTCTTGTAATCGTTGCCTACCTTCTTGTGGGGAGTACACTTTCCACCGCGGAGATTGTTACAAATGCCCAAAAAGCTGCTGCCCTTCAGGAGCAGACGCAATTACGAACAGATTTTTCCCTGGAAAACATAACCACGGAAAACTCGTTTATCAACTGTACTATTCACAATACAGGTAAGGAAGTTATATCCGATTTTAAACACATGGATGCTGTAGTTTATGACCGTAGTGCCAGAGACTTTCGGCTCTACCAGTACAGTACTGACGGTGGCCCCGGGACGTGGACAATCACCGATAAAGGTACTGAGGTGATCCATCCCTCCGAGCTCGATCCCGGTGAAGCATATCAGATATCTATCCAGACAACCGCGGATTCGCCTGCATGGTTCCAGATCACAACAGGGACTGGTGTTTATAATTCAAAAATATTATAACGGGGCAATATACCATGGCTACTGATCTCTCGGATCTCATGGGAGGGGAAGACCGGCAGATCATCTCGACCGGCAACAGCGAACTGGACAAGAAGATTGCCGACGGTCTTCCGGTTGGTTCCCTGACCCTGATCGAAGGGGAGAACGATACCGGGAAAAGCGTGCTTACCCAGCAAATCATCTGGGGTGCCATGAAACAGGGAATGTCGGTCGATCTATTTACCACGGAAAACACGAGCAAGAGTTTTATCAAGCAGATGGACTCGATGAGCTTGGATATCTCCGATTATTTTGCCTGGGGATATCTCAAAATTTTTCCCCTCCACGTGGTAGGTTTTGAATGGAAAAAAGAGGAAATGGAAGGTATCCTTGCACGGCTGATTTATTATATCCAGAACAGCAAGGCGCAGGTTGCGGTTGTCGATTCACTGACCCTGTTCACGGAATACGCAGAAACCGATACCATCCTCACCTTCTTTACCAACTGCAAATCCCTCGTGGATCACGGGAAAACGGTTCTCGTGACGCTCCATACCTATGCATTTGAGGAAGATACCCTTGTACGGATCCGTTCCATCTGCGATGCACACCTGAATATGAAAAAAGCCCTTGTCGGGGACAAGTACGTCATGGTCATGGAAGTAATCAAGGTCCGCGGCGCACGCAAGACCACCGGAAACCTTGTCAGTTTCGAAGTCCATCCGGGATACGGGATGAAGGTTATCCCGATGAGCTTTGCGAGGATCTGATCCATGAGTTCCCTCTCCGTTGCAATCAATCTGCCTTTCAAACCCGAACCGGTGGACATCGATGTCGACCTGTACGCGGATCTTGAATCGGATGCTCTTTTCAAGATGCTGCCGGCCAATGCAAAGGAGTACGTCCAGAACAGTCCGCACCTCCTGGAATACCTCCATACCTTCCCGGTGAACACGTACGGGATCCCGCTCTTTGTGTCGGAACTCACAAAGGATCTCCGTAATAATAAAAACCCGAACGTTATCTACCCGGTCAATGACACCACGTTCGTCCACATTCTTCCCGATCCGGACGATGTGAGGAATTACTATATCCCGATTGAACCCTCGTTTCTGCACAGTGTAAGCGACATTTTACCGGTAGTAGAGACAAAACTGATCGATCTTATCGATGGACTCGAAACAGATCCCACTACCGACAAGGAACGGGCGGATGTCATTAAAAAAATGCTTGCCACCATTGCCATTGTCAAGCCCCCGGGCGTCGATGTAGCAAGCCTGACAAAAAAGGACGTGCAGGCAGGCGGATCGTCAAAACTGATGACCTTTTTAAACACTGATTTTACCGCACAAAAAAAGATGAAATCCGGTAAGAAGAGCAAGAATATTCCCATCACGCCGGAAGGGAAGATTATTCTCTCCAAGGTGGAGTACCAGGCTATCGAGTATCTCCTTGTCCGGGACAAGATCGAAATGGGGGTCCTAAAGCCATTTCTCTCCGACAGTTATATCGAAGATATCTCCTGCGACGGTGTCGGGCCGATCTTTATCGAACACAAGGTTTTCAAAGGTCTGAAATCTGTTGTCGAGTTCAAGGTATCGAGCGAACTCGACGAATTTGTCGTAAAGGTTGCCGAACGGATCAAACGGCCCATTACCTACCGGAACCCGGTGGTCGACGCCACGCTTCCGGATGGTTCCCGTATCAACATTGTGTACGGCACGGCAATCTCAAAGCACGGCAGTAACTTTACCATCCGTAAGGTGAACGAAGTTCCCCTCTCCATCCTAAATATCGTCGAGAGCGGCGGCATAGACTATGTCTCTGCGGCATACCTGTGGATCTGTGTCGAGTACGGGATGTCCCTGTTCGTGAGTGGCGAAACGGCAAGCGGAAAGACAACGCTCCTGAATGCCATTACTACCTTCATTCCCCCCGAGAACAAGATCGTTACCATTGAAGATACACCTGAGCTCAATGTCCCGCACCGGAACTGGGTGCGGGAAGTCGCACTCGCCAAGGGTGGAGGCGAGAGCGGCGGGGCCGGTGGCGAAGTCACGATGTTCGACCTCCTTAAAGCTGCCCTTCGTCAGCGTCCCAACCAGATCCTTGTGGGTGAGATCCGAGGGGTAGAGGGGAGCGTGGCCTTTGGTGCAATGCAGACCGGGCACCCGGTCATGAGCACGTTCCACGCAGCATCGGTCGAAAAACTGATCCAGCGTCTCTGCGGGGATCCCATCAATATCCCGAAAACATATGTGGATAACCTCAACCTGGTCGTGATCCAGAGCGCAGTGAAACGGCCCGACGGGCAGACCGTGCGCCGGATGATCAGCTGCAACGAACTGGTCGGGTACAATGCCGAGACGGGAGGGTTTACCTTTGTCCAGATGTTTACCTGGGAACCGGTCTCCGATACCTTTGTCTGGACCGGGAAAGGCAGCTCGTTCCTTCTGGAAAACAAAATAGCATCGATGCTCGGTATCCCTGATAGCAAGAAAGCAGAAATTTACCTAGAAGTGGAGAAACGGGCAAAGATCCTCGAACGCCTTCACAAAGCCGGGTATATCAAGTTCTGGGACCTGTTCCACATGATAACAAAGATCAAGAAACAGGGGCTCCTCACCATCGGTGCGTAATTATGCCTGATGCGATCGCACCTCCAGAAGGAGACAAGGAAAAAGCAAAGCCTGCACGGGAGATCCCGTTCGCCTCGATGGTAAAAGGCATCAAGGAAAAACTGGCCTCCATCCAGGAAAAGAAGAAGATGGGCGCGGATCTTCTTTTCATGACCACCTACATGGCGTCGCTTGCGATCGCCAATGCAACGCGCCCCGAGATCTTTTCCTTTGCTGCCAACCGGCACGAGTACATCTCGGCAAAATACATTGGCAAAGTGGATACTTTTGTCAAAAAATGGAACTACAGTTATTCCGAAGCCCTTTCTATCGTTGCCGAACGAACCGAGAACGATATCCTCAGAAGCATGCTCAACCGGTATGCAAACTCCATCGATTCCGGTGTTCCGGACGAGGATTTCCTGAGTAACGAGCTTGCAACGGTCAGGAGCGTGTACCGGAACCAGCTGGAACAGGGGATGTCCATGCTCCAGAAATGGGGAGATGCTTATGTCGCCATGCTCCTTTCGGGGACCGTCATCGCCGTTATCATCATGATCTCCGTGGTGATCTATGCGCCCTCCGACATCCAGTCGACCTTCAACATGTCCTATGGGATCATCCTTGCAATCAGTGTCTTTGGCATCACCCTGATGTACACAACCGTCCCTGACGATCCAAAGAGCCACGGCCTGGTCGCACGCATGTCAAAAGAACAGGAGACCATTCGTGCCATGGAACGGATCATCGTCCCCCTGACCCTGGGGGTGGTTATCCTCCTCGCACTTCTTGGCGTTGCAGCCAGCATGATCTTTATTCTTGCCGGTATCCTGATGGCACCGATGGGGATCATCGGTTTTATCGATGATCTGAATATCACCCAGAGGGACAATGACTTCTCGGTCTTTATCAGGAGTTTTGGTGCGATCATGGGCGGCCAGGGGACGACCGCGGTGTACGCACTGGGAAGCATTGACCGGAAATCGCTTCCGGCGCTTGAACCGCTGGTAAATTCAGTCTATTCCAAACTCAATCTCGGCCTTGACGAAAAGCAGGTCTGGGACCGGTTTATCGGGGAGGCCGGGAGCAACCTGATCTACAAATACCTCAACATCTACCGGGATACCGTGGCACTGGGCGGTCCGCCGGAACCCATCGGTACGGTGGTGGGGTCCTCAATGCTCGAGCAGACCCTGCTCCGTGAGAAAAAAGACATGCTCTCCAAGGGGTTCATTGTCCTTCTCATACCCATGCATGTCGCCATGACCGGTCTCTTTGTGGCGCTCTACCAGATCCTTGTTGTACTGACCGATTCGGTGGCAAGTATGATGACAAAATTCCAGGAAGCGGCAGCTACATCAGGAGGACAGGGATCCGGGGCATCCATGAGTGGCGTCTTTGGTGGCGGAATGAACCTGTTTACCAATTTCCCCAAGGAGGCCATGCAGACCTATGTGTCCATCACGCTTGCAATCCTGACCGTATCGAATATTATTGCCGCCCGGATCGTTGGAGGAGGGGATCGATACATGTATTATTTCTACGCAGCAATATTCTGCACATTGACAGGTCTTGTCCTTCTCCTGGCACCGAGCGTGGTGGGGCTGTTCTTCAGCTCAGAAGCACTGACAAGCATCGGCAGCGGCGTAAGCGGGACGGGGGTATAACATGAAAGATAGTGTCCGCCGGTTGATCCTTTTTATAGCGATCGTGGGGCTCGGCTCGGTCCTGATCTTTGTCAATCTCCCCCTCATCGTTATGCTGCCGCTGGTGGTGGTTACCGGATTTGTCCTGCTCCTCGTCCTCGGTGCCGTTACTTTTGCGGAAATAAAAGCTGCATTTGCAAATATTTCCCTCAAAAAGCTCCGCAAGGGTTCCTCAAACAAACCGGAATCACCAGTTGCAGGGAGGGGGGCAAAGCCCGCTGCACCAAAAGAACCGGCTGCCAAAAAGCCGGCAAAAGCGGCCGAGGTTAAAATCCAGGAAAAAGGCGGGGGGATCAAAGGACATCTCGTATTGCTCGCTTCCTCGATTCACTCGTTAAAACATATCCTGACCGATCGCAAAAAACAGAGCAAAAAACCCGAAGAGATCAACAAACTTCTGGATCGCACGATCTCCGAGAAAGTTACGAAAAGTTCTCTGTCGGATAACGCAGCGTCGGTCCCGGCGTCGGGAACGGGCGGAGGCGGCGGAGCGCTCCCTGGCGGGAATGCCGATGAAACAGATCCGTTCCTGTCGTTATCCGGTGACGATCTCGATGCGGATCTCTTAAATGGTCTTGACGATACCGACCTTGACACATCTTCGGCCGCCGGGCTGGGCGGTGGTGCAGATCTTGCCCTTGCCGGCGGGCCCGGGGACGACAGCGATCTATCGATGCCGGATCTGGACATGCCCTCCGAACCAGACTCTGATGCAAATGCCGAGGCCGATGCGATCCTAAAAGCACATGCCGATCCCGGCGCGAACGACCTGGAAAACCTTGACGGGGGAGATGCAATCGATGCGAGCATGGGGGACCTGGACAATATTAACCTCGACGATATCGATCTGGGCGACGACAGCCCGGCAGATCCTGCGCCTTCTTCAGCACCGGCTGCGGCCCCGGCTCCGACATCCGCCGATCTGATACCGGCAACCCCGCTTACCCCTGCCGCCGAGCCGGATAACGACCAATCGGATATATCCTCGTTTGCAGCCGGAGGAAGTCCCGGCTCCGACGAGGATATGTTAAGTTCGCTTGCATCCGACATCAAACAGGTAAAAAAGGAAAAAAATGTCAGCCTCCTCCGCGAACTCAAGGATTTCAAGGCACCGGCAACAGATATCGAGCAGGAACTTCAGGATATGGCAGGTTTCCTCGACGGTGCCGGAAAAGGCAAGAAAAAGGAACCTCCTGCCCCGCAGGGAATAAAATAAACCTGTTCGGGTAATATATAAAAGAGAACAAATCTCCTGCAGATCAACATCCGTGAGCGCACATGAAAGAAATTCCCGTAAAAACCGAACATGAAGGCAAATGGATTGTGGTCAAGGCTGCGGTCGGCGATGACCGCATCGTCTTTCCCGCTCCCGTGAATAAGGAGATCCTTTTTAAATCCATCTTCGATCTTGACGAACGAAAGAGCATTCTTATCGTTTCAGCGAAGGGCAACCCTGAGACCATTATAAAAATCGCCAGCGTGGAAAAGGTCCTTGTTATCTTAAAGCGGCTGTTTCTGGCCAACTGCAATGCATACCGGCTCATGGCATATTTCATGTCCCCGGCTATCCGCGGCGGTGTCATGATCAAGAATGCCCAGTGGGAGAAGGGCAGCATTGTCGTCGTGAAAACAGGCATCTGGTTTGTCAGTGCGGTAAAACAGGTCTGTGTCCCGCTTACTGATGTCGCAGCAATTGAGCTGACAAAGCGGGACGTACAGGGAAAGCAGACCGATGTGGTCCGTATCGATCACGTGGAGTCCGGGGAAGTGGTGTCAAGCATGGTCCTTTGTCCGCTCTCCACGCTCCAGGTGCTTGCCAATTTCTTAAAAGATACCACAAAAGGCATTGATATGAAAGGGACCGAGCTGGACGCTCTCGACCAGCAGGTTGCAATGCTCGTATATTCCGGGATGGATTCCCATGCAATCGAGAATATGCTAAGCATCCCCCACAAGCAGCTCGACGGGATCTATGACCGGATTATCAAACTGGGAATTGCGGAAGTTATGACGATACGCCGGGAAGTCCAGCTTACGACGAAAGGCGTGCGATACATTTCCGATGCCACCAAAACCCAAACAAACCAAAATTAACCCCTGTTTTGTTCCACTATTCATTTATATCAGGATATACCAATATTCTGTCTGATATTCCATGGGAACCATTTTGATCGTGGACGATACACTCTTTATGCGAACCCTTCTCAAAAACATCCTCTTCTCCGGCGGCCATACCATTGCCGGCGAGGCTGCGAACGGGGAAGAAGCCGTTGCCAAGTACAAGGAACTCAAGCCCGACCTTGTTACGATGGATGTGGTCATGCCCAAGGTAAACGGGATCGAAGCCTTAAAGGCGATAAAACAGCTCGATCCTGCAGCCCGGGTTGTCATGTGTACTGCAGTCGGACAGGAGCAGATGGTCAAACTCGCGATAAAAACCGGTGCCAAAGGATATATTGTAAAGCCATTCCAGGCCCCAAAAGTCCTTGAAGAGATCAAAAACGTCCTTGCGTCCTGACGCTTATGGTAAAGGTTCTCATCGTCGATGACTCCGTATTGATGCGGACAGTCATCCGGGACATGCTGCAAAAAGATCCTTCCATCGAGATAGTGGGAACGGCAGCTAACGGGATTGAGGCACTGGAAAAGATAGACTCCCTCAAACCGGAGCTGATCACGCTCGATATCGAGATGCCGAAGATGAACGGTCTGGAGGTCCTGCGTGAACTCAAAACCGTCTCGTGGCACCCAAAAACCCTGATGTTCAGCTCGCTCACCTCAGAAGGTGCGGAGATGACGAACGAGGCCATCCGGCTGGGTGCAGACGATTTCATGCTCAAGCCAAAGGATGTCCCGCAGCTCCGGCTCATTGCTGACGAACTGGTTGCAACCATCCGTCACCTGACAACGGATCCGATGCCGTCGCCCCGCGAAGTGGCACCGCCGGTCCTGCCGCAGAACGGGAATTCCCAGCGGGTCGTCCTTATCGGCTCCTCTGCCGGAGGTCCGCCCATGCTGGACCAGCTTGTCTCAAAACTTCCCGCAGATCTCCCGGCGGGTGTCATCATTACCCAGCATATGCCGGTGGGATTTACCGCACCGCTTGCTGCCCGGTTCAACCGGATCTCAAAAATGCCGGTAAAAGAGACGGAAAACGGGGATATGATAAAGGACGGGATGATCTTTGTCTCCAAAGCCGGGGTCCACACCATGATCGGTACGGCGCTATCAGCAGACGGGAAAAAAACGGGCCGTATCATCCACTCCAGTGCCCCGCCGGTGCATGCCGTCCGTCCGGCGGTAGATAAAACCTTCGAATCTGCTGCGCAGGTATTCGGGAAAAATATTGTATCCGTGGTTTTGAGCGGAATGGGAAACGATGCCGGCGCTGGAGCATATGCAATAAAACAGGCCGGGGGAACAAGTATTATCTGTGATCAGAAGGACTGCCTTGTATACGGAATGGCACGCTCTGCAATCCAGAAAAATGCCGTTGACAAGGTCCTGCCCTTGGTAAAGATCCCGGATGCAATCGAGCGCATGGTAAGGCATATGGCGGAGAACTAAAAAATGTCGGAATTTGAACAGTACCGGTCCCTTTTTGTTGCAGAATCCAGGGAAAACCATGAAAACCTGGTCAATAACATGCTGGAACTGGAAAAAGGATCCGATCAGACTGCAATCGACGAGATCTTCAGGTCCATCCATACGCTCAAGGGTTCGTCTGCCTCGATGGGTTTTGCCGACATGGAGCGCCTCTGCCACACCATGGAGGATGTCTTCCAGCTCATAAGGAACGGCACCGCAGTAATTACGGAGGATCTGAGCAACATTCTCCTTGCCTGTACCGATCTGATAGAGGAGATGCTGGACGACATCGAGTCCGGGGGGGATTCTTCAGCCAAAAACCCGGACGAACTGGTGGGGCAGCTCAAAGGGTGGCTCGAACAGCACAATGCCGGCGGACAGGAACACCCAAAACCGCAGGTATCTCAAAAAGCACCCGCCGCAGATGACGGGGTTGCACCCGACTCCCCGGAATCACCGGCTGAAGGGGCGGGTCCGGTATATGTCATGACCGTCACCGTTGCCCCCGACTGCATGATGAAGGATGTCCGGGCCCTGATAGCAATACAGAACCTTGAGGTGCTCGGCACCATCCGGTCCATGCAGCCGTCAAAAGAGGCAATCGATGAAGGAAATTTTGACGGGACCGTTCACCTTGTCATAGCGAGCGAAGCCGGCGAGGAAGCCCTCAGGACCGCTGCGCTCGGGACCGAGATCGCCTCTGTCGAGCTCAAAATCGAGGAAACGCCGGCGGCACCTGCGGGAACCGGAGCTGCAGCAGTAAAAAAGGCACCGGATGCGGAGAAAAAGCAGCAGCCCGCTGCGGCAGATAAAAACCGGGAGATCAAGAACCTTCGCGTGGATATCACGCAGCTCGACCATATCATGAACCTTGTCGAGGACCTGGTGATCAACCGCGGCCGGCTCAAACAGATCGCAGAGGAGCATAAGATAAAAGAGATGGACGAGGCGATCAGCATGGTGGAGCGCTCGGTCTCGGAGCTCCAGAGCCTGATGATGACCATCCGCATGATCCCGCTCTCCCATATCTTCAACCGCCTGCCCCGGGTCGTTCGCGACGTTGCCCAGTACGACCACAAGGAAGTGGAGTTCATCATGGAGGGCGGGGAGACGGAGCTTGACCGGAGCGTCATGGACGGTCTCAACGATCCCCTCCTCCACCTGATCAGGAATGCCGTAAATCACGGGATAGAATCCCCCGAGGTCCGGGAAAAAGCCGGAAAGCCGCGGAAAGGTACGGTCCGGCTTCTGGCACACCGGGACCGGGACAATGTGATCATCGAGCTGACCGATGACGGCGCCGGCATCAATGTCGAAAAAGTCAAGAAAAAAGCCGTGGATAAAGGGCTGATCACCGCAGAAGTTGCTGCGACACTCACGGTAGAACAGGCCATCGATCTGCTCTTCCAGCCGGGATTCTCCACTGCGGATAAGATCACGGACATCTCGGGCAGGGGTGTCGGCCTCGACGTAGTAAAACGGTCCATTGAATCGCTCAAAGGCACCATCAAGGTAGAGACCAGTCCCGGGAAAGGCAGTACCTTTGAACTGCTCCTTCCGCCCACCATGGCAATCGTCGATGTGATGATTGTACGGATCTGCAGCCGGCGCCTTGCAATACCGATCAGCAGCATCGTGGAAGTGGCGAATTTCAAAAAGGACGGTATGCACCGGATCGGGAAAGGCGACGTTACCATGCTTCGGGATGAAGTGCTCCAGATCCTCTGGCTTAACGAGATGGTCGGGAGTTCGGACCGGTGCGAGATACTCATTGTTGTCCAGTACCAGAAACGGAAATGCTGTATTCCTGTCGATGCCGTTGAGGGCAAGCAGGAAGTTGTGGTAAAACCGCTGAGCAGTTTTATCGGAACCACAAAAGGGATCAGCGGGGTGACCATTCTCGGAGACGGGGATGTTGTGCCGGTTCTCGATATAAACACAATGCAGGAATGATCGAACCATGAAATTGTCATCAGTTCAGATGGATGCAATGCAGGAACTGGGAAACATCGGGGCAGCCCATGCTGCAACGACACTCTCCCAGATGCTGTCGAGCCCTGTCGAGATGAGCGTTCCGAGGATTACCGTTGTGGATATCTCCCAGCTGGCAGACCATATGGGAGAAGAGTCTGCGGCATTCGTTGTCTTCGAATTGCAGGGAGAGATCCCCCACGGTGGATACATCATCTTTTACATCTCGAAAAAGTCCGCAGTCCACCTGACAAACACGATGCTCGGCCTGACCGACCCGGACCGGCCGCTCAACGAGATGGATGAGAGTGCCCTTATCGAGGTCGGGAATATTATGGCCTCGGCGTTTCTCGATGCGACCGCAGAGCTCCTTGGCTTTATCATGCTCCCCTCCCCCCCGGCGCTCACCATAGATATGGCACACGCAGCCATACAGACACTGGTAGCCCAGATGCAGGAGGAGATCAACGAAGTCCTGCTGTTCTCGACCGAACTGGTCTGCGAGGAGCATAAGGTAGACAGCGATATTATCATGCTGCCGGAGTCCACCACGCTTACCACGCTTATAGAACGCCTTGAGAACCTGATGAAGTCAGGCCCGTGAAACCTTTACCTGGAATGACAGATCCTGCTACTCCGAACAAGCTGCCGGTGATGATCGGAATCGGCGAGTTCCACGTGGGAACCGAGCCGATGATGGCAATAGGTCTTGGTTCCTGCATAGGCCTGACCATCTACGACAAGGACCGGCATATCGGGGCGATGGTCCATATCATGCTGCCGGACAGTTCCGGAAGATCCGATCGCCCCGGCAAATATGCGGATACGGCCATTCCCCTTCTCCTCGCAAAACTCACTGAGGCCGGCTGTCACAAGGCATCTCTTGTGGCAAAGATGGCCGGCGGGGCATGCATGTTCGAATATTTCGGCAATAACCTGAATATCGGCGAGCGGAATGCACAGCAGGTCCGGGCGATTCTTGCCGCGAACCACCTGCGACTCGCAGCAGAGGAAGTGGGCGGAAAAGCCGGCCGGACCGTGTCGTTTTTCCCGGGGGAAAGCGGGAAGGTCACGGTAAGGAGCGCTGATGGCGCTGCACACGAGATATAATCCCGTCTTTTGTTTTCTTATCTGTATCTGCCTGATCCTGCCGGCAGGTGCCGCCAGTACCACCGGGAGCGGCATCTTCCTTTTCCGTCCCGAAGCGGGCTCGGTGCATTCCACTCAGATCACGGATTTTACCCGGGGTCCCGATGGCGAAGTCACTATCGCGACTGCGTACGGCCTCTCCACCTATACCGGAACCTGGAGTACACGGCATGTCACCCGCGACAACTTTTCTGCCGGCCTCATGGACGATTTTGTAACCGCTGTGGAATATGACGCCGATGGCAATCTCTGGATTGGGTACAGCAGCGGGCTCCAGGTATTCAACGGGCAGTACTATTACGTGATCCGGGACCAGGAACTCCTGAAGAGTACCCAGATCCGGGCCCTCCAGCGCTGGGACGACGAGATGTGGGTGGCTACCGGAAATGCCGGGATTCACCGGTACTGGAGTGGCACGTGGACATGGTATCCGCCCGCCTCCCCGGCGGGATCGGGATTTTACGAGGCGGACAGTCTGGCGCTTGACAGCGCAGCCAATACCCTGCTTGTCGCAACCGCAAAGGAAGGCGCATGGGCGGGGACAAGAGCCGCGAATTACACGGTTACGTTCCGGCAGATCGCAGATAAGGACGGGCCGTTTGGGAAATTATCCCACGTGCGTCAGGATCCGCTCGGCGGCGCCTATTTTTTTAACGAGACCGATGTTGCCCATTACGATCCAAAATCCGGGTTCACACCGGTTGTCAGCAGTTCGGATCTCGGGAGAAGCGCCGGGTCAGTCAACGATGTTGCCGGCGGATCCGACGGGGCACTGTATATTGCAACGGATGACGGGATCTATGTCTGGAAAGACCGGCAGGTAGCGGAGGTACTTGACCGGTTCAGGGGCTTTGGAACCACCAACAGTGTCCGCACGGTCTTTACCGATGCCGACAACCGGCTCTGGTTTGCAACACCGGATGAAGTCGGGTATTATACGGGGACTGCATCACAGAGACCGGCTATCGCCATTAATACCGTAACCCCGACCACCCCTCCGACAGAGATTCCCCGGACAACCGTGAGTTTGCCGGTCCAGACCCCGGTACCAACGACTACGCCGGAGGCTTCGCCCTTTGACGGGATAGTACGGTTCTTTTCCGGATTCTTACCCTTCCTGTCGCCGGGAAAATAAGCGGTCGTGAGGGGAGAGGAATATGCCTCTTCAGGGAAGTACAAAAAAACCTGATTTGCAAAGGTAATTATTCTGTATCCGGATCGGGCAACGTGGTTTTTTTGCTCTCTTCACCGGTATTTCCACCGGCCTCTTCAAGAGGAATCGGTTCCCCGAGGTCTTCCACCTCGTCCTCCGTACACCAGACCTCGATCGTGGTGTCGGTTCCCCGCAGGTCTTCTGCATAGTCCTGCGTACCGGATCCCGGTGCCATGACCAGCTGGACCCGAATCCTTCCGGAAGAAAACCCATAGAGCCGGCGGAATGCCCACGGGTTTTCCGGGAGTACCGTCCTTTCGTAATAGATATCCTGTGCAAGGGTAAGCGTGCAGAAGATCCCGTGGCTGACCCGGAAAAGGGGTTCCCGGACATAACGACGGATATACCAGCGCAGCTCTGATGCGAGCGCGAGGGCGCTCCCGAGCGTGGAGACCGAGATATACACCCCGCAGGGGATCTTTTTCGGATGGTAAAAGCGCAGGGCGAGCCGGCTGGTCTCCGATGAAAAAAGGGTGTGGTGGAGATCGATGCCCTCCCGCTGGATCAAGAGTATATTCATCCGGGCGCTCCGTTATTTTTGGTGCCGGCAGCCACGGTATGCCTAAAAACCATCAGGTATACATGCGGGTGTCGGGCTGTGCGTCGTTTTTGACCTTGTGGACCGCATCGTTGAAATCAACCATTTCAGCGGACGGGGCCTCACGGCGCACCGCCATCATCCCGGCCTCCCGGCACACTGCCTGGAGTTCGGCGCCGGTCGATCCTTCGGTCATCGAAGCGATGGCCTCAAGGTTCACGTTTGTCAGGTGCATCTTCTTTGAATGGATCTTTAAGATCTCAAGCCGGGCATTCCGGTCGGGCAGCGGGATCTGGATCAGGCGGTCGAACCGGCCGGGCCGGAGAAGGGCGGGATCAAGCATATCCACGCGGTTCGTGGCGGCCATGATCCGGATATCTCCCCGGTTGTCGAAGCCATCCATCTCGGCCAGGAGCTGCATAAGGGTGCGCTGGACCTCGGCGCTGCCGCTTGTTCCGTCATTTGTCCGCATGCTGCCGACCGCATCGATCTCATCGATAAAGACGATCGCCGGGGCACGTTCCCGGGCAAGCTCGAAGAGCTCGCGGACAAGGCCGGCTCCTTCACCAATGAACTTGTGGACAAGCTCGCTTCCCGACATACGGATGAAGGTCGCTTTTGCCTCGTGGGCAACGGCCTTTGCAATCAGCGTCTTTCCCGTTCCCGGCGAACCGTAGAGCAGGATCCCCTTGGGGGGCTCCACACCGATACGCTTGAAGATCTCGGGTTTCGTGAGCGGGTATTCCACTGCTTCCCGCACTTCCTTGATCTCGTCGGTGAGCCCGCCGATCTGCGCATAGGTGATCTCAGGGGACTCTTCGAGTTCCATTACCCGGACCCGGGAATCGTACACGTTCCCGATCACTTTCACAATCGAAAGGGCGTTGTTGACCGCCACCTTGGTGCCGGCCTTTAACAGCGGCCGGATCTCATCGGATGCATGGGTCAGGTATTCCTGGTTGTTCCCCTGCTGGCGGAGATAGATCTCATTATTTTCAAGGATATCGATAACGACCGCGACAAAGAGCGGCATGCGCTTGAGCTGGTTGTTCTCCCGTTTCAGCTGCGCATTTTCCTTCTGGAGATCTTCGGCCCTGACCTTCTGTTCGAGAAGCGCTGCCTCGAGCTCGTTTAACTGTATCTGGTATTTGAGCTCGCTTGAGGGCGCGGCATTGTCAACCGAGGTCTCTTCCATATTACTCTTATATCTGCATCTTCAACCATTTATGTGGTGTGATTTTGATAGTCCGCGGACGCAGCATCTCACGGGGGAAAGGGACGGGTCGCCTGATGGTGAGCCAGGCGCCGATCTCGTTTTTATCCGGGGTCGATCCCGAGACCGGGATTGTCGTGGAGAAGGGCCACCCGCTCGAAGGCAGGTCGATTGCCGGAACCGTACTCGTCTTTCCCTTTGGCAAGGGTTCGACCGTTGGCTCGTACGTGATCTATGCCCTGGCAAAGAACGGTCATGCCCCGGCAGCGATCGTAAATGCCGAGGCTGAAGCCATCATCGCGACCGGCGCGATCATTGCTAACATCCCCATGATCGACCGGCCGGAGGTCCCCATCGACAGCCTGATTGACGGCATGGTGGCGACGGTTGACGGGGATAACGGGGTCCTCGAATATACACAAGGGTAAACAGGAGGATTTCCCTCTTTTTTTGCATTACGTTCCCTGCCGGTTTCCCTCTGACAGGATAAGACCCCCACAACCATGAGGGGCGTCATAAAACAATGAGGTGGCAATTACCGGCCGCTGATAAATGGGTTCAGGGTGCGGAACAAGGGGATGGGGGGTACCCCCTGCCCCCCCACCCATTTTTTTCAGGGAGGGGGTCACCCCCTCCCCTCATGTTCCCGGACGGGCAGGGTCGCAACACTCACGGGAATTCTGCCAGTACACCGGTTCACGACGGTAATTTCACGCGAACCCCGGGTTTTGGCCGTACAAAAAGTACTGTTTTTCCGGGCACATGGTGGAGGGGGGTGACCCCTACCCCCCGCCCGCTTTTTTCTCATGGTGGGGATCACCCCCCCTCCAGGTTGCCGGGCAGGTGGGGGGTCCCCCGTCTCCGGTATCCCGCGGTCCGGCACTCACTTCCGGACCGTGTACCCGTGTCCGGTCAGCACCCGGATAACCAGCTCGTCCCACCGTGCATCGTCCGGTTCCTTTACCGGATCAATGCACTTTTCAAAGATCGTTGTCACGAACGGGTCTTCCGAGCAGAGATACCGCGCAAACATGATCCGGCCGGCACGCCGTCCGTTCCGGTTCACGATCAGCATCCGCCAGCATCCATAATCGCGGCAGATATCCGGCCGGGTGAGGTGGACCGTGCAGAACGCTTTTTCCGAGCCCGGCTGGTGCCGGAAGAAGGGGCAGGCTTCGGGGAGCTTCGCAAAGATGCTCTTGTCATCATAGAGTGCGTGCTTGTCCGGGTCAACGGTCACAAGATCGGACTCGTTTGTGTACCGGTTGAAGACCACGAACTCGTAATTGCCATGGTCTTTTGCAATACTGTGGACAAGCCCGAGATGGCTGCAACACTCCCCGCACTGTTCGCAGTCAAAAGCCAACCGGTTACCCTCCCGTAAAAAGGGATGTACGTTCCTATCGGATAAGTGTGCCTCCTGGAACCGGACAGCGGGGGTAAGGGCGACTCAGGATCCCGGCGGGGAATTTTGTTCCTGCTGGCCCGGGGAAGTATCCGGAGGCGGCGTATCGGGATCCAGCTTGTTCCCCGCGGCATCGTGGCGTTTCCCGCAGTACGGGCAGACGTACTCCATCTTCTGCCGCCGTTCGTTGATCACATCGATAAACCCGGAAGCAAAGATACCGGTCGGCAGCGCGAAAACCCCGATTCCGATAATAAGAACAATCCCGCCAAAGAACTGCCCGAGCGGGGTTATGGGATACACGTCGCCGTACCCCACCGTAGCAAGAGTCACGATCCCCCACCACATTGCATGCGGGATGTCCGGGAACTTATCCGGCTGGGCCTCGTGCTCGACTGTGTACATCAGGCTTGACGAGAAGACCAGTACGATAAGCAGGATAAAGAGCGCAAGGAGGATCTCCTCTTTTTTGTTGACGATCACCCGCTGGAAGGTCTTTGCCGCTTCCGAATACCTCCCGATCTTGAGGATCCGCACCAGGCGCATGAGCCGGAGGGCCCGCAGCATCCGGAGATCGACCGGGATGAACATCGGCAGGTAAAACGGCAGGATGGCAAGCAGGTCGATGATGGACATGGGGGTGAGCGCGAACCGGGCGCGGCCGGTCACCACGGATGAAAATTTCGGGTTGAGCGTGCAGGTCCAGAGACGGAGAATGTATTCAATAGTAAAGATCAGCACAGAGACGACATCGATCGTTACAAAGACCGGGTTATAGAGTGCCGCAAGACCTGCTACGGATTCGAGGATTACTACCGAGATGTTGAGGACAATGAGCACGCTCATGAAGATGTTGAAGCGCGGAGCCCATACGCTGGGGTGCGGACTCTCTTCGATGATATCGAAGACCCGGCGCCGAACCGATTCAACTCTGGCAGAAAAAGAGGCGTGTTCTTCCGGCAAACAGGGTCATCCCCGGAGCTCTATGCAGTAACCATCCGGTGGGCATTTCATCCTTTTATAAATTTTTAGCCGGGTAAAAACACAGGCTCACAGGTTTTATACCGGTACACGACAAATGAATCATGATTCATGGATATCCTTTCGATCATTCTCATCATTGCCGGCCTCTGCCTGTTCGAGACGATTACAAGCATCGATAATGCCATTATCAATGCGGAAGTCCTCTCAACGATGTCAGAGAAGGCCCGCCGCTGGTTTTTGATCTGGGGGCTGCTCTTTGCGGTCTTTATCATCCGGGGCGTACTCCCCTGGCTGATTGTCTGGATGTCCACGCCGTCCCTCGGGCCGGTGGGTGCACTTACCGCCACCTTCTCCAGCGATCCTGCCGTAGTTGCGGCAATCGAACAGTCCGCCCCCATCCTCCTGATCGGCGGCGGCACGTTCCTAGTCTTCCTCTTCTTCCACTGGCTTTTCCTGGAAGACAAGAACTTCGGCCTGCGGGGAGAGCGGTTCTTTGCAGCAAAGGGGGTCTGGTTCTTTGCCATTGTGTCCATCCTCCTTGCCGGGATTGTCTGGCTGGCACTCGGCAAAAACCCGATGATGGCGTTTGGTGCGGTGATAGGATCCACGGCATTCTTTATCGTCCACGGGTTCCGGCAGAATGCGGAGGAGCAGGAACGCAGGATGGTCTCGGGAGACCTCTCCGATATCAGCAAGATATTCTATCTCGAGATCATCGATGCAACGTTCTCAATCGACGGGGTGCTCGGGGCATTCGCATTCACGATGGCGGTTCCGCTCATCATTATCGGGAACGGGATCGGGGCACTTATCGTTCGGGAGATCACGGTCAGGAACGTGGACTCGATCAAGAAATACCGGTACCTCAAGAACGGGGCAATGTATTCGATCTTCTGTCTGGGCATCATCATGATCCTCGACAGTTTCGGCTTTGAGATTCCCAGTTTCATATCGCCGATCATCACGTTCGGCGTGGTCGGTTATTTCCTGTATATGTCCATCAGGGCCATGCCAAAAGGGGAGCCTGCTTAATCCTTCAGGGCAGGCTTTTCCCGGGTTTTAAAGAGATTTCACTTCGATCCGTAGGAGCGTACGTGGTCCCGGACGCGCCGGTACGGCGCCGATGCCGGGCTCTTATCGTCATACATCTTCATATCCTCCCGTCCGTACTGCCCGCGGTCTTTTCCCACGGGACAGACCTTGATGCAGCACCCGCAGGGTGAGAGGGAGCGGTTGAAGAGTTCTTCGGACCGGATGGCGCAGGCAGTTTTGTCGGTAAGTCCCTGAGGATAATTTTCTTCGCGGACCGCGTGGACCGGGCAGATCCTGGCGCAGCGCAGGCACCGGATACAGAGAGGGTCTTCGAGAACCGGATCCGCCGGAAGCTCTGCGGAGGTCAGGACCGATGTGAACCGTACGCGTGGACCGTACTCCGGGGTAAGGAGCATGTTATTGACGCCGAAATTCCCAAGGCCGGCACAGTACGCCGCATGACGGTGGGAGAAGAACGCAGCCGGTCTCTCCTTTAGGATACCTATCGATCCATAGCCGTCGCGGGGGATCGAAACCGAAGGATATCCTTTTTCGGTAAGGAAGGTGGCAAGACGGTACCCGCAGGAATCGAGTTCGGTATTGATCGTCCGGTAGAGTTCGTGGTACCAGATGGAAGGAGCAGTGTCGATAACCGGGAGACTGACGGGAAAGCCGATCACGATCACGGTCTTTGTTTCAGGAAAAATACGATCCGGCCGGAACGCTTCGGGAACCCAGGGTTCAAACGGCGGATTGTTCCAGCGGTCCGCTGCGGCAAATCCCACGAGCGGGATGTCCATGCCGCTGCATTTCCTGATAACCTGCCGCCGCAGGATCGTGCTCATGGATCAACGATTGCATCATGGAGGATAAGAGAGTTTGTTTATGGGACGCTTTTTTGTCTCCGCCGCCGCTCTCAGGGAGAATGCCGGTGCCGGAAATACCCGATTTACAAAAAAGTCCCTGAGATCCGTGGTATCGAACTGTCACAGCCCCGGTGATGGATCCCGGTATGAATGTCAGATATGCCGGAGATATGCGATTATTCAGGAACTGCGCTGACCCGAACTTTAATACAGGGCATTCTCACCAGTACTGGTAATGCAGTACCCATTTGGCATTCACATGAAAGGCGGGGTGATCACCGAGCGTAACCCCGATCTCGTTACCGTCCGGGTCCGGGCTCCCGCCGGGGCACTGACTGCCGAACAGCTGCGGGGCATTGCGAGGATCGCAAAGAGGTACGGTGCCGGTACGGTACACTGTTCCACCCGCCAGACGATCGAGATCCCGCATGTCGACCCGGCGCGGCTTAAACGGATGGCAGTCCAGCTCGAAAAGAACGGGACACCGGTCGGGTCTGAAAAGGACGAGGTCGTCAATATCATCTCCTGCCCCGGTACCGAACGCTGCAAGTTTGCCAATATCGAGACTATCCCGCTTGCAAAAAAGATCGATGCAAGCCTTTTCGGGAAGGCGATGCCGGTCAAGATGCGTATCGCGATCTCCGGCTGCCCGAACGCCTGCACGAGCCCGATGTTAAACGAGATCGGGATTATTGGGAGGATCCGCCCGATCCGAACGCCCGGCCTCTGTACGGGATGCGGGTCCTGTGTCTATTACTGTAAGGAAGAAGCCATAAAGATCCGGAACGGGATCTCCGAATTGAACGACGAGACCTGTATCCAGTGCGGGATGTGTGTCAAGTCCTGTTCGTTTAACCTGCTCAAATCGCTTCATACCCATTACCTCATAACGGTTGGCGGGCGGCGGGGACGCCATCCGAAGGTGGGCAGGGAACTTTTGACGGTGGAGACCGAGGAGCAGGTACTCTTTGCGGTGAACCGGATCATCGACTGGGTGTACCGCAGGGCATGGAGCGGGAGACTGCTCTCCGAGCAGCTCGATGAACTGGAGTTCAGCGCCTTCCGTGAAGAGATGTTAAAAAGCGTCCCGAAGGCTCTGGCAGCGGGGCATGGAAAGAGTGCCAAACCATAATTGCTGATGTTCATCCGGCAGATAATCTGCCCGCTCTTTTTTAGGATACAGCCGGTAACGCGGACTTTTCTAGAAACATTCCCGCGTACAAGGTAAAACCCGGCACCCTGCGAACCTCTCCTCTTTCTCATTCCACCGACCCGTACCGGGTCTCATATCCCCTTGCAATAACTGCCGCGCCAAGGAGGGGGGCCTTCCCGGCAAGGGGACTTGTCACGATCCTTGGTTCCGGCAGGTACCGGTCCATGAACTCCAGGATTGGCGGGATGATGAGATCGGGGTTCCTGAGGGCCACAGAGCCGTCAAGGACAATGGTGTCCGGGTCGTAGGCCACGATGATGTCCGAGATGCCCCGGGCATTGATTCGCCCGAGCTCGCGGACAAACGGGTGGGAAACGGGATCGCGCTCCTTTCGTATTCCTGCAAAGATCTCCTCCGCAGAGTTCACCGGTGCACCGCCAGCCCCGTTCTTCTCCTGCCATGCCCGGTAGAACCGGGGCAGGAACCGGCCTGAGGCATACCCTTCCCAGTGGCCCCGGCCCCCGCACCCGCAGACCAGATCGTATTTTTCGTCTACGAATACATGTCCGATCTCGCCGGCATTCCCGTCACGGCCAAGGATCACCGTTCCTTTCGAGAGGATCCCGGCGCCGATGCCGGTCGAGAGCGTTACGTACACGAAGTTGTCGGAGTTCTTCCCTTCGCCAAAGTATGCCTCGCCCAGGAGCCCGGTGCAGCAGTCATTTGCAAGGTACACCGGAAGACCAAACGCTTCAGACAGCGGGCCGGCAAGAGGGACAACATCCAGCGGGATATTGGGGGGCCGGACAATTGAGGTGCGGGTTCTGTCAACCGGTCCCGCAGCCCCGATGCCGATGCCTGTGATCCGCGACAGGCCGCGATCCGGTCCGAGCGCCCGGATCTCCCGGATGATCTGATCGGTGATGACCCGTGCATCGGGTATTTCTGCCGGGAGCCGGGTGGACCGGGTTTTAAAAATCTGACCGCGGATGTCGACAAGGCCGACCCGCAGGTTGGTGGCCCCGAGATCTACTGCAATGGCAAAATCCCCTGTATCGCCCGTCCCGGAAGTCATGGTATTTTCCTGCTATACCGGCGACGTGCCGGCACGTGTCTGTCTCCCGGAAATGATAGTCCTGTAAGGATGTTAAAATGATGCGTGGACGACCGCCCGGGCGCAGGTGCTAAATACCAAAACATGCACACGTACTGACTGACCAGTCAATTTATGAAAAGGTGATATGATGCTGTACCGTACCGTCCCAAAGACCGGCGATAAACTCTCCATCCTCGGCTTCGGCTGCATGCGCTTCCCGTCAAAATCCGGCCGGGTTGACGAGGAACGGGCCATCCGCCAGATCCGGCTTGCCATTGATTCCGGGGTAAACTACCTCGACACGGCCCCGGCATACCATTTCGGCAAAAGCGAGCAGATCTTAGGAAAGGCCCTCCGCGACGGCTACCGGGAGAAAGTGAGGATCGCGACAAAACTCCCCCACTGGGAGGTGCGCGACGCTTCCGACATGGACCGGATCCTCACCCGGCAGCTGGCAACGCTCGGGACCGACCGCATCGACTACTACCTGCTCCACAGCATGACCGGCGAGAGCTGGAAGAAGATGCGGGACCTTGGAGTGCTCGCGTTCCTTGACCGGGCAAAAAAGGATGGCCGGATCATACATGCCGGCTTCTCGTTCCACGGGAAGTTGCCGGATTTCAAGGAGATCGTGGACGCGTACGACTGGCAGTTCTGCCAGATCCAGTACAATTTCCTCGACGAGAATAACCAGGCCGGGACCGAGGGGCTCCGGTACGCAGCGGAAAAAAACCTTGCCGTGATGGTGATGGAACCCCTGAGGGGAGGCAACCTTGCCGGGCCGGTGCCGGATGAAATTAAAAAGATCTGGGACGAGGCCCCGGAGAAACGGTCGCCGGCAGAATGGGGCCTGCGCTGGGTCTGGGACCATCCGGAAGTCACGGTCGTCCTCTCGGGAATGAACGACGAGGCCAATATCGATGAGAACATCCGTGCGGCAGATTCCGCTCTCCCCGGATCGCTCTCCCCGGACGACCGTGCCCGGATCGACCGGGTCAGGGATACCTACAAACGGCTTATGAAGGTCGGATGCACGGGCTGCGGCTACTGCATGCCCTGTCCCTTTGGTGTCGATATCCCCGGCTGTTTTGCGCTCTACAATGCCCGCCACCTCTTCCCGAAGGACCGGAGCACGAAGTTCCATTATTTCGGGCGGCACGGGGGCCTGATCGGCGATGTCTCGTATGCCGGGCTCTGCCGGCAGTGCGGGAAGTGCGCAAAGGCCTGCCCCCAGCACCTGCCGATCCCGCAGCTCTTAAAGGACGTGAAGTCGGAGATGGAGGGAGGGATGACGGTCATCGTCCCGGTACTCAAAGGGGGACTCTGGTGCATGAACCGGGTGGCAAAGGTCCGGGCGTTCTTTTTGGGGGGGAAGACCCGTGACTGAACCAGTCCCGCCGGACCGCGCGCTCGTCCGCCCGATCAAACTCGGCCATGCAAACGCCTTTCTTATCCGGGGAAAGCGCCCGGTCCTTGTCGATACCGGCCTCCCCGGGAATACCCCGGCGATCCTTGCAGTCTTAAAAGAAGAGGGGTACAGCCCGTGGGATCTCGGCCTCATCATCATCACCCATGCCCATATCGATCATTTCGGGAACGCAGGCGCCCTTGCCGGGGCAACGGGAGCCCCGGTGCTTGTCCATTCCCTGGAGGCAGAAGCCCTTTCCCGCGGCGAGAGCCTCCCGGCGGTGCCGGCATCGTTTACCGGGAAGGTCATGCGGTTTATGATAGGGAAACATGCCCCGCGGCCGGAGCTTGGGATAAAAGCCGTGATCCGGCTCGATGCCCCGTACCGGCTCGATGCATTCGGGATCGACGGGGAGATCCTCCCGACCCCGGGCCACACGAAAGGATCGCTCTCGGTGATGCTCGGGACAGGCGAGGCGATAGTCGGCGATCTCGTGATGGGGATGGTATTGGCCCACAAGGCGACCCTTCCCCACTTTGCCGAAGACAGTGAAGATGTGAAAAAGAGCATCAGGACGGTCATGGAAAAAAAGCCCGCGATCGTCTACACCGGCCATGGCGGGCCGGTCTCCTGCCAGGACCTTGAAGCGCTTATTCCGGGGTGACCGGATGGATCGTGCAGCAGACAAGCGGGAAGCAATCTTAAAAACCGCCCTCCGGCTCTTTACCGAACGGGGCTTTTACGGTACGCCGACATCCTTGATCTCGCGGGAGGCGGGTGTTGCAACCGGCACGCTCTTTTTTTACTTTGCCACAAAAGAGGAACTTATCGATACCCTGTACCGGCAGGTCAAGGCAGCGGCGGCAGCGGCATTAAAAAACGGGGTTGACCGCGAACCGGACGTGGAGATGAAAATCAAAAGGGTCGGGGCAAATGCCCTCGACTGGGCAATCTCGCACCCGGACGAGTTCCGGTTCATGGAGCAGTTCGCCCACTCGCCTTTTGTCTCCACGACAGCGCACGAAGAGGGGATGTCGCACTTTGCCTTCCTTGCCGAACTCATGGACGAAGGGATCCGCACCGGTGCCCTGCGCGAATGCGATACCTGGCTGCTCTGCTCGGTGCTCGCCTCATCGTTCACGGGCCTTGCGGCGCGGATCATGGCCGCGACCGGTGAAAAAGAACGAGAGATCCTGACAGAACAGGGACTGTGCTTTATCTGGAACGGGATTGCGGCTCAACCGGGCGGTACAGGGAAACGGACAACAAAGGAACACACAGGAAAACAGGAAAAACGATCAACAGGGAGCAGGAAATGACGGGATATGTGATCGAGGCACGTGGCCTCACAAAAAAATACGGCGACCTTGTCGCGGTAAACCATGCCGATCTTGCGGTGGAAAAGGGGGCACTCTTTGGGCTTTTAGGCCCGAATGGTTCCGGAAAATCGACGATGATTAAGATGCTCACCGGCCAGATCCGGCCGACTGAAGGGTCGGCAACCGTGCTCGGGATCGATGTGCAGAAAGATCCCGTCGGGGTCCGCGAAAGGGTGGGTATCATCCCCGAGCAGGAGACCCCGCCAAGTTTCCTCTCGGCCACCGAGTACCTCCGGTTCGTGGGCGCGATCCGGAAGATCCCGGATATCGAAAAAAAAGCGGAATGGTGGTTTGACTACCTTGATTTCGCGGACAAAAAGGACGTGCTCTGCAAGGATCTTTCCCGGGGGACCCGGCAGAAGCTGATGTTTGCACAGGCATTCATCCACCAGCCGGAACTCGCGCTCATCGACGAACCGCTCATCAACTTCGACCCCATCATGCAGCATGTGGTAAAGGATTTCCTCAAAGAGTATGCAGCAAAGGGCAACACGATCTTCATCTCCACCCACATCCTCGAAGTTGCCGAGGAGATCTGTTCCGGCTTTGTGATCCTGCACAAGGGGAACGTCCTGCATACCGGCACCGTTGCGGATCTCAGGGCACAGAACCGGCACCTTGACGAGTTCTTCCTCTCGCTCGTGCAGAAGGGCGGCCATGTTTGATCTCTTTACTGCCATGGTAAAGGAGGAGTGGCGGATCCACTCTACCATGTTCGGGAGCCTTGCCTTTGCGCTCTTCCCCATCCTCATCTTCTGGATCGCGTTCATGGGATCGTTTATGCTACCCCTCATGCGCCGGGCCCTCCCCTCCGGCGAACTCTCGCTCGTCCTCCATGCAAACTACCTGATGCTCGGCTTCATGGTGGGCGCCTTTGGCCTGCTGGGAAATGAGGCTATGAACCGGCGTTTCGGGCAGGCAAGCCTCCTTGCCTATGCAGCACGGAGCCTGCCCTTATCGGAACGCTTCATCTTTGCAAACTTCGTCATAAAGGACACCCTGTATTACTTCGTTCTCTGGGTGCTGCCCCTCGCGCTCGGATTCCTGCTGGCCTCGCCCTTTATCGGCATCCCGATCACGCTTCCCCTGCTCCTTGCCCTCACCCTCTCGCTCTCGTTTTTGTCCGGGCTCTGCGCGGTCTTTTTTCTCTCCTCGCTCTATGCCCGTTCCAGACCGGCACTCGCGGCGGTCCTTCTCATCCTTGCGGCAGCCTTCGGGGCACTTGACGTAATTACCCGGCAGAACCCGGCGGTCTTCTTCCCGCCGCTCAATCTTTTCCTTTCGTTCTCGTGGACCGGCCTTGTCCTTACCCTTGGCGCCATTCTTGTCCTCTTTATTGTCTCGATCCTGCTGTTTGACCCGGATACGACCACCGGTGCAGAAAAGCGCCACGAAAACCTCCTCACTCCCGTGATGGCAAAACTCTCCATCTTCCCGCAACCGCCCCTGGCGGCAAAGGACCTCATCGACATGTACCGGAGCGGGGGCATGGTGGGCCAGACCCTCTTCTCGTTTGTGATCCCGTTGATTGTGATCTGGTTCTTCCTCTCGCTTCTCTCGGGATACCTTCCGGCAAACGGGGTGCTTCTGGAATTTGCGCTTGTTGCGGGCATCATTGCCTCGACCATGTACACGTGGATCACGATGTTCGACTCGTTTGGCACTTATGCCTGCCTCCCGGTGAGCGTTAGTACCGTTATAAAAAGCAAGATTGCCACGTTTTGTGTGCTCCAGGTCATCCCCGCGGTCTTTGTGGCAGCAGTTGCCGTGCTTTCGGGACAGGCGCTCTATGCCCTCCCGGCGGTTGTCCTCTGCCTCTCGGTCTCGTTCTACAGCCTCGGGATCACCATCTGGCTGACCGGCCTCTCGCCGAGCGTGCTCGTGTACAATGTGAAAGTGATGGTCACCTACCTCATCCTGACAGGAACGGCGATGATCATCCTCTCGGCCGTGGTCTTTGGCGCACCGTTTGCCTCGTTTGCCGCCGTGATCCTTCTCATCCCGGCAGCATTTTTTGCCCGGCTCGGCATGAAGAGATGGGATGCCCGGGAACAGCCCGGGTTCTAACCTCCTTTTTTATCAGAGCGCCAAACGGCAAGGTTTGTATGATACGGCAACAAAATACCCGTATCATGTCCTTTGCCCCGAGCCTGTCCCGGACAGAGCGCACGCTGATCTTCGTTGGGCTTGCAATCCTTGTCATCTTCGGGATCAAAGAAGGTGCCTCGATTGTCAGCATCGTCCTTGTCTCCCTGATCCTGGCGCTCCTCCTCTACCCGGCAACCCGGTGGCTGCGCGAGCGGGGCATTCCCAATGCCGGGGCGGTCGGGATCGTTACCATTGTCGCGTGTCTGGTGGTCCTGCTCGGCCTTGTTCTTGTCCTTAAGTCTTTTGACGTGATCGTGACCGACCTGCCCCAGTACCAGGCTGAGCTTACCGAACGGCTGGCCGGGCTGACTGCCTTTTTTGGCGCCCACGGGATCGATCTCACGCAGATGACCGCCCAGGTACCCAGCCTCGTAACGGTAGTCCCCCAGATATTCTCTTCCCTGCTCAATGTGGGAACCGCGCTCATGAACGTTTTTTTCATCGCGGTCACGACCATCTTCATGCTGCTCGAAGCTCCTGCTTTTATCGGCCGGGTAGAAACCCTGCTCAAAGACCAGCCGGAAAAACTCCGCCAGCTCTCGCGGATGAGCGGGTACATTATCGATTTCATTGTCGTGCGCACGGAGACCAATATGGTCCACGGGGTGCTTTTCGGCGGGTCGCTCGCGCTCATGGGCGTCCATGGCGCAATCCTCTGGGGCACCCTGACCTTCCTGTTAGGCTACATCCCCTACATCGGCCTTATCATCGCAGCGATCCCGGCACTCATCTTTGCCTGGATCCAGTTCGGCATGTGGGGCGTCGTGGCAGTCATAGCCGTTGTCTGCATCCTCAATTTGATCGTGGAAAACCCGGTCTTTTCCTGGCTTGCGGCCAGAAAGTTCGAGATCCCGGCGCTTATCGTGATCCTGTCGGTGATCTTCTGGGGCTGGCTCTTGGGCCTTGCCGGGATGCTCTTTTGTGTCCCGTTCACGCTGATGGTCTGCATCCTCTTCCACTTTTCCGACGAGCTCCACTGGGTAAACACGCTCTTTGGCGTAGGGCATCTCTTCGAAGAGAAGGCTACAGACCCGCCCGGGCCGGATCGTTAATCCTGAAACGGTCCTGCCTTTTTTTGGTCCCGCAATAATTTATCTGCTGTCCTGACAGAGGAGTTAAAAAGTACTCTGGAGCCCCGGATATGGAACCGATCAGCAAGGTCAACCTCGAACGTCTGACAAACGGCATCTATGCGTTCACGATGACCCTGATGATCCGGAATATCCAGAACCCGGCTGCCGGCACCCTTGGCGATCCTGCGGCACTCAACTCCTATCTCCTGACAACCGTTTTTGCGGTCATCGACTTTGTCGGGGCATTTTTGATCCTCGGGATGTTCTGGCTTTTTTACTTCCAGATCTTCCACCGGATGAAATCGGTCGATTCCCGGTTCATCTATATCCACCTGCTCTCCCTGATGGTGGTGGTATTCGTGCCCTTCACGCAGGGTCTTGCAAACGATATCGAGAGCGGCCCGGTATCCGATGTCCTCTTCCAGATAAACTACTTCATCCTCGCCTGCCTGCTCTCCCTTGCCTGGTACTATACAACGAGCCGGCCCGCGCTGCTCGTGCCGGAGCTGACCCGGGACGAGTCGGCATTCCTTGCAAAGAAATTCCTTGTCCCGCTCGGGGTTGCCGTTACCGGGATAATCCTTGCCGCAATCGGATGGGGCTATATCGATCTCCTCTACTTTGCCCCCCTCATTATTATCGGGCTCTTTTTTCGAAATCCCCCGGATGAGACCCCGGTTTCCTGATGTTTCAGGATTCAGGATATGCGGCAAACGGCAAAACGCCGCGAAATGAAGGGCGATAAAAAAAAAGTTGTGTTCAGACAGATACGGGGATCTTTTTCCGGTGCAGGTAGCCCCGGTATGCCAGCCGGAGCACGAACCCGATGAGAAGGACCGGGACAAACGTTGCCGCAGCAATCAAAAGCCATGTTTCGGGGGCAAGCGGTACGGTTCCAAAGACCGCCCCGCCGAACTGGATGATGACAATCTGGATGAACACAATCCCACCCATCACAAAGAAGAACGTCGGGTTGCCCGTAAAGAAGGCCGGCATCTTCCCGTCCATTGCCCGGCAGTTGAAGCCGTTTGCAACCGCGGCAAAGATAAAGGCGGCAAAGAAGACGGTGCCGATCTCCGCTTCGGTGGTGCCGCCGAGGAACCCGGTCCCGAGCTGGAGAAGACCGCCGAGGATGATAAAGACGCCGAGCACGCCAATCGAGAGCCACATGAACGGGGTGATGATCGGGGCATCGCGGGGAACCGGCTGTCGGGTAAGCAGGCCCTTGTGCGGCGCTTCCGAGCAGAGCGCAAATGCGGCGAGCGTGTCCATGATAATATTGATCCAGAGGATCTCGATGATGGTAAAAGGCTCGGGATAGCCGAGGAGCGGCGCGAGGAAGACGAGAATACAGGCGCAGACATTGATGGTGAGCTGGAAGAGGAGGAACCGCTGGATGTTCTCGTAAAGCGACCTGCCCCACCAGACTGCGCTCGTGATCGAGGCGAACGAATCGTCGAGAAGGATGATATCGCTGGCCTCCCGCGCAACCTCGGTGCCGGCTATTCCCATGGCAAGGCCCACATCGGCGTTTTTGAGCGCCGGCGCATCGTTCGTGCCGTCGCCGGTCACGGCAACGACCGCACCGGTCTTCTGGAGGGCCTGTACGAGCAGGAGCTTGTCGAGCGGTTCTGCCCGGGCCATCACGTCGAGATCCTGTGCCGCGTTCACCTGATCTTCCGGGGAAAGCGCCCGGAACTCCTTCCCGGTCACGACCGTTCCCCCGGCAAGGATTCCTGCTTCCTGCGCAATCGCGCGGGCGGTCTCGGGCTTGTCCCCGGTGACCATCCGCACCCGGATCCCGGCGCTCTGGCAGCGCGCTACCGATTCGTGGATATTTTCCCGCAGCGGGTCACGGATGCCCACGTACCCGTCCCAGGTAAGGGAGGTCTCGCTCTCGTCCCCACCCGTGATCTCCCGGTGGGCAAAGGCAAGGGTACGCATGGCCCGGGCAGCATATGCATCCACCCCGGCAAGGTCGGGGGGTACCGTGCAGAGGCCGGCAAGGATCTCGGGTGCGCCTTTGACCAGCAAAAACTTCCTGCCGCCCGTCTCCACCACCGTCGACATCCTCTTCCGCTTACCGTCGAACAGGAACTGTTTTGCGGCCGGGAACGCAGCACGGATCTCCCGGTACCCGATGGCATGATCCGCAAGCCAGCGCAGGAGCGCGCCTTCCGTGGAGTTGCCGATCACGAGGATCTTCCCGTCCCGGGTATTCTCCAGGTGGGCGGTGCTGTTTGCCGCGGCATTGAGCGCGATCCATTCCTGCGGGGTTGCCGGGAGCGTGCCGGCAGGGTGCGGGGCATCGACAGATGCCTCGGCAACGGTCATCTGGTTTTTGGTGAGCGTCCCGGTCTTGTCGGTACAGATCGTGGTTGCCGACCCGATTGTTTCGCAGGCGATCAGGCGACGGACAAGGCAGTTTGCCCGGGTCATCTTGCGCATGGCAAGGGAGAGCGAGAGGGCAACGCTCATCGGGAGCCCTTCGGGAACGGCGGCGACCACGATCACGACCGCGAGCATGAAGTAGTCGAGCAGGTGGTGGGCGGTTGCAAGGGTAAGGCCGGTGAGATCGCCAAGGATGAACCCCCGGAGCACGAGCGTGCCGCAGATGAGGGCTGCCATCACGTACCCGAACTTCGAGATGATGCCGGCAAGCTTTTCGAGTTTTTCCTCTAACGGTGTCTTTGTCGCATGGTCGATCCCGAGCGTTGCGGCAATGAGCCCCATCTCGGCCCGGTCGCCCACCGCCCCGACAGCCATCTGCGCTTTTCCCGCCGTTACAAAACTGCCCTTGAGGACCTTTTTCCCGGCGCTTTTTGCAGCGGGCTCGCTCTCCCCGGTAAATGCGGACTCGTCGCAGTAGAGACTGTCTGCGGAAACCAGCCAGCCGTCGGCCGGCACCGCATCGCCGGCTTCGAGGAGGACGAGATCGCCGACCACGAGATCCTTTGCCTGCACGGCTGCCGGGTTTTTGTCGCGGACTACCTTAATGGCCATCTCGTCGCGATGGGCATTGAGGACATCGAACTCGCGGCTGCTCCGGTATTCGTTGTAGAACGAGATGCCGGTGGCAAGGAGGATCGCAACAATGATCCCTACGGTATCCAGAAGACCGCTCCCTTCGAGCAGCGAGACGATAGCGGAGATTGCAACGGCGAAGATAAGGATCCTGATGATGGGGTCGTTGAAATTTTCCAGGTACTGTTTCCAGGCAGGTTCCCGGGGCGGGGGCGTCATGACGTTAACGCCGTATTTTTCCCTGCTCTGCTCTACCTGAAGGGAGGAAAGCCCCGATTCTCCCCCGGAAAATTCACGGATCTCTTCGCGCGACAGCATGGTTTGGGTCTCTTTATGGCAGGGCCGGAAGTCCTGCCTGGTGCGAAAGAAGGTATTGGCGTTTGGGGAGTATTAATCTCCGCTCAACACGGAGGTGCGGGCCTAATAGCCCGTGGCGTAGTACCAGCCGTTCTCGCTGACTACGTGGATTGGGACGGAGAAGAGGCGCCCGATGGCGGCATCGGTAAGCATCTCCTCTTTTGGCCCGTCCCCGCAGATCCGCCCGTTTTTGACCATTACGACCCGGGCGATCTCCGGGATGATGTCGTGGAGGTTGTGCGTGACGAGGATAATAGAGGTGCCGGACTGTGCAATTTTCCTCAGGATCTCGCGGAACGCATGGAGGGCTTCGAGGTCGAGGCTGTTCGTGGGTTCGTCGAGGATAAGCGTTGCGGGAGAAAAGACGAGCGCCCGCCCGATCAAAAACCGCCGCGCCTCCCCCGAGGACATGGCGTTCAACGGGCGGTCAGCCAGCCGTTCGACTGAGAGAAAATGCATGATCTCGTCCGTTTTCTTCTCCATCTCCGGGGTCACGACATGGTTGAAGAGGCCGATGCTCGAAAAGAACCCGGAGAGGATCACTTCGCGGCCGGTGATCGTCCGGGTGAAGGTGTACTGGAGGTCGTTTGATACGATCCCGATGGTCGATTTGAGGGAGAAGACGTCCCATGTCTCCTCCCCGTGGACCTTGAACGTTACCGGTTGGTCAGAGACAACCGGGTAGTATTCCCGGGTGATGGCTTTTATAAGGGACGATTTCCCGGCACCGTTTGGCCCGAGGATGGCGATGTTCTCCCCTTCTTTTATGGCAAGGGAAACATTGTCGAGGACCCGGTTCTCTCCCTTGATGACGGTAACGTTTGCAAATTCGATGAGGCAGGGTGCGGACTTGTTATTTGGGGCGGCGCGAACTGGCATGGAGGTCACACAGGGTACTGGTGGTTTACACTGTTTTTTCTGCCGGCAGATATCAGTTCCTGAAAAACCGACCGGTTCACCTGCCGGGCAGGTACGGGAAACGGAGAGATCGCGGGGCAGAACAATTAAAAAAAACGCCCGCCCCTACCCTTCATCATGACCGGTCACCCTTACCATTAAAAAAAACAGTCGCCCCCCTCCCCCCTGCCATCCACACCGCAGAAAAAAAGATCGGACCGATCATTTTCAAAAATGGCCAGGGCGGGCTGTTACATTCCAGTTCCGCAACATGTGTTTCCACTGGAGGTCCAGACGAGAGGTGTGGTCGCCCCGACCGTACTCGATCCATGGTCGGACCGACCGATCGTATACAGTGGTCGGGGCGACCATGGATCCACGCGGATTTGAGATCACCCCCACCCCCCCCTACCGGGTACTCAACAGAAAAACCGGCCGGACCGATCGCTCTCCATGATCGGTCGCCCCGGCCCCATTGTTCAAGCGGGCGGAGGACCCGGATTAAAAAAAGTCGAGGCTTACCCGCAAGACAGGGCCGATCCCGAGAGAAGGCTCCTGTGGCACGATCCATAAGGATATTGTGCCGGGAACCTATCGTCTCTTATGACTGATATCGTCCCGATCCCGGGAGGTGCCGGCCGGGAGTTCATGGAACGGACAAAGTACCGGTATCTTGGCCGGTCCGACCAGGAAAACGGACTGCCCCAGCCGCCCCTCGAACTCCCCGCGGACCCGGCCCTGCCGGTCATCGACCTCGTTCCCCCGGAAAAGATTCGCGTCCCGCCGCTCGATCTCCGGACTGCGATCGAGCGCCGCCACAGTGTCCGGTCGTACGAACGGGAGACCCTCTCGCTTGAAGAATTATCGTATCTGCTCTGGTGCACGCAGGGAGTAACGCATGTCCACGGGACGCAGGCGACATTCCGGACCGTTCCCTCGGCCGGGGCGCGGCATGCCTTCGAGACATACGTGCTCGCCAATGACGTTGAGGGTCTCGAACCCGGTCTCTACCGCTACCTCGCCCTTTCCCACCGGCTCTCCCGGGGAAAGGCAGATCCGGCACTCCATGCCGCTGTTTCCCATGCCTGCTTCGACCAGACCTTTGTCATGCGGTGCAATGCCGTATTTCTCTGGACTGCGGTCCCGTACCGGATGACATGGCGGTACGGCGAGCGCGGGTACCGCGACCTGCACCTCGATGCCGGCCATGTCTGCCAGAACCTGTACCTTGCCGCGGAAGCGGTTGGCTGCGGGGTATGCGCCATTGCCGCGTTCGATGACGATGCCATGGCAGGAATCCTCGGGATTGACGGGACAAACCAGTTCCTGATCTACCTTGCAACGGTCGGGAAGTGCGGGGAGGACCGTACCTGAAACCGGGGGTTTAGGTCCAGGAAAAGGGAATCTGTGGCCGCTCCGGCTCAACAACGGATATGGCGCAGGTCAGAGCGCGATCGTATACGAACGTCCGCCGGGAACACCTTCTGCCTCCAGGTGCCCGCCCGAGCGCTCGCAGAGCCGGGTAAAGAAACCCCTGACGTTTTTTGCATCCCTGGCACCCGCCATCCTTCCGGTACCGGCGATCTTCAGCACGGTACGGGCAGTCCCGTCCCCCAAAACCGAGACCGCAATCGTTTCCGCACCGGTGCCCACCAGGTCCTCGAAGAGATAGATCAGGAGGTCGGAGAAGAGGTCGCGGTCGATACGTGCCCGGGGATCGCCCGTACCGCGTTCGAAGGACACCCTGACGTCGTCGAAGAGCGGGCGGGTGCCCAGTCGCGCCACGAGCAGCCGGCAGAATGCCTCGGCATCGTCGGTCGAGGCAAGGATGTCGTCATCGGAACAGGACGGGCCGGTAAGGCCGATGATAACCGATTCGATAAGCGGGCACAGTTCGCAGGTCTCACGGTCCTGCGGGGGCGTAAACCCCCGGAGCATCGACGAGTACGACGAGAGCAGCCGTTCTGCCCGGCGCACCAGGGAGATATCGACGATCTTTGCGAGCTCGTCCTTCATAAACGACCGTTCGAGTTTCCCTATCACCTGCCCGGCCTTGAGCGCCAGGTGGATCGAGACATAGTCCTGTGCATGGTGGGCATCGGCAAAATCCTGGAAACTCGCGAGGAGGTTGTCGAGTTCCTTTGCATCGATCAGTGTGCCGGCCTGTGCGGCCAGGTCTGTCTCGCCCAGCTCGTCCATGACATGCGCAACATAGTAGAGCCGGCCTGCAAGGATGGTAAAAAGCTCGTTTATCTCTTCCATGCAGTCCTCGGCGAACCGTGCCGTCTCCTCCGCCCGCTCACGGTTGAGTTCGGCAATACCGGTCAGGGCCCGTGCATCGGTAAGGACGCCTTCGAGCATGGTGCATGCCTGTGCGGAGGAGATGATCCTGCCGTGGCCCGGGCAGACCATATCCACCTCCCCGCTTTGTAAGATCCCAAGCATCCGATCGAGCGATCCGATCAGCGCATCCTGGTCCCAGCCGTGCAGCCCGGCAACGCCGGGGTTTGCGGCAAAGAGGAGGTCGCCGATAAAGAGTACCTTCCCGATCCGGATACAGGTGCTGTCCGGGCTGTGGCCGGGCGTATGGTACAGCTCCACCCGTGTCCCCCGGGGGAGAGCGAGCACCTCGCGTTTCAGGATTAGCCCGGACTGTCGGGGGACATCCTCGCGGGAGAGGGTGGCCGTGACCCCGCAGGGAAGCACAAACTCCCGCGGGGATTTCCCCTCCGTATTTTCCCCCTCTGCAAAGAGACGGATACCGACAGGCAGCGGTGTAAAGTCCCGGCCAAGGACTTCTGCCTGAGTCAGTGCAGTATCATGCGTCCCGATGGCCCGTGCCCCGATCTCCTGTACTGCGAGGATCACGCGACCGGTATCGAGGAACAGGGGATGTTCCTGCAGCGCGGTGAAGTGATCGACATGGGCGTGGGTCAGGAGCACGACGAGGGGAAGATCGCCCGCTGCGAGACAGGGGGCGATCTCTGCGATAAGAAGTTCTGCCTGCGAAGCGAGTCCGCCGGGATCGATAAGGAGCAGGCAGTCCGGCGTCCGTATCAGGTAAGCGTTGGAAGAGATCACATCGGCCTTGCGGATCTCGGGAAAGATTGAGAACCCCGGCAGATCCGGGAACGGCTGCCAGGTCCGGGACGACAGCAGCCCGCTGCCGTTACCAGCCGGCAAGTGCCTCCTCGGGGGAAGCATAGATGGAAAAGATCGAGGTGAATCCTGCCAGTTTCATGACTTTCTGCACCTCGGGGGAAAGCCGGCAGAGCGCATACCTGTCGCCATCGTTACGCAGTTTCTTCGCGGTTGCAAGAAGGACCCGGAGGCCGCCGCTGGAGATATAGGATACCCCTTCGAAATCGAGGAGCAGTTTACGGTTGCCTTTTTCAATAAGGCCGTTGATGGCGGACTCTAAGTCCCCCGCCGTTACGGTATCGACACGTCCGCAAACGGCGAGCACCGAGGCCACGCCCTGTGCAGTTATGGTAATCTCCATTTCCTGTCCTCTAAACGACTAAAATTATGGTATTAGATTCGTTAAAGTATCGTACACAACCCGTGATAATCTTTCTCCTATTGGAAGATACTGACTTGTTTATGTACGAGGGAATGCAAACCATAGCTGATAGCATTCCGGTGGAAAACCATGACTGTGCCGCCTGATATCGTCATCCCCTCTCACCTCGAGGAGATCCCGAGAATTTCCGCGGAACTGGAGCAGTGTATGCAATCCATGGGGTTCTCCGACGACCAGATCCTCGACCTCCAGCTGGCAGTAGAAGAAGCGATCACCAACGTGATCAAGCACGGGTATGAGGAAACCCCGGGCACTATTACCATTCGGTGCACACGGGGTGACGACGAGATCGCGATCGAGATCAGCGACAGTGCCCCGGCATTCGACCCGCTCAGTGTCCCCGAACCCGATACCTCGGCGGATATCGACCAGCGCGGGATTGGCGGGCTGGGTATCTTTTTGATCCGACGGGTAACCGACAGCGCAACCTACCGGTACGAACAGGGGAAAAATATCCTCACCCTGACGAAAAAGAAGTCTTTGCAGGGAAGGGTACCCGGATAATCCCTGATAAAAAAAGAATTATTGTTCCTTTACGATATCCTGGATATAGGCAACGCCGATCTTTGCCCGTTTGAGCCGGGTGCTGTCGAGAAGGTGGCGCATATCGACAAACGTCCCCTCGCTCACGATTTTTTTGACCTGGGAATTGAGGTCAAGGGTCGGGTTATAGGGGATACCCCGGAAGACCACGCCGTGGTTATGGAGCGCTATTGCCTTTTTGGACTCGCCGTTTGCCGAACAGATATCGGCAATACGTTCGGCAGGGTAGCCGGACGCCGCCTTTGCGAGATCGATCCCGAAGCCGAAGCTGACAAGGGTGTCTCCCTTGTAGGACATGCCGGTATCCGATGCCATCCAGATCCCGGCCTGGGCCGGGTCCATGATGGACGCCCCGTCGGGGAGGCCGGATCCGGCAACCGGTGCTTTCTTGATCCCGGAACTTGCAAGCCCCGAGAGCACACCCCAGATCGCCACGGCAACGATCCCCTTGTAACTCCTGACCCGTTCCGATGCACCGGAGAGGATCATGCGGTAGATATCCGCGACCGACACGCCCTCCGGCTTCTGTGTGTCGAGCGTGAGGTATTCGTTAAAGGGGCCGTCCAACGTCACGTTGAATCCCGTATAGACCGGTACATCTGCATCGGCATCGAGCGGGGTCATAAAGTCCGGCGTATTGTTTCCGTCGGTGGGAAGCCAGACCATCGAACCGTACAGGGTGATCATCTCGCCAAGGAGCGAGCCCGCTTCGTTCTTGTCGGCGCCGAGCGCCCCAAGGCCGAGCGAGTACGTGATCTCGGAGAACTTCCGGGTCTTGATATCGTCGTTTGTGAGCCGGGCATGGAGGAGTTTGTTTAAGTCCCCGGTAACGCGGAGGACCGGGGGTGCGGTCATCCAGCCGGGTTCGATGGTCAGGGAGACGCCCTCGGCTTCGATCTTCTTATAGAAGATCTCGTTAAAGAGCGTGGGATCTTTTCGTTTCTTCTTGATATCCTCTATTGCGGCATCGGTGGTGGGAAAGATCTCGAAGATCGTGGAGAACCCGGCCATGTCGAGTACTTTTTTCGGGTACTCTCCCACAGCGGAAAGGACAAACCGGCCGTTCCGCCGCTTTGTCTCTTTTTTGAGGATATTGAAGGTCCGGAGCCCCCCGCTGGAGAGGTAGGTGGATCCCGAAAGGTCGAGCACCAGATCCTTATCGTCATCGTGCAGCGCTCCCTTGATCCACTCGTCAAGCTGCTGTGCCCCGAATGCATCCAGCCGGCCGTTGATGAAAAAGACCAGCACCCCGTCTCTCCTCTCGCTCTTTGCTTCCATGATACCGGGCTCCTTTATTACCGGATAATGTGTTTACGGCAGGAGTTTTTAATGTTGGCATATGCTGGCGGAGACAAGATCTCGTTTTGCCACCGTTCACCCGGGCTGATTAAAAAAAGGGATGAAAAAGACGTATGAAAGAGTGTGGGACCCCGGGCAAAAAATTACCGGGTCGCGGTTGTGAAGATCAGGAGCAGTTTCTGGTTCTGGTCGTACAGGTACAGGTGATCGTTACGGGAGGAGAAGGATGTCGTGTTCTTTAGGTTTTCCAGATACGCGGATTCGAACTGCATGATCCCCTGCCCCGGGCAGTTCATCTTGGTGATCGTCCCCGAGCTCCGGTCAACGGTGAAGGCAGAAGCCCGGAGGGTATACTCGTACCGGTACTGGTTACAGCCGGTAAAGCCGGAGAGCCCGGTCGTGTTGCCCGGCCCGAATTCAAGGGTTGCCGTGGTGGCTGCAGTCACGGGCACAAGCGTACTGTTCCCCGTGGAATAATAGGCAAGCGTCCAGCTTGTCCCGGCAAGGCTGACCGGCACCGGGTGGTTCGCCGTTTCTATCTGGAAATACGCAATCAGGCAGATAAGGATGGCAATGAGCCCCATCACCGCCCAGAACTTCCAGCCCATCGGTTGGGGTACAGGCGGAGCTACAGGGAGGTCTTCCGTTTCGGGAGATCCCTCTTGTAAAACAGGGGGCTGCTCGTCCATACCTATATTCATCGGCTCGGGGTTTTTTAAGCATTCGTTGGATCCCCTAAAACCGGTTCTGGCAGGCATCCCTTAAGAAAGGGAACTATTTCTCAATCTCGTCGATGAGGCTCTCGACCAGCGGCCGGATGCGGGGGAGAGCTTCCGTGCTGATCTTCCAGACCACCCGGGGGCGGAGGTGTGCGTCCGCCTCCATAAACTCGGCCTTGAGCGCGGCGATCTCGTTCCAGGGCAGCAGGGCGTACTTTACCCGGACAATGGTAGGGATGCCGTGCGCTGCCTCGTCGATTCTCTGGATGCAGGATACGACCGTAGCATAGGTTGCCGGTTCCTGCACGAACTCCTCGAAGGTCTTGTCCCGGACCAGGTCTGCTACCCGGGCGCTCTCTTCGAGGATCCTGTTGAGCGGTTCGCGAAGGTTGTGTGAGGATATAGGGATCATCTCCAGGGCATGCCAGGCACCCGAAAGGTGCGCTTTTCACCGGCCTGCCTGAAAAATACCTGTTGTTTGTCTGTTCCGGGTGTATGCGGGGGCAAGGGGAAATACTTTCCCGGTACACACGCGTTCCCGGTCACTGCCGGTGGAATTTGAGAAGGGTGGCGCCGTTTGCATCGAGGAGGTCGAGTTCCGAGGGGCCGGTGTTCACCGAGGCTGCCGCTGCAAGGTTGCGGTAAAGGCTGGCTTCCTGCTGCATGAGACCGGCATCGCTGCAGGTATTGTCGGTATGGAGGGGGTAGGTGATCCGGATCCGGTCATTGTTTTTTATGAATGCCGCAACGTACCGGTTGCACCCCGAAAATCCTGTAATATTTCCGTCGCGGTTAAACTGCGCGGTGACCTCCCCGTTATTGATTGCCGGTATAAGGATCCCGGTAGCATCGCGGCAGGAGACGAGCGTCCAGTTCGGGCTTGCCTGCAGCACCTGGGGCTGGGCGGTCATGCCCTGAAAAAAGACCAGGACGACCACGATTGCAATACCGGCGAGGGCAAGGGTTAACAGTGTGGTTGTGATGCTCCGTACCTTCGGTGCTTCGGCCTCATCCATACCCGTACACTCCTTCCGGCAAGCCTATAACCGTTTCGTATGGATCTTCCCCAACGGGGGGTTTTGGGAGGTTTAATACCCGGGGATGCCCTATGGTACCTGCATGGATTCAGCAGAGATCAAGAAATGGGTCATTTTTTTCGCGGGCATCCTTGTTGCCATCATCATAGCAAACGCACTCTCGAATATCATCATGTCGTACACGGGGATCACCGGGTGGGTGGAGTTCCTCGTCAGCTTCGTGCTCTACGCGGGTCTCTTCTTTGGCATTCTCTACCTGATGGAGCGGTTCCTCGGGATCGAATTCTTCGGTTTTAACCGGCTCTGATCCTTTTTTTTTTATTTTTGACCGTTCCCGGCAGCCGGATCCTTTACGGAAGACGGCTCGTTTGCAAACCAGACCACCCGCTGGCCATAGGGCATCTCGATACCCGCTGCTTCCAGTGCATCCTTGACATTCGGGAGGATGGAGGTTGTCCGCGAGATATCGTCCTTGGTGAGCTGCCAGTTCGAGGGAAACCACGCACGGATCGAGAGGAGAACGCTGTCGGCGGTAATATCGCTGACAAAAACCGCCGGCGCAGGGTTTTCAAGGACAAACGTGTGCTTTTCGAGGAGCTGCCGGATAATGGCAATGGCCCGGTTCGTATCGTCCTGGTAGCGGATACCCACCCGGTACTCGAACCGGCGGGCAACGTTTGCATGGACGTTCGATACCGCGGTCGAATAGATCTGGTCGTTGGGGATATGGACATAGATTCCTTCGCCGGTGCGGATCCGGACCGAGAAAAGCCGGACCGCGATAACCGTACCCTCGACCCCCCCGGTGCTGATATAGTCCCCGGTTGCAAACGGGCTCTCGTACAGGAGCGCGACACCTGCTACCATGTTCGAGATCACCTTCTGGCTGGAGAGCGCGATGATCGCGATAACGCCGGCGATACAGATGAGGATGATGGTCACGCTTAAGTCAAGCAGGCCGGGAAGGGAGAGGCCGACGGCAATAATGATGAGGATGGCCCGGATAAACCCGGTCAGGATGTCCAGCTGGTCTTTTTTGAGCCGGTGGCTCATGCGCATCCGGACATGGTGGCTGATGATAAGGCCGAGGATGTACGCAATGACGATCCCGACAAAAAAGAAGAGGATGTCGCGCGGACTGACCGTTGCAAAGAGGTTTTTGTCCGAGGTAACATCGGATTCAACGCCCGTCCAGTTCGGCAGGGCAAGGCCAATGATATCAGTGATGCTCAACTCGTACCCGCCTCCATGAAACAGCCTTTTGTCGTGCTCAGCGCAAACGAGCTTGCCCGGTACAGGTCGATGGCCCGGTTCGGGCAGTCCGGCGGGGCGGCATCGGTAAACGTGGTGCGGGCAAGGTATTCCGAGAACACTTCGAGGGTTGCGGTCATTGCCACCCGGGTGCCATAGTAGAGGCACATCGAGCTGCTGTCAAAGACCGCCCGGCTCACCTTTGCATTTTCCGTCCGGCAGTTTTTCAGGGTCAGGGCCATGACACCCTCGCGGTACATGTCGACTGAGGGGATTTCCGGGTAGATGTCGCTCTTAAACCAGCGCGTGATCAGGCCTGAACTCGGCAGACCGTACAGCGAGAACTTCACGGGCACGAGCGAGAATACATCAAGCGGAGACTGCTTCCCGTTCGATTCGAGGAACACGCCGATCTCGACCGGGAATTTCACATAAACCGTCTGCTCGGCGCCGGGCGGCAGGACTACCGGGGGAAATGCAATCTCCAGGTACTGGGTGAGCGGTTCAGGGAGATTGACCGGCTCGACCGGGTAGATATGGATGGCGGAAAACGATCTGCCCAGGTACCGCTCCTCGCGGCTGCCTCGGCATTCCCGCTCGTACTTTAAGAGGCTGCCGGTATCGGAAAGCCTGATCTTGATCTCCTGGTCGTCATGGGAATAATCCAGCGGGAATCTGCCAAACACGTGATGAAATACATTGCCAAGATCGGAGATAAACCTGACGAAACGTGAGTAAATTATGGGGGGGGGACATAACGCAGGCAGATCCGGGCATGTCCGATGATCGGGCAAAGATACCCGTTTTCCTGTAACGATCACGGCAGGGAGAAACTATTAACGCGAGGACAGTGACGTATTTCTATGGATGCGAAACTCTCCTGCCTCCTCAAAGGATTAATCGGTGTCATATTCGGAGGTCTCGCGCTGATCGTGCCCGCGTCCCTTCTGGCATTCTTCCTGGGGATATTCTGGATCATCCTCGTTACCGGTATCGTCCTCTGTATCCTGATTGCGATCACCTCCCCGGCCGAAGAATCGTTCTTCTGGTTCATCTGCGCCGCCGGCCTTCTCCTCGTGGGAATCGTGGCAACACTGTTTACCGACAGCATTGCACTGCTCTTTATCATTGCCATAGCCGTGCTGGCATTCTATGCCGCATACTCGGGAATCGCGCTTGCGCTCACCCACCCGCGGAGTAAATACTACCTGGTAGGGGGAGTAATTGTAGCGAGTGTTGTGTTGTTCGCGGTGCTCATGCAGTATGTTCCCGCCAGCCAGACCTACCTGCTTATGACTGTTATTGGGACGGTCTCGTTTGTGTTCGGCCTGTTTGCACTGGCCATGGGATTTTCCCTCAAGGACAACTCACAGGTGCCGGTCCCCCCGCATGTCCTGATTCTTAAGACCTGCAAATTCCCGGTAAAAGTACCCGGGGAAACAGCGGCGAAGGAGGAGATGGTATGCACGACAACGCAGGATGAGAAGCCACCCCAGTAACCACAGAATACCCTTTTTTAGCGCCTGTAATTACCATGTCCCCGGTATATGATGTGATCGTTGCCGGTGCAGGACCGGTGGGGAGTTCCGCAGCCCGGGAATGTGCAAAAGCCGGCCTGTCCGTGCTCTGTATCGAGGAACAGGGGACGATCGGGTACCCGGTCCAGTGCGCAGGCCTTCTTTCGCTTGCCGCATTTGCCGAATGCGAAGCCGGGCCGCGATCGATCCTGAACACGGTAACGGGTGCCCGGGTGATTGCCGGGGACGGGCAGGTGCTGACCATCGATGCAAAGGTCCCCAAAGCCCATGTCGTAGACCGGGGGATCCTTGACCGGGAGATCGCAAAATCCGCAGCCGATACCGGGGCCGATTTCCTGACAAAGACCGCGGTCTGCGAGGTAAAGGAAGACCGGGTGGTCACCCGGGGAATGAACGGGCGTGGGGATATCCGGTTCCGGATCCTGATCGCCGCAGACGGCCCCAGGAGCACGATCGCACGCCTCTACGGGATGGAGCGGGCCCGGACATACCTTGCCGGCATCCAGGCGGAAGGCCGGCTCGCCCGGGAACGGGATCTTGTGGAACTCTGGCCCGGTGCATCGGAGGACTTCTTCGGCTGGGTCATCCCGTCGGGAGACGGCCGTGTCCGGGCGGGGCTCTGCGGCACGACACAGGTTCCCGAACGGTTCGCCGCGTTTATCCGGCGGATCGGCCTTTCGTCAGACCTGCACATGGTGACCGGCACGCTCCCGCTCGGGGTCATGCCAAAGACCTATGGAAGGCGGACACTCTTTACCGGGGATGCGGGAGGATTTGCAAAACCGACCTCGGGCGGCGGCGTCTATACCGGTATCCGTACGGCCCGCCATGCGGCAGCAGTAGCAGCGCTCTGCTGCGAGCAGGACGATTTCTCTGATACGGCCTTAGCGGAATACGAGAGTCGCTGGCAGGCGGACATCGGGAAAGAGCTCGCCCTCGGCTACCGCCTGTTTCTGATGCGCCGTCACCTCTCCCCGGAGACGCTCGACCGGATGATCGCCGCGATGGCAGCACCGGAGATTGTCGATACTATCGTGAAACACGGCGATATGGACCGGCCGGGAAAACTTGCCGGGATCCTTATAAAAAACCCCTCACTCATCCGGTTCTTCTCGCCGCTTCTCTTCTCCGGGATCCGGTCGTTTCTCTAGCTACGACCGCCGTACATTGTAACCCGCGGTTCAGCCATCCGATACAAAGATCGATTGTCCCGACCGGTTACCCCAACTGAATATGGAATAAAAAGAGAGTGCCCGGGAGATTTTTTTATGTGCACCGGTCTGCACAGTCGTTAAGCTGGTTGGGATTGTTGTAATACGTGCTCTCGCACTGCTGGACACATGCTCCGCACTTGTCGTATTTTGTATCCTTGACCGCCTGGCAGGTGCCGCTCACAACCTGGCAGGTTGCATATTTCCTGCACCGGTCCCCGGCATCGATATCATTGGGACATGCGGTGGCAACGTTCGGGCCGCACTGGACGGTGTATCCGTGGCAGTTCTCGATCCCGCAAACGGAATCGGTCGCCACTGCGGTGGGGATCTCAGTTGTTGTTGGCGGAGCGGTAGTAACAACAGCCTGCTGCGGGGCGGTCTGGGTGCACCCGGCCACAGACAGGGCGGCAAGGACAATGGCGCACATGATAACGAAAAGGTACCTGAACTTCATCGCTGCATACCTCACTGTCATATCATACGCAGGGGCATGACAAAAACGTACGCACCTGACCAAATGAAAAAAGGTCTGTCCTTTTTAGACCGGTTCGTCGTCAATTTTATTGGGCGACGCTACGGCATGGACCGGTGGTTCGGAGAAGAGTTCGTCCCGTATTCCTTTCGAGATACCCATCACCATGATGATCACCGGTACAATCTCAAGACGCCCCAGCCACATCAGGACAATGAAGATCCATTTGATGGCAAACGGGCTTGCAGCAGTAAGGAACCCGACAGAGATCCCTGAGTTCGAGAGCGCGGAGATACATTCAAAGAGCACCTCGTCGAGCCGGAACGAGGTGATGTACAGGTGCAGGCACAGGAGCGTGGCAGTAAAGATCGTAAGGACATAGAGCGCGATCACGAGCATGTTCTTTGAGATCTCCATCTCGGACATCTCCCGGGAGAGCATGCGTCCCTCGTACCGGAAGGGTATAAGCACCCTGCTGCTCGCAAAGAACCGCCGGAACCACCACTTCATCCCTTCATAGGCAAGCGCGATGCGGTTGACCTTGATCCCCCCGGCCATGCTCCCCATCGCGCCCCCAATAAAGACCAGGAGGGAGAGGACTGCCAGAGGGATGGCCGCCCATGCGTGGACATCGGAGTTCTGGAGGCCGCAGGTACAGAGTCCCGATACGGAGACAAATACTCCCTGCCGGAATGCGGTTGTAAGCGCCAGGTTGTTGAAGAGATAGAGTTCGAGCGATACGATCACCGATCCGGCAAGGGCGATGAGGAGCAGGAGTCGGACGGTCTTGTCCCGGATAAGCGCGTCCATCTTTCCCCGGTACATCAGGAAATAGAGTTTAAACGGGATTGCCCCGGCAAGCATGACCGGGATGAGCAGGCCTTCAAGCCACGGGTTGTTGTAATAGGCAAGCCCTGAAGAATGGATGGTAAAGCCCCCGGTGGCGATCGCAACCATGACAAGGTTGAGGGCATCCCAGAGGGAAATGCCGGTAAGCATGATAAGGCCGGTGAACATGCAGGTCAGAAAAATGTAGATCTTCCACATGCGCCAGCCGGTTGACATGAGGTTGGGCATGAGGTCTTCTGGTTTTCCCTCGGACCGGAAGATCTGGAAAAGGGATACCTGGGTCCTGCGGCGCATCGAGATCCCAAAGGCGATGATCCCGATACCGCCGATCCACTGCATGAATGTCCGCCAGAAGAGGAGGGTTTTTGGGGCGAGATCGACCGAAGAGATCATGGTAAAGCCGGTGCTCGTCCAGCCCGACATTGCCTCAAAGACACTGTCGGTATACGACATATTGAGGCCGAAGACGAAGGGGAGCGCCCCGATGAGTGCGAGCAGGAACCATGCAAGGGCTACCGCGACGAGCGCAATCGAGACCGGGGGCTCGTAATCGCGGGCAGGGACCTGGAGGAACAGGTACCCGACCCCAAGAAATGCCAGGGGAGCTGTCGCCATTGGCAGGATCATGTCCCATTCCTGGAAGATTGCCAGTACGACAAAGGGTACCAGCGAGACAAAGCCGAGGAACCGGCAGATCCGTCCCACATCGTGGACGATCATGGCGAAGTGATCGATCCGCTTCATGTCAGAGTGAGAAGATAGTTGGCGCTCCGGTATTGTTATGGGTTGTGCTGGAAAGGCAACCGCCGGCCGCAGGTCTTTTTACCGTATCTATTTAGCAGATGCCGGGCAAACCTGTCTGATAAGCATGCCCCGTATCGACAGGGATCTGTACCCGTTCCTGATTGTCCTCTTCCTTACCCTTATCGCACTGGCGGTTTTCTGGCCGGTGCTCGACATGGTTGTTTTGGGGGGTTCGATTGCCGTGGTGCTCTTCCCGGTCCATACCCGTCTCTCCCGGCATATGCGGCCCGGCGCATCGGCCGCACTTCTAACGATAGCACTCTTTGCGGCAATCGCGGCAACCCTGTTTGTTACCCTCACGATCCTCCGGGCAAATGCCGGCGTCCTTGACGAGATCTTCCGGTCCATCGGCACCTGGCTTTCAGACCCGGCAACGCACCCGGGCGCCTTCGGGGTACCGGTCGCCCGGGAGACGCTCGCATCGTGGCTGGCGGAAGGCGATGCCCTTTTTGTCAATTACTGGGGAACGATCACCGCGAACCTGACACTTATCATGATCAAGGCGATCGTCTTTTTCGGATCGTTCTTCCTGCTGCTCATCAAGGGGAAAAATCTCTACGACCGGGTCGGCGGACACCTCCCGGAACCGGTCAAATCCTATTATACCCAGCTCACCCCGGTCGCGGTCGACACCCTTTATGTGATCTACGTAGTCCAGATCGCGATTGCGGTCCTGACCTTTTTTATTGCCCTCCCGGTCTTCTACCTGCTCGGGTACGGGAATATCCTCTTTTACTCGTTCCTTGCCGCGTTCTGCGAACTGATCCCAATCCTCGGGTCGTCCATTGCCTTTATCCTGATCGGGGCATATGCTCTTGCCCTCGGCGACATGCAGGGCGTCCTCATCCTCTTTATCCTGGGGTATATTGTCGTCTCGGCGCTGCCCGAGATCTATGTCCGGCCGGTCCTTGTCGGGCGGCGGGTCAAGATCCACCCGGTCATCATGTTCATTGGCATCATCGGCGGCATCCTGACCCTCGGCCTGGTCGGCTTTGTCCTCGGGCCCCTTATTATCGTGCTGCTGCTCAAAAGCTACCGCATCTGGACCGATGAGCACAAGGCCCCCGAACCCGCACCTGTTGCTTAAAATGGGGAAATTGCCGGTTTTTTGGCTCTTTGGACCCGAATAAAGAGAAACTAATATACCCTATATGTCCCCACGCGTAAATCAGAAATGCTTCGGGATCACGTGGCGATGCCTTCGGTCGTCAAATCGATGGGGCTCGTATTTGGCGATATCGGGACGAGCCCTATCTATACGCTGACCGCCATCTTCCTTTTTACCACCCCCACACCGGGGAACGTGATGGGCATCCTCTCCCTCATATTCTGGACGATGACCATCCTTGTAACGGTCCAGTACACCTTCCTTGCCATGCACCTGGGCAAGAAAGGGGAGGGCGGGACGATCGTGTTAAAAGAGATCCTCCTCCCGATGCTCAAATCCGGTCACCAGGTCGCTTTCGTCTCCCTTTTGACCATCATCGGCATCTCGCTTTTTATTGGCGACGGCGTTATCACGCCCGCGATCAGTATCCTCTCCGCCGTCGAAGGTATCCTCTTAATCCCGGGGTTTGAGAATACCGCTCAGATCGTCCTGATGATCATTGCAGCGGTCATTGCCATCTGCCTCTTTACCTTCCAGGCCCGGGGCACCGACAAGGTGGCATGGGCGTTCGGGCCGGTGATGGTGATCTGGTTTTTGGCGCTCGCGATCTCGGGATTTGTTGCCCTCTTCTTTGCGCCTCAGGTTGTCTTTGCCGTCAACCCGATGTATGCCATCAATTACCTTGGGCAGAACATTCTCGCAGGGTTTTTGATCCTCTCATCAGTCATCCTGTGCGCCACCGGGGGCGAAGCGCTCTATGCCGATATGGGCCACTTGGGCCGCGAACCCATCGTCAAGGCGTGGTACCTGGTTTTCTTTGCCCTTGCCATCAACTACTTCGGGCAGGGTGCGTTTTTAATGACCCACCCGGGCACGACAAACGTCCTTTTCGAGATGATCTTCTCCGAAGCACAGGTACTATACATCCCGTTCCTTTTCTTGAGCATCGCCGCCACCGTGATAGCATCGCAGGCAATGATCTCCGGGATCTTCTCTATCGTGTACCAGGGTATCACCACCCGGATCCTGCCGCTGCTGCACATCGAGTACACCTCGCCCCACCTGCGGTCCCAGATCTACATCGATATCGTGAACTGGATGCTCTTGTGCGCGGTCCTTGTGGTCATTGCCATATTCAGGAGTTCAAGCAACCTCACCCATGCCTACGGGCTTGCGGTGTGCGGGACGATGACCATTACCGCCATTTTGATCCTCTGGATCCTGGTGCTGCGGGGCGAGATCCTCAAGAGCTTCGTATCCCTCTTTGTGCTGATCGTGACGTCGGTGTTCCTCCTCTCGAACCTCCACAAGATCCCGATGGGCGGGTACTGGTCGCTGCTGATAGCCTCGATCCCGCTGGCAATCATCCTGATCTATACCAACGGCCAGCGGCGCCTGGCACAGTCCCTCACGCCGGTCCCGCTCGATGAGTTCCTGCCAAAGTTCAATGCGCTCTACAAATCGGTCAACAAGATTTCCGGCTCGGCGCTCTATTTCGCCCGGGATTTCCGGTTGATCCCGCAGTACATTCCCCGGACGATGTTTACGAACAACATCGTGTACGAGGAGAACATCATCATCTCGATCATCCGCACGGAGCAACCGTTCGGGGTGACGTGGGGTGTGACCCGTGAGCTGACCCCGGGCCTCTCGATCTTCGAGGTCTATCTCGGGTATATGGAGATCGTGGATATCTCGACGATCCTCAAAGATGCCGATATCGATGAGAAGACCATCTTCTACGGTATGGAGGATATCGTGACAAACCACATTGCCTGGAAGATCTTCGGCGCGATAAAACACCTCACTCCTTCGGTGGTGCAGTTCTACCGGCTGCCGTCCGACAAGATCCATGGTGTCGTTACCAAGGTAGAGATGTAAGGGGGGCATGGGGCAGGGTAAGCGAATCTGCCCGATACCCTCTTTATTTCCGCCCGACCAATATACCCGGCAGAGCGAGGGTTGCCAAGCCCGGTCAAAGGCGCTGGATTTAGGGTCCAGCCTCGAAGGAGTTCAAGGGTTCGAATCCCTTCCCTCGCATTTTCGTGTGATCGGGAGCTCTGATCTACCGTATCGGACGTTTCCGGGAATAGTGTGTTTTCGAATCCAGTGACCCTTACCAAAAACAGGGTCCCCTGCCCCCACCCCTCCCCAAAAGTTCCGGGCGGGGGGGTGCCATCCAAAATTCCCGACACCCCCCTCCCCCCGGTTTTGTTTTTTGGCAAATGTACCCCCACCCCCCGTTCTGTAAGAGAGAGGGGGGACTATCCCCCCCTGTTTCCAATCCCTAAAGGCGTGTTTCGCATGGAACATCAGGTGAAAGAGGGGGTGGGGACCACCCCTTCGGTCACGATCAGGGGGGGCGGGGTGATCGCATGGCAGGGAGGGGGTACCCCCTCTACGCATACATTGGGGATGCCCCCACACCCCTTCCAGGTTTTTTCGTGCCAGACCCTCCACCTCCCCAGGCATATAAAAGAGAGGGGACTACCCCCCCTCCGGAAAAGGGGGAGGCCGGCCCGTGACCCCTGCTAACAGGAATATCAGTTCCACGTGGTGCGTACAAAAGAGGGAAACTGTGGTATCTCCCTTTATGATAATCCTGCGGGATAGTTCAGGAAGCCTGCAGAGGAGAGAGGGTGGCGGCAAACTGTGCGATCCGTGCAGGTGGCCCGATAACGATCACCTCGTCGGCCGGTTCGAGCAGGCAGTCACCGTCCGGGTTCTCCATAATCCGGCCTTCCCTCCGGATGGCAAGGATTGAGATCCCGTACTCCCGGCGCACGTTTAATTCCTGCAGGCTTTTTCCCGCAACCGGGGAATCGCCGGAGATCGCAAGGACCGATATATCGCTGTCCGGGAGAGTGATCTTGAGATCCACAAGATCGACCCCGGGTTCCGACGGGCTCCGGAACATCTCGTAGGTCTTTGACCGGATCTCGTGAACCAGCCCGTCGATGGTAGTCTTCGGGACCAGGTATTTCTTCAACACCCGGGTAAAGATCTCAAGCGAGGTCTCGAACTCCTCCGGGATCACCTCGTCCGCCCCAAGTTCGTGGAGCTTTTTTACCTCGGTCATAAACCGGGTCCTGACAATGATATACAAGTGCGGGTTCATCTGCCGGGCAAGCTGGATGATTGATCGGGTAGAGGCCGGGTCGTTTATCACGATAACAAGGATCCGTGCCTTCCCGACCTCTGCATAGGAAAGGATCGACTCGCTCGTTGCATCGCCAAAGATGATGGGTTCGCCCTTTTCCCGCTCCTTTGCCACGGTATCCGGGTTAAGATCGATGATCCGGTACGCGATTCCGCCGGTCTTCGCCGCCCGCGCAAGATTCCTGCCGTTGAGCCCGAACCCGATAATAACAAGATGGTCCTCCAGGTGCGGCTCTTTGGCCCGCTCCGAGTCCCCGACTTTATCCACGCCATTGAACCGCGAGAGGGCCGGCCGCCGGCACCAGAAATCCGCCATTTTTGGCCCTGTGGAGATCATAAGAGGGGTAAGCGACATCGAGATTACCGTGACAGCAAGGAAGATCTGTTCTTCGGCCGGGGTAAAGAGGCCGTACTGGGTCCCCGGGATCGAGAGGATAAAGGCGAACTCACCGATGTTACAGAGAGCAAGGCCGGCAAGCACCGAGGTGCGGAGCGAGTGCCCGATGGAGATGGTCGCCCCTGCCGCTATCACGGTCTTGAGCACGAAGATGCCGAGCACAAGGACGACGATAAGGACCGGGTTCTGGATCACGAACCAGAGGTTGATGAGCATCCCGATCGAGATGAAAAAGAAACTGGTAAAGATGTCGCGGAAGGGGATGATGCTCGCAAAGGCCTGGTGGAAATACTCCGACTCCGAGAGGGTGATCCCTGCAAGGAACGCGCCAAGGGCGATCGAGAGGCCGACGCTCGACGTGATATACGTGACGACAAAGCAGATTAAAATGATACTTAAGAGAAAGATCTCGGGGTTCCGGGTCCCGGTAACCCGGTTCATGATGCGGGGGATCAAAAATGCTGATACCGCAAAGACAAATGCAAGGAGGAGCGCGAGCGTTACTCCGAGGCTCATGAGCGACCCGGAAACATCGGAGGTCTCCCCGGCAAGGAGAGGAAGCGCAATCAGCATCGGGACGGTGATGATATCCTGGTACAGGGAGATCCCGATGGTTGCCCGGGCCTGCGGGCTGTCCATCTCTGCCCGGTCCTGGTAGATCTTGAGGGTAATGACCGTACTGCTATGGCAGATCAAAAAGCCAAGGAATATCCCCTTGTTAAACGGCATGCCGAAAACGGAAGTGATCGCCAGGGTTGCAAGGATCGTGCCCAGGACCTGGAGCGTCCCGCCGATAAGGACGATCTTCCGCATCTCGTAAAGCGTTTTAAACGAGAACTGCATCCCGATGGTAAAGAGCAGAAAGATGATCCCTATCTCGGCAAGGCCATCGACAACCGTGACATTCTGGATCAGGCCAAGACCGTACGGGCCGATCACGAGGCCCGTGACAATAAACCCGACAATACCGGGGATCCTGAACCGGTTGCCAAGGGCTATGATAACGATTGCCGCGGCAAAGATGACGATAATTTCATAGAGGTAACTGGTGATCATGCGGGGCCTTTTGTACCGTGTGGTATGATATGGGGAGGTCTGGTTTTAGGGAGTTGTGGTCTGCTTTTTTTATAGGAGACCGGAACCGGTTCGGGCGCCTTTAGCGATAATTCCCGTCGAACAGGTATTGATGGGGGCAAGTGCGATAAAGATCAGTGCTGATTCTGCAATCCCTTCAAGGAGGATGGCATACCAGGCAAGCGCGATGTGCACTGTGGTAAAAAATACCCCGAGGACAATGACAAATACCAGGGGTATCATATCACTCGTTATTTTTCAACGGGACATAAATGTTTTCCGATTTACCCGAGCAGTTTTCTAATGGCCACGAACTCTTCGACCGAGTACTGCCCGGCAGCGGTCGCATCACCCGTGTGACAGTACACGAGCTCCGAACCAAAGAGCGGGAGGATCGCCCGGGCATATCGGAACCGTTCGCCCATGACCCCGGTGCAGATCGGTTTTTTTGCCGCCCGGGTGAACGCGGCAAGGTTGAGGACATCGTCCTCGTTCTCGGGAGTCACGATGATCTTCGGGATATCCCCGTAGGCCCGTAACTCCTGTTCCAGCACAAAGAGGACATGGAGCGGCAGCATCCGGGCCGCATGGTGGGATGCAATGATCCGCTTTCCTGCCTCCTTTACCGGCCCGGCCTCCCGTGCAAACTGCTGCTCCACATCGACATAATCCACGAGCGGGATGAGCGGGGCGACCTTCGCCTTCCACTCCTCCGGGCTCCCGAAGTACCGGCCGCCTTCCTGAGCGGAACGGTAGGTGGCGATGATCGGGAGGGAACAGTGCTCTCTACACTGCGTTACCGCCGCAACCGGGTCGCCATCGATTAAGTCGAAGCGGAGCTCGACCATGGCAGCACCCTGTTCCTGTGCCCGGCCGGCCAGCAGGGGATCGGTAAGCGAAGCAACGATCTGCATGTACCTGAAGCGTTCGCCTTAACGCCACAAAAAGATGCGCCTGCACCGTTTTCCCCGGGGATACCGGTTTATCCCCTCCCGGGTAGACAGTATGCTGTTACTAGTTATGGAGCGGGCGGCAGTTCTGGAAGCGGCACGGCGGACCGGCATGGCACTTGCCGCTTGCATCCTCCCATCAATCGTCCTGCCACTTGGGGCAGCCATCCTGCTCGGTCTTCCCCTTGCCCCGGTGTACGGCCTCATTGCGAGTGCCTTCCTCATCGAGTACGGGGCGATCCCGATCGGGATCGGCCTTGGTCTCCCTGCCGCTTATGTATTCTGCGCTGCAACAGCCGTCGAGGCCGGGATCTTCCTTGGAATCTATGGCATCCTCGACGCCATCGGCCGTACCTCAAACCGTGTCGCCGGACTCCTTGCCCGGATCCATGCCATTGCCACGCGGTCGCGGATGTTCGACCGGTATGGCATCCTCGGCCTCTTTCCCTGCGAGATCCTGATCGGCGTCTATATCTGCGCACCGGTCTCCTGGCTCTTTGGGTGGAGCGGCGTGCGGTCGTTTGGGATCACCATGGCCGGCTACATCGTCGCAGCGGCGATAACCACCCTTGCCACCCTCGGCGCGATACGGTTGTTCCTCTCCTGAAACGAGGTTTTTATGTCCGAATCCAGAAACACCATCCCCACTAAAAAAATCCCCGAACTGCTCGCACCCGCCGGATCGCCGGAAGCGTTCCGGGCAGCGGTTGCTGCCGGGGCCGATGCCATCTACCTGAGCGGGAAACACTTCGGGGCACGGAGGTTTGCAAAGAACTTTTCCGACGACGAGATGGCTGCTGCAATTGCGTACGCCCATGCACGGGGGGTGAGGGTGTATGTGACCGTCAACACGCTGATCCACGACCGGGAGCTTGATGGTGTTGCTGCATATCTTGTCCGGCTCTATGCAATGGGCGCCGACGCCGTCCTCGTGCAGGATCCCGGTATTGCAGCTCTTGCCCGGGAGATCGTCCCCGGCCTTGCCCTGCATGCATCGACCCAGCTCACGATCCACAATGCCGACGGGGTGCGCTGGGCGTACGGGCAGGGATTTTCTCGGGTCGTGCTTGCCCGGGAACTTTCCCTTGCCGAGATCGGGAGGATCGCAGAAGAAACCCGCGACCTCCCGGTCGGGCTCGAAGTATTCGCCCACGGAGCCCTCTGCTACAGTTACTCGGGCCAGTGCCTGCTCTCCTCGGTTATCGGGGGGCGGAGCGGGAACCGGGGTATGTGCGCCCAGCCGTGCCGGAAGCGTTACACCCTTGTCGAAGGAAAGACCGACAAGTACGGGCGGCCCACGGATCTCGGCGATGTCCCGACAAAGGAGCACTACCTCCTCTCGCCAAAGGATCTCTGGACGTACCGCGACATCGGCACCCTTGCCGGATCCCCGGTGGCTTCGCTCAAGATCGAGGGGCGGATGAAGTCCGCGGAGTACGTGGCGATCGTGGTCTCCACGTACCGGCGTGCGCTCGATGCCGCGGCAGCAGGCACCTTTACCCCGGACGCATCTGTGGAGCGCGACCTGTACCTGGCCTTCAACCGTGAGTTCACAAAGGGGTACCTCATGGGCGACCGGCTCCGCGACCTGATGGGAAGGGAGCGGCCGGATAACCGCGGCCTGTGTATAGGAAAGGTCGCCTGTTTCGACCAGAGGAGACGCACGGTAACAATCGTCCCCGACCGGCCCATTACCCTGCATCCCGGGGACGGGATCCTCTTCTCCAGCCACGAACATCCTGCCGCTGCATGGGGTTGTGCCCTCAACAGCGAGCCGGTGGTGACAAAGGAAGGGATCGAGATGACCGTTGCACGCCCGGTGATCGAAGGAACCCTGGTCTACCTTACCTCTTCGCTTGACCTTGCCGCCCGCGCCCGGCAGATCGCGGGCTCCTCATCCCCGGATCTCAGCCACCCGGTGCCGGTCGATCTGGCCGTGCGTGTCGATGCCGAAGGACTCCTGACCATGACCGGTACCATTTGCCCGCCCGGCAGATCCCCGGTAATGGTGGAGGGAACACCCGGCCCCAGAATGGAACCGGCCCGATCGCGCCCGCTCACTCCGGAACAGCTGGCAGAGCAGCTTACAAAGACCGGGGGAACACCGTTTGCCGTTGCCAACCTTTCGCTCGAGTACGACGGTACACGGTTTGCCCCGGTCAGCGGGATCAACCAGATGCGGCGTGACTTCTTTGCCCGGGCCGAAGCGGAACTGGTTGCAGTATCCCGGCCGGTGCCGGCAGAAGTCAGGGCCGCAGAGCAGCGCCTCAAACACTATACTTCCCGGCTCCGGGAGACTCCGACTACTCCTGCGGGAAATGCCCGGCACAGCTGCGGGATCGTCCTCTTTGCCGATACGCTCGAAGCAGTCGAGGCCGGGGCAGGTGCCGGGACTGCTGCCATCTGTTTTGAACCGGCCGGTTTCCCGTGCCGGGATCAGAAAAACGACGAGGACGGACTGATCCGGACCGAGGCTGCCCTGCGGGCAGCCCTGACGGTGTGCAGGAAAAAGCACTCCCGTCTTATCTGGAAACTGCCCCGGATCACCCGTGAAACCGAGATGGAAGGGCTCCGTATCCTCATTCCCCGGCTCCTGACGGTCGGGCTCGACGCCTGCATGGTCGACAATCCGGGCACCGCTGCCGCGATATCTGCCCTTGCGCCGGAAATCGGGCTTGCAGGTTCGTTTGGCTTAAACGTGTTCAATGCAGAAACCGTCCGTGCATTTTCCCGCCAGGGTTTCGGATGGCTCCTGCTCTCCCCGGAACTCTCCGGGGACGAGTGCGCCCTTCTCATAAAAACCGTACAGAACGATCCGGCAAGGCCGCAGCTGGGCATCTTCGTGCAGGGTTCTTTAGAGACCATGGTGACCGAAGACTGCCTGCATGCTATACTGACCTCGTGCAGGAAACGTTCGGGATCCTGCGCACGGAGCCGCTGGATCGGGGTCCGGGACGAGACCGGCCACCTGCTCCCGGTACGGACGGACGGGGCATGCCGGAGCCATATCTTCAATGCAGCTGAAACCAGCCTGATCGAAGCGTTGCCGGAGCTCGCCGCAATGGGTGTCGATGCCCTTGTTATCGATGCCCGGGGACGGCCCGGGGCCTATGCGCAGGAGATGGTGAAGATCTACCGCGAAGCGCTCGCTCCTGATGAAAAGAGCAGGAAAAAAGGGGCGGGCAGCAGGAAAACCCCAAAAGAGCGGATCCGGGAGATAGCCCTTGGCGGGATCACGACCGGCCATTATACCCGTGGCGTAAAGGAAGAATGATCCGCCCTGACGGATCATTTTTTTAAACGAGCGAAAGGTTGAATGGAACCGGGGATCAACACCTCAAGCACGAGGAATGTGATACAATGCCGTCGCCCCTGATCCTGGTAAACCTCAAGAGCTACAAGGAGGGCATGGGCAACCGTGCCCACCAGATCGCCACCGCTGCGCAGCTTGTCAGCCGTGAGAGCGGAGTCACCATCGGGGTGGCGCCCGGGTATATCGACCTCCATCCGCTCGCCCACCATTTCGCCGTTCCTGTCTATGCCCAGCATGTGGACGGGTACGAACCCGGTGCCCATACCGGCCACATCACGGCAGAGTCCTTAAAAGTCGCGGGAGCGGCAGGGTCGCTCGTCAACCATTCCGAGCGGCGCCTCACCCTTGCCGATATCGAGGCGGCCGTCCGGGCACTCCACGGCCAGAAACTTTCGGCCGTGGTCTGTACGAACAACGATATAACGAGCGCTGCCGCCGCCGCACTCGGTCCCGAGTACGTGGCCATCGAACCTCCCGAGCTCATCGGCAGCGGTGTCTCGGTCTCGAAAGCAAACCCGGATATCATCCGGCGGTCGGTTGCAGCCGTCCATGCCGTCAATAAAGAGGTCAAAGTCCTTACCGGCGCCGGCATCCAGTGCGGCGAATGCGTAAAGATTGCCGTCGACCTGGGGACGGACGGTGTTCTCCTTGCATCGAGCGTGGTAAAGGCACCCGACCCGGCAGCAGTACTCCGGGACCTCGTATCAAAACTATAAAAAAAAGTTTTTCCTGAACTCACTTGAGGAACAGGTACCAGATTGCGACAATCACCACGAAAAGGGCGACGCCGATGCCGATTACCATTCCGCTGCTGATCTCCGTGGATTCAGTTGTGTCTGCCATGTAATTGTATCCTCCATTGTGGTGATTACCACAACAAGCATTCCTCTTTTATCCATTATATATATACCATTTTCTAAATATGTCGGGACTAATATCAGGAAAAATTAAAAGAGTCTGCTAGTTTACCCGAATTGCAGGGATCTCATAGACCTTAAAAAAAAGCTCAAATGATGAGGGTGATCAGGTCGTGCTTGGTGATAACGCCCCGCACCTGCCGGCCCTCGACAACGAGCACCGCATGGTTCTGCTGGAGGATGTTTACCACGGTCTCGACATCCATATCCGGCGGAACCGTGGGAAAGCCCGGCTCCATAAAGTCCTTGACCACAAAGGGGTGGGAGTGGTGGAGGCGCTGCTGTTCGATGGCTTTTACAATAACGGATTCCGATATACAGCCAACCGGTACGCCCCGTTCGATCACAGGCAGCTGGGAGACATCGTTCTTTTCAAAGATATCCACGGCCTGGGTGATGCTTGCCTGCGGTGAAACGGACAGGACCGGTGTGTGCATGATCTGGCCGGCTGCGATCTTCTTTGGCTCGGCATTATTGAGGACAAGGATGATCTTGTTGAGCGTGCTGACCCGGGGGTCAACGCTTCCCGCTTCGATCCGTGCCACCATGGACTGGCTGATCCCTGCCCGTTTTGCTACCTCGGTCTGCCGGAGGCCGAGGGTTTCGCGGCGCGAACGCAGCTCTTCGGGGCTGGGGATATGCATATGGTATTACTCATAGGAATAGGAAGATATCAACCTTATGCAAGGGGAAAGATGTTGTACCTATCTGTCATTTTAAAAACAACCTTCCCCACGGAATACGACATACCGCTTTTGGTACAGGTCACCGGTCAAGGAAGACCGGAACATCCTTAAACCCGACGCCATCGAAGAGCCCGCGGTCGGTGATTCGCAGCGCCGGAATAACCGTGAGGGCCAGAAACGACAGGTACATGAACGGTTCCGCGATACCCCCCATCCCCGTGGTGATCCCTCGGAGGGCATCCAGGCGCCGGACAACCTCTCCTGCCGGAAGGGTCGACATGAGCCCGGCACAGTCGAGCGGCAGGACCGAGATCCTCTCCCCGTCTACCGCGGCCATCCCGCCATCCGACCGGATCACGGCCCCAATCGCTGCAAGGATCTCGTCGTCTCCTGCCCCGGTTGCAACGATATTGTGTGCATCGTGGGAGACACTCGCGGCGATGGCTCCCTTTTTAAACCCGAACCCGTGTACGATCCCGGTCCCGACGGTGTCTTTTCCGTACCGGTTGCAGACCACGACTTTGAGAAGGTCGCGGCCGGTATCAGGAAGCTCTGCGGCATCGATCCCGTATTCGCGTGCTTCAGTCAGGATCTGGCCGGGGACAAGCCCGATCACCCGGGCCTTCCCGTTCCCATAAAGACCAATCTGCTCCCGCGTGGGAACCCGGCACCGGACCGTGCCTGCCAGGGGTGATGCGGAAGCAATTGCACGACCACCGGTCCCGCAGGGTTCCGCAGGGATCGTCTCCAGTACCGTAAACGGGCGGAGATCGCTTGCAATACAGAGATCTGCCCGCCGGCCCGGGACAAGTGCCCCCCGGTCGGAAAGGCCGAAGCGTTCTGCCGCAGAGAGCGTGGCCATCCGGATTGCAAGCTCCGGTTCAATTCCGCAGGCCACGGCTATCCGTATGCACCGGTCGATATGACCTTCCCGTGCCAGGAGATCTGCATGGCAGTCGTCCGTTGCAAACGAGCACCGTGATACCGTGTAGGGCGTTACCAGGGCAGCAAGCGCCGGGATATTGTGCTCCGTCGAACCGTCGCGGACAAAGATATACATCCCGCGACGGAGTTTCTCTTTCGCCTCGGAAAGGAGCGTGCACTCGTGATCGCTCTGGAGCCCGGCAAGAACATAGGCATTCAGGTCCTGGCCGGAGAGAAGCGGCGCGTGGCCGTCGCGGACAGGAAAAAGCCCGAGTTTTGTAAGGACTTCCCCGTCTCCCGATAACACACCGGGGACATTCATCATCTCGCCGAGACCAAGGACGCCGTCTTGCCGGGCAAAGGCAGAGAGGGCGTTTGCATCAAGGATTGCCCCGCCGACATCGGCCGGGGTCGCAGGCACGCAGGAGGGGAGCAGGTAGAGGATATCCACGGGCAGCCCGGAGCGTGCAGCAAGCATGTATTCGATCCCGGCTCTTCCGGCAACATTGGCGATCTCGTGGGGATCGGCAATGACGGTTGTCGTCCCGTGAGCGGAGACCAGCCGTGCATATTCCTGCGGGACAAGGAGCGAACTCTCGATATGGACATGGGCGTCGATCAGGCCGGGGAGAAGGTATGCCCCTGCAAGGTCGCGCTCCCGGTTGCCGCGATACCCCGGGCCAATACCAACAATAATGCCATCTTTTACCGCAAGGTCGTTATGCTCCCAGGTACAGGAAAAGGCATCGAAGATCTCTGCATTCCGGTAAACGATATCGGCAGGGACAAGGCCGCGTGCAGCGGATATGAGACCTGTAACGGGTCCCGTCATCGGGATTCCACCGTAATGTCGCGGATGACGGCGGTCTCGCGTTCTCCGTTACGGATGAGGTATACGTAGAGCTTGTACCTGCCCGGTTCCAGGGAGACCGGAATATCGATGACATTCCCTTTTCCCGCAACCGGAACGGTCGTACCGGTGGTCAATAGTTCATGCTGCCCGAATTCGTCAATGGCAAAGATCCGGACCTGCACACCGATATTTTCCGGCGTCCCGGTGCCCGCGACTGCTACGGACAGGTTGCCATTTCCATAGGTAACGTCACCCATCGAGAGCATCGAACACCCGGCTGCTGCAAGCAGCAGGGACAGGCAGGCAAGAGGGATCAGCCATGCAGGTCCGTTCATACATCTCTTGTCGGATTGCTGCCATAAAAAACCAACCGGCCGAACGCGGGAAGACCATCAGCGGGAAAGTCCCCTGCTTTTTCACATGGAAAAAACGATAATTTTGATAAAATGCCGTGAATGAAAAGGTTTCTGTCGGGCAAAAAAGCAAACTTATTATAGGAATATTTCACAACGTTCAGTTCGGTGATAATATAACAACCATCACATTCACCCACCATAAGGGCGGAACCGGCAAGACCACATCCTGCCTGAATATTGCCGGGTTCTGCGCATTAGCGGGAAAGAAAGTGCTGGTGGTTGACTGCGATCCTCAGGCCAACGCCACTGCCGGTTTAGGTATCAACCCGGAATCGACACAGAAGAACATCTACGATGTCTTCATGAGCCGGGTCGATGGTTTTCCCCAGGTTTCCATGGCCGGGATCATACGGCAGACTGAGTCCGGAGTCGATTGCGCCCCCTCCAACCTCGACCTCGTAGGTGCAGAACCCTACCTGTACGGGATTGCGTCACGGGCTGAAGTCCTGCGGGATGCGCTTTTGCCGGTAAAAGACACCTATGACCTGATCCTGATCGATACGCCGCCGAGCATGGGGCAGTTCGTGATAAACGGGCTCTATGCAGCGGACCACATTATCGTTACGCTCGATTCCGGGTCGTTTGCCATGAACGGCGTCGGGCCCCTGTTTACGATCTTTTCCGATATGAAACAGGACCTTGGAAAGGAGATAAAGGCGGATATGGCCATTCTCTCCCGCTGGGGAGAGGTCGATGACAAAAACGGCCCGGTCCAGACAAACGAGGCCCCGGAGAAAAACGACCTGGTAAGCCGGCTTCGGTCCCTTTTTGCCCCCCGCCCCCCGGCAAAGACCGAAGAGGAGCTCGTAAAGGAAAAAGAGCATGCACAGGAACAGGAACGCCTGTTACAGATGCTGGAAAAGACCAATCAGCAGTTCCCGGTGGCATATACTGTTTCTTACTCCCCGGAGATCTACGAGGCCCAGCAAAAGGGAATGCCTCTCTCGCATGTCTCCCCGGACTGTACCGCCGGAAAGGAATACAAGAAAATTGCTGATGAAGTGATGAAATGGATGTAACCGGACTGGAACAGAGCCTGAAACGTGCAGCTGACGGAGACCTGTCGGTCCGTATCAGCGAGACGAACGTGGATCCGGAAATGCTCCCTCTCGTGGCGCAGATAAACCGGCTTCTCATAAAGGCCGAGGATACCGCGGAAAAGAAGCATCGGGCAGATGCGATGATCCGGTTCAACCCGCTGGCCATTGCAATCCTGAAAAAAGACCGGGGGATTATCAGTGTCAACAAGAAATACGAACAGCTCTGGCAGGGCAACCGCGAGGAACTGGTAAAAAAGCGCCTGTCCGATTTCGATCTTACCGTGTTATCCGGGGATACCCTGTACGCTTGTTTTGAGACCAAAAAACTCTCGGTGAGCCAGTGTCTCCTGAAATTGTCCGACGGAACGAGAAAATATCTCACCCTTCATGCAATGCCGATGCTCGATGCGGCGGGCGGGGTTGACGGGGCATTTTATTTCTGGGTGGATACGAGCGATCTCCACGCAAAGGTGGCAGAATCCGAACGGATCCGGCAGCAGGCGGATCGGGTAATCAATGAGAATCCCTTTGCCCTTTTTACCATCGACACAAACCTGTCGATTCTGTCGGCAAACAATGCATTTTTAAAACTCACCGGCTATTCGCGGGACGCGGTCCTCCACCTGTCGGTAAAGGACTTCAAATACAAGAAAAACAAGGGTGTAAGCGTCGAGGACACGATCCGCAGCAAACAGCGCGGGCACGGCGAGTCCGTGATCGAATTCCCTGCCGGGCTGTTAACCCTGGACTGGTATTACATCCCGCTTCTCGATGAGGGAGGCAATACGGAAAGCCTGCTTGTCGTCTATAACGATATCACCGAGAGACGCAAGCAGGAGACCGAGATCAAGGGACTCATGGAGGTCTCCAAAAAGACAGCGCAGGATCTCTCGGAGAGTGCGGCTGTACTGGAGAACGGGCTTTCGCGACTGGCATCGGGGGATCTTACGGTTACCGTGGAGATCGCCGACAGCGATCCCCTTGTAATCCTCAAGAAGGATTACAACACGGCAGTCGGGTCGATCACTGAGGTTATCCAGGAGATCGGCAAATCCGCTGCCCAGATCGATCTTTCGACCTCGGAAACCGGCAAAAGTACGCAGGAGATCTCCAAGTCCACGGAACAGGTGGCTATTGCCACGCAGGCATCTGCGGATGGGGCCAAAAAGCAGCTCGAACAGATCGAACAGGTCAGTAAGGACATGTCCGATCTCTCCGCTTCGATCGAAGAGATTGCAAGCACTTCCCATGATCTCATGACCCATGCCCAGAAGGCAGCAAACGACGGCAACCAGGCCGCCGAAATGGGCCGGGTGGCAACCGCAAAGATGGTGGCGGTCGAGAAGATCGCAGGAAACAGCGTCTCGGAGATCACGGCCCTCAACGATCGTATGAAGGAGATCTCCAACATCGTCAAGCTGATCGCCGATATCTCGAACCAGACCAACCTTCTTGCCCTGAATGCAGCAATCGAGGCTGCACGGGCCGGCGAGCATGGCCGCGGATTTGCCGTAGTTGCCGGCGAAGTGCGCAACCTTGCCGGAGAGTCCAAGAGCGCCACGAACAATATCGAAACCCTGATCGGGTCCATCCAGAGTTCGAGCGAGAAAACCGCAGCGGCGATTCTGAACTCCTATAAGGAGATCCAGACCGGCATCGAGAGCGTTAACCAGACCATCGAGATGCTGAACCGGATTATCTCGGAATCCACGATCGTTGCCGACGGGGTTACCGAGATCACGAAGGCAACCGAGGCACAGGCCGAGGCAACGACCCGGGTTATGCAGGGTGTAGAAGAGACCAATACGCTGACCCGGCAGAACCGTGAGCGTATGGAAGACATGGCCGCACTTGCACAAGAGACCAGTGCCTCGACCGAGGAGATAGCGAGCGCTTCCGCAGAGCTCTCGCGCATGGCAGAACGACTGAAATCTGCAACAGACAAATTCAAAATGAGGTGAACTATGGCTGCAACGATTGACGTGGTTGAATTCGAGTTTGGCGGGGAACGCTATGCACTGGATATTAACCTGGCACGGGAGATTGTCGAGATGATGCCGATCACCCCCATCCCCCGGGCGCCACCCTTTATTTCCGGTGTCATCAACCTCAGGGGAGAGATCACCAACATCATGAACCTCAATACGCTCCTCGGGCTCAACGGGGGCGAGATCCGGCAGAACCAGAAGATTATCGTGCTCGTCCCTGAAGCGGCAAAAGGGAACAATGTCGGCATTATTGTCGACGATGTATCCAGCGTCCGGCAGGTGCCTGAAGCCGATATCGAGCATATCGGGGCCGGGATCTCTTCGGACTTTTCACAGTTTGTCAAGGGAATTATCAAGATCCCGGTGGAAGAAGGGGAGACCAAAAAGAAGGATCTGGTTATCTGGCTGGACATGGAAAAAGTGCTCTCGCGCCTGGGAAACAACGGACAGGGCAGCGGGGATGCAGCGGGCAGCATGCCGGGAACTGAATGATGGACATGAAGGCAGGGTACGAGAAGGGGATGATGGAATGACAGAACCACGACCGGGAAGAAAAGCACTGTTTGCAGGGGCGCCTGCTGCGACGACCGTACGGAGTAATACTCCCGACGAGATCGCACAGCACGTCCGGCAGTTAAACGAAGACCTGGCACTGGCGCTGAAAGGAGCTGCGGCAAAAAAGGCGACAAAGCCCCTCAATGCATCCGATTTCGGGAGCGAATATACTACCCTGGTGGATGCGGTAAATACCGCACTTACACAGTTGCAGGAGACTACTGCCCAAGAGCCTACGGGAAACGAGGAATACGACAAGAAGATCGATATTCTCGAACGGCGCCTGGAGTTCATGGAGAAGAACAATCCGGTCCCGATGCTGATTGTTACGCCGGCACTGGATATCGTTGAGGCAAATGCGGCGTTCCTTGCCATGAGCGGGATTCCCGAAGACGAGATCCTCACCAAAAACATCCATGATTTCCCCATCACGGATCGCTCGGGAGAAGGTGCAAAGGCTGCACTGGAGACAAAGCGGCGTGCGGCAGGAGAACTGACCATCGGGTTCCCCGCGGGCGTGCATACGCTCGAACAGTACTGCATCCCGGTCCTCGATGACGAAAGCAAAGTCACTTCACTTGTCCTCCTTTACGACGACCTCACCATTAAAAAGAGGAAGAATGCCGAGATAGAACGGCTCAAAGCCCGGTCCGAGACGATCGTCCAGCAGAACCCGATGCCCATCCTTCTCGTGGACACCGGTTTTAAGATCCGCGTGGTCAACGATGCGTATGTCTCCCTTGCCGGTATCGAGAAGGAGCGGCTCCTGAAGATGACCCTGCGCGATTTCAAGGTTCTCCAGCAGACCGGGACCGGGTTAAAACAGGTGCTTGAAAAAGGAGAGCGCTCTGAAGGCGAAGTTGTCGTGGAGTTCCCGAAAGGTACCCGCAGGCTCCGGCAGTACGGTATTCCCATCTCCGATCAAAAAGGCGGCGTGGAGAGCATCCTTGTCGTCTATAATGATGTTACCGAAGAGCGTTCCGAGATGGACAAGGTGGTTGCAGCCCGCCACACCTCCGATACCCTCATCCAGGAAAACCCCATCCCCATGCTCATGGCCGACCGGTCGTTTGCCGTTACCCTCGCGAATGCCGCATATCTCAAGATGAGCGGGTTTGCGCAGGATACAATCCGGGGCATGAACCTGCGGGAGATCAAGATCAAAGACCAGAAAGGAGAGGGCGCAAAGGTCGCAATCCAGACCAGACGCCGGGCCTTTGGAGAAGTCACCGTCGATCTCCCGAGCGGCACCCATATCCTCGAACAGTACGTAATGCCACTCCTTGACAACAAAAACGAGATCGAGAGCCTCCTTTTGGTATATAATGACGTGACCGAGCAGCGGAAAAACCAGGAAACCCTCGCAAAAGAGATGGAAAAGGCAGCGGCATTCCGGAAACGCTCCGATACCATCGTGATGCAGAACCCGATGCCCATCATGCTCATGGACGCCACATTTAAGATCCTCATGGCAAACGAGGCATATGTCGGCCTGACCGGCATAGCAAAAGAGAAACTGGTCGGGATGAGCGCAAGAGAGTTCCGGATCACCGCCCAGACCGGGCAGGGGCTCAAGACGGTGCTCACCGAAAAGAAGCGCAGTTTCGGCGAGATCACTATCGAGTTCCCGACCGGCGCGCATATCCTCGAACAGTACGGGATCCCCATGCTCGATGCCCAGCAGAACATCTCGTCCATCCTCTGCGTGTACGTCGATGTCACCGCACGGAGGGCACAGGAAAAGAAGATCCAGATCATGATGGACGAGGCAAAAGCGAACGCAGAACTGCTCTCGGCAAGCGCAACCGAACTCGAATCGGGCCTTGCAAAGATCTCGTCGGGAGATCTCACCTGCCGGCTCAGTATCGACGATGCGGATCCGCTCGTCCAGCTCAAGAGGGACTTTAACACCTCGGTAGAGGCGATCCATGCCGTCATTTCCGACCTCATGGCCTCGGTCAAGAGACTGGACGTGACCGTAAAAGACACCATCAAGTCGACCGAGGAGATCGCAAAGGCGACCGAGCAGGTGGCCCTCTCCTCACAGAAAGCGACCGACAATGCAAAAATGCAGCTTGCCGCGGTCGACAAGATCTCCGGCGTAGTCTCGGATATCTCTGCATCGATCGAAGAGATTGCCAGCACCTCCCACGAGGTCATGACCCATGCGGAAAAGGCCGCTCATGAAGGTGCGCAGGCAGCCGGTATCGGAAAGACCGCGACCGACAAGATGCAGTCCGTTGAGCAGATCTCAAAGAAGAGTGTCGACGAGATCACTGCATTAAACGAGCAGATGCAGCAGATCACGAAAATCGTCAACCTTATCACGGATATCGCAAACCAGACCAACCTCCTCGCCCTGAATGCCGCAATCGAGGCGGCACGGGCGGGAGAACACGGCCGCGGGTTTGCGGTGGTTGCCGGGGAGGTCAAGAACCTTGCCGGTGAGTCCAAGAAAGCGAGTTCGCAGATCGAGACCCTCATCAAATCCATCCAGGCAAAGAGCGAGGTCACTGCGTCATCCATCCAGAGTTCCTTTGACGAGATCAAGGCTGGGATTGAGAGCGTCAACCAGACGGTAGAGTCCCTGAACCGGATTATCGCCGAGGCAAATGTGGTCTCGAACGGTGTTACGGAGATCACAAAAGCCACCGAGAACCAGGCACAGGCCACTTCCGGCCTGATGTCCAGTGTCGAATCGGTCAAGGCGGCGACCGAGGACAACCAGCAGCGGATGGAAGATATGGCAGCGCTTGCCGAGGAGACCAGTGCCTCGACCGAGGAGATTGCGAGCGCATCTGCCGAACTCTCCACCATGGCCGAACGCTGCAGCCATATGATGGAAGAGTTCCATACTTAAAACAAAAAAAGACGGGAAAAATAATCCCGCCCCTGCTGTTTAGCAGGCAATCATCCGAAAGCTTCCCAGAAGCGCGGGATGTTCCCGCAGATGTATAAGACCCCACAACGCGGAGTACACTACCATGATAACAGCTGACGACGGCTTTTCCGCTTTAAAAAAATACATCGAGCAGACCATCAAGATCCAGTGTAACAATTACAAGGAAGATTACATCAAGAGACGGCTGCTCTCCCGCATGCGTTCGACCAGTACTGCAACGTATCCGGACTATCTCCGGTACCTCCACGAGCACCCGCCGGAGCTTGAGAACCTCAGGAATGCGCTCACCATCAACGTGACCGAATTCTTCCGGGACGCCGAAGTTTACGATCTCCTCAAAAAGGAAGTCCTCCCGGCCCTTTTCCACGGCAGAAAGACGATCCGGATCTGGTGTGCAGGGTGTTCCACGGGAGAAGAGCCTTATTCGATTGCCATGATCCTCCACGATATAATAGCCGCGGACAAATCGCTTTCCGCCCAGATCACGGCTACCGATATCGACGAAGTAGTCTTAAAAAAGGCAAAAGACGGGATCTATTCGGAAAAAGCAATGGGAAAACTTTCCGCTGCACAGATCCAGCGGCATTTCACCAAACTTCCTGACGGGAACTACCAGGTAAAGCCGCACCTCCAGGAGCTGATCCGGTTCCGTCCCCACGACCTCATGAGCGGTCTGCCCCCTGCGAAGTTCCTCGATCTTATCACCTGCAGGAACGTTACGATCTATTTCACCGAGAAACAGAAAGACGACCTGGCAAGGATGTTCCACGCAGCCCTCGTCCCCGGGGGATATTATGTGATGGGAAAGACCGAATACCTCGGCCGCGAGGTGGAAGGACTCTTTACCCCCATAAATTCCATCCAGAAGATCTATACCAGAAAAGACTGAAAGACCCGGCTATTTTTTTTATCAGTGAGCCGGGGGCTCCTCATCTTCGTTCTCGGCATTTTTCCCGATCCCTTTTACAAACTCGGCCTGGAGTGCTTTTCGTGCCGAATGCTGTTTTATCTGGGCATAGACCGTGATAAAATTGATCCCGATAACGACGATAACAAGCATCAGGCTTACCCAGAGCATGGAGCCGTTTGCGGTAAGAAAGGCTGCCCACAGGAGAACGACAAAGGAGATCAGGTAAAAAATGACCCATGTCCGGAGCCCGGGGAGTTCCATGAATAACAATATGCATCATGACGATACTAAAGTGTTCCCGCATTTTCCGATATATTTTTAAGATATATACATTATCTGCCATTTATTGCAGTAAAAAACGTATTGCGCCGGATCATTCCCGTTTCTCCGCAGATCCTCACGATTTTTATCTGATGATTGCCAGTAGTATGTGTGGACAAAGGAGATCTTTTCACGCTGGTCGGGGGTTTTGTCGTGCTCCTCTTAGTTGCCGTCATAGTCCGGCCCGACTCGCTCCTGTTACTCTCACCGGCCCCCCAGCACCCGGTCACGACAGTCCCGATAACCGTAAATGAAACTCCTGCTATCAGCCCGGAAATAACCCCCCCTCTCACTCAGGTACCTGTTGTAACACACACACCCAGCGAGCCGTCACCGCCGTATCGCATCATGTACACCAGCAACCCGTTCACGTACCCGAAGATCCATCTCCCCGATAACATGGTCTCTTTTGGGGCATCCGATATCCCCCTGAAGGATAACCGGAGCGTGACCTTTGCCTATATGGAGGGAACCGGGGGAGGACTGACCCAGGTATTTACCGTGCCGTACGAAATATGGGCACTCAACATGACGGTAACGGCCAACAGGATGCCCCAGTATGCCATGTTCAAGATGGTAGTCTGCGATGCGAAGACGGGGGCCATTCTGCAGGGGGGAGAGATCCAGTTCCCCGGCAGCATGTACAAGATAGTCCGGGCCTCGGGCCCGGTATACATGATCATCACCACGTCCAACGTGGACTCATTCCGGATCGATCTTGAAACGCCGTACCGGTTCTATACCGCGGCAGCACCGGCGGAATAGCGGGAAAGGTCTCCGGGAAACCGGGGCTTACCCGTTTTGTTGGTATCAGGATACTTTTTCAACGATGACCCGGACCCGCTCCCCGGCTTTGAAATCGTGCCCTTTGGGGATGTCGATATTAAACCAGAGCGCAGCCGGATTGTCCTGCGTGTTGTCCTGGGACATCAGGCAGTCTTTTTCTTCGTTGATGTCTGCAACAAAATCGATAACCGCTTCAAACTCAAGTTTTGGCATATACTAGAAGAAGGTGGGGAAAAGTAAAAAAGTTAGAGGGCACGGGGCGTGACCATCCACGTCGTGCTGTTCGAATAACTCCACCTGATGATTGAAAGCTCCTTGCACATTTCGGCAAGGATCGCCATGTTGGTTCCCACTTCCTTGGGGGATAACCCGAGATCTTTTGCAATATATTTTGACTTGAAGTAGTGTTTGCCTTTGGTTATCCCTGAGGTAAGGTAGGATACAATTTGGTGCTGGGTTTCGTTGTACTTTTCGCGTAACTTCTTGCTTGTTGACATATCTCGCCTCAGCATTAACCATTCATATAGAGCAACTCCTATTTATATATAGCGGACGATACAGGTTAAATTTATGGTTATTTAGGCAACAGCGGCCTTATTCTGACCAGAAACTATTTAATTCGGCCAGATTTTGCGCAGATTGCATCCGGCCCCGTAAACGGCCGGGTTTTCATGTTTATTAACAAAAATCCCTGAAATTAAAAAAAGGACGGAATTTAAGGCTGCTGCACCGGAGCATCGCCGATCTTCTTGATCAGGGCATCGAGCACAACTTCCCGCATACCTTCCACGAACTTGATGCTGCCGACCACCAGGTGGCCGCCGCCGGAGATCCCGCCGCCGGGGATCTCGTTGTGCAGGTCCCGCACCATACGGGGGATGTTCATGTGCACGCCCCGGGACCGCAGGACCGCAAAGTCCGGGCCAAACCCGATGGTGACCACCGGTTTTCCCTCGTTCTGCTTGCAGAGGATGTCGTGGACCTCCCCCGAGGTCTTCCCCGGCGGGGGGAAGGTGAACTTGTGGGCGTGGATCTCCACGTCGATTAAGAACAGGTGGGCTGCATTGGGCAGCACACGGGAGACGACATGGGGCATGCAGGCGCTCATCTGGTCTTCGATCATTGCATTTGCGCCTTCGACCAGGAGGCCGACCAGTTTCTCGTGGCGCTCCCGGTTCCCGAGAAGGTTAAGAATGTCTTTTACGATCTCCCTGCCGTCATTGAACCGGAGCCAGAACTGCTCGTAGTCGAGCGCAAGGGCAATATTCTTGCAGGCCTGCTCGGAGTACTGGTCGCGGATAAGGGCGAGGTAGAGGGCACGTTCCGGTGCTTCGCTCCGGTCGCCCACACCGGCAATCGCCGGGAGATGTTTGATCAGGGGTTCGACCCGGGGGTTGATGAGCCGGGCCACTTCGGTCCCGAGCATCCCGGCAGTTACGCCAAAGTCCCCTCCCACATGGTAGGGGTTGACGTGGCCGACCAGGTACTTGTCGATGGTGGCATCCGGGTGGTGGTGGTCGATCACGACAAAGGGAATGTCGTACACGCTCGCGATCTTGTACGAGGCTTCGTCTTCCTCGGTGGAACCATTATCGGTGAGGATCACTAAGGGCATCTTCTGGCCGAACCGGGCATGGTCCTTTAAGGCGAAATCGAGGTCACGGGTGATATCCTCGATCTCGTAGAAAGGTGCCTTTGACGGGGCACGCTTGAAGAGGAAATAGTCGGCATCGAAGTCCCCGCCGGACTCTTTGATGAGCGAAACTACTGCCTGCTCGATGGCAACCGCCGAGCAGATACCGTCTGCATCCGCATGGTGCCGGAGGATGATGGGCTGGGCGGTAAAGATAGCTTTCCTGATGATCTTTGCTACCTTGCGCATCTCGGGCATGAGGGCGTCAAGCACATCGCTTTTCACGAGCGGCTTGATGATCTCGGGTTCCGCCCTGGCATCGAGCGCCTGCTCTATCCTCGTCCTCACGGCTCCCTCCTCGTCACCGGCCAGCGCAGAGACGGCATCGGCTTCGATCTGGAGCTGGTTGTTGCGCATCATGACTTCGCCGATGACCTTGACAATCATGTTGAGCTCGATCTCCGGGTAGGCCCGGACACCGGCTTCGACAAAGGCAGCGACGTTCTGGGTGCCGGATTCGTCGACGATGGTAAAGATGGTCGGGCCGCTCGTCTGCTTGATCTGGGCAACCTCGCCTTCAATGGCAACGGTCTTTCCCTGCTTTGTCTTAAGATCGGCGATCCGCACGGTCGTCGACGTCCGCTCGATCTGCTGGACCTGGTAGATCTGGATCAGCATCTCTTCGAGGTCGATGTTGCCGTTCGGCCGGATCTGGCGGACCCTCACAAGGACGCTGTCCTTTTCCTTGTGCTCGGCCTTGACGCTTGTCTTGTGCACGAGGCCCTTGATCCGGTCGTTGAGCTGGACAAACATCCCGAAAGTTGCAAAGCCCTGGACCTTGCCGAGGTAGGTCTTACCCTCCTCCACATCGGACAGGTCGCAGCCTGCGGCCAGCCGGTAAACAATGATATCTGAATCTGATTCCATTTCTCTCTCCACACGCACAGCGAAACGAAACGATATAGAATGCGGCTTATTATTTTCTGGATTTATCGTTCTCCGTCGGCAGGCACGAATGACGTGCTTGCGTGTACCATGAATGGTTGCGGTAAGGTTATGTTAGTTGTGATGGAGGAGAACCTGTGTCGTATCTTTCAAAATAGTAAAAATTAAAGGAATGGTGCAAATGTACCGATGTAAACAAAAATTCCAAACATCGCTAAAAAAATCACAATAAATGCTGCAAACGGGAGATAAGGATCATACCAGTTTTCAGGAGGATGATCTTTATGGTAATACCAAGAAGATATGGCCCAGTTTCCAAATAGACCTGTAAGCATACCTAATAGCAAACCTGCAAAGAATAACAAAAATTGGCCCATATTTAATTAATACAAAATCAATAATAAAAAGATTTTGGGATAATTACGATGAGAAATTTTGTATAAATATACCCTGAATCGTTCGATGAAAATTCCTTATTTAATGCAGCCCCTACCCCTTGTACATCACAATATGTTCACAGGAGATCAAAATTCAAATATGGTTTTCTAATCGAAAGAAGGGGAATTTTGGTCTAGTTGAATCCGGAACCCCCCACGCAAAAAACGGGTGTAGCCGTGCCACCCGTTTTTTGTGAAGGGGGGACTGGGGGGCGTCAGCTCGCTAAATTACCGTAGTAACCAGTAAAAGAGAATTCAATCCCGGTACCCGATCTCCAGCATGAACCGGTCCTCCGGTACAATCACATCACCGGAAAACGCAGACTTTGCCTCGTTCATATGGGCCGTGGTATCCGTGTACCGCGAACTGATGTGCGTCAGGGCAAGGGTCCTGGCATTTGCAGCTGCCGCCGCCTCCCCGGCCTGCCGGGCAGTGGCGTGGTAGAACTCGGCGGCACGCTTGATCTCGCTCTCATCGTACGTTGCATCGTGGATCAGAAGATCGGCCTCCTTTGCATGCACCGCAAGGGTCTGGGAGACCGGCCGGGTATCCCCGGTATACACGATCTTCCGGCCCGGGCGGGGAGTACCCAGGACATCGGACGGGAGTATCTCCCGCTCGGTGCCGTCCTTTGTGATCCTGATGGTCTCGCCCCGCTGGAGCTTCCCGAAGAGCGGCCCGGGCGGGACGCCGAGTTCGATGGCGTGCTCGCGGTCGAACCGGCCCGGGCGGGGGTCTTCTTCGAGCACATAGCCAAGCGCCGGCATACCGTGGCTGACCCCGAACACCGTGACCGTGTAACCGTCGAAGCGCACCCACGAGCCGTCAGCAACCTCCACAGAGTCGAGCGTGAACTTCAGGTTGAATCGTGCAACCTTTTTTACTGTCTCCACGAACTCGTGCACCCAGGTCGGCCCGTAGATGGTCAGAGGCTCGGTCCGGCCATTGAAGGACATGGTCTGGACAAGCCCGAAGATCCCGAGGAAATGGTCGGCGTGCCAGTGCGAGACGAAGATCGCATTGATGGTAAACCCGCACCGGGCCCGCATCATCTGCTGCTGGGCGCCTTCCCCGCAGTCGAAGAGGAGGGTATCGGTACCGCGCCGGACCATGATACAGGACGGGTTCCTTGCCGGGGTCGGGAGGGCTCCTGCCGTCCCGAGGAAATAGACCTGGAGGGTCTCGCCGCTCATACGAAGCACTCCGTAAAGACCGCGAGACTCTTTTTTGCCTCTTCGACCGAGCGGCCCTCGACCACGACAACGCCGCTGTACTGTGCGGCAATCGCCTTTCCGGCCCTGTGCCAGTCAATCGTGCCGTCCCCGAGCGCAAGATGCTCGTCCGATTCCCCGTGGTTGTCGTGGATATGGATATGGTTTGCAGATCCTACGTGCGCGAGGAAATCGGGGACCTTCCCGACCGTATTCGCATGCCCGAAATCGAACGTCAGGCCGATCCCCTCGATTCCTTCCGCCATTCCCATCAGCTCCCCGCAGTCCCGGCAGAGGAACTCCTTATGGAGGATCATGTTTTCAAGGCAGGCAAGCACCCCGTATTCAGCCGCACACTTCCCGATCCGGCGCAGGGCCTCCTTCTGGAGCTCCCAGACCTTCTGGGGTACGAGTTTTCCCGCCGGCGAGAGGTAGCCCGGGTGTATGGTCACCCGGTCGGTCAGGTCTGCCGCGTGTTCAATGCAGACCTCGATCTGCCGGATGGATTCCCGCCAGATCGGGTCGTTTAAGGTGGCAAGGTTGAGGTCGCCATACGGCGCGTGCACGGTCACACCGAGCCCGGTCGATGCGATTGCCTCTTTAATTTTTTTTATGTTCTCCGGCTTCTCCAGCCGGTAATTGCCGTCGGCCACGATCTCCCAGCCCGCGTATCCCGCGTCCTTTATCCCATAGACCCAGGATATGTCGTCCCAGACCTTCGAGGACGAGGAGAAGTAGGCCTTCAGCGTCATGGCTCCTGCTCCAGCGCCCGGATAAACCCGGTCACCTTTGTCGTGAACTCTTCGAGCGTACCGTCGTTGTTGATCCGCACGTCGGCCAGTGCAAGGGCACGCGCGAGTCCCCAGCCCTTCTCGCGCTCGTCGCGGGTCTTGAGCCCCTCGGCAGAACCCACATCGTCGCTCCGCTTGCGCTCGCGGAGCCGTTCGAGGCGTATCTCAAACGAGGTCTCGATTGCAACGAGCCTAAAACCCGGGAAGTGCTCCTTAAAGACCCTGACCTCTGCATCCCCCCGGATCCCGTCTACAAGGACGAGCGGGGCATCCTGCTTTTTTAGTAAGTCCACGCAGAGGATCGCAATCGCGTCCATGCCGTGCTCGGCCCGGAGCCGGTTTGCCGTTGCCCCGAGGTTTGCATCGGTCGGGGGAAGACCCGCCTCTTTTACGGCATTCCTGATCACGTCGCCCATGACCACGACCGGGATGCCAAGGCTCGCGGCTATCCGGGAAAATTCTCCCTTGCCGCTCGCGGGAAGCCCCACAACCCCGAACACCTTCATAACAGGTACCTCCGGTTATAGGGGATCTCCCCGCCGTCCCGGGTCCGGATCCGGACATCCCGTTTGAGCCCGTCGGCAATTTTTTTAATCTCTGGTAGCGTCATGGGGGTGTACTGCCCGATGGTCTCCCATCTCTTTAGGATATATGCGCTGGTGTTCTCTGCCCCGCCCGGGACCATCGGGATCTTGTGCTCTCCCTGCTGGAGGACGAGGGGTATATCGGCAACCTTACGCGAAATCTCCTGTAAGTATTTTGCATTCTCATAAAATACGGTTACTACGATCTCGAGTTCTGCAAGCGTCCCGTTCCGGAACGCTTCCCGTGCAGCCTCTGTCGACTGCATGACATTTTTTGCATAGTTTTCCACGGCCGCACCGTCCTGTGCGCCGGAGAATCCCTCCCACTGCGTCTTGTAATCGATCGCGATCCGGTCGATGAGCCGCTCGGCAAGAAGGGCCCTGATGGTATCAGGAAAGGCGCCGTTTGTCTGGAGGCCCGTGGCAAGCCCGTGTTTCTGTGCGGCACGGGCAAGGCACAGGAGCGCCTCTTTCTGGAGGGTCGGCTCCCCGCCCGAGAAGACCACACCGCTCACGGCAATTTTCGAGCCCTCGATGAGCCGGATAACCTCGTCTGTATCCCGGTAGTCCTCGCCGCCGAAGATCGCGGCGTTCTGGCAGTAGGAGCACCGTAGGGGGCAGCCCCGGAAAAAGACGGTGCAGACCGCCCGGCCCCGCCAGTCTACCGTGGAGAGCGGAACAAAGCCGCCAAAATTGACCCTGATAGCATCACCGTTACGGATTATTGGGGATTACCTTATTTAGTGCATTTGCATCGGAACCGGTACCGGCCGACACGGGTGCACGGGAAAAAAAGGAATTTAGAATTTGAAGTGCCGGTTGACGATCTTGATGGCGCAGAAGTCCCCGCACATGGTGCAGCCGTCGGTATCTGCGGGCATCCGCTCGTTACGGATCTTCCGTGCGCGGGCCGGGTTCATGGCAACCGCAAACTGGCGGTTCCAGTCAAGGTCGCGGCGGGCGTGGCCCATTTCGAGGTCGGCGGCCCGGGTCTTTTTGAGCTTGACCATGTCGCCAACGTGTGCGGCAATCCGCGAGCTCATAACTCCCTCGTATACCTCTTCGGGGGTCGGGAGGGCAAGGTGCTCGGCAGGGGTAACGTAGCAGATGAAGTCGGCACCAAGGGAAGACGATATGGCGGCACCGATGGCGGCCACCCGGTCGTCGTAGCCCGGTGCAATGTCGGTCACAATGGGGCCGAGCATGTAGAACGGCTTGTTGTTCGTGACCCGCTTCATGAGCTGGACGTTTGTCGCGATCTCATCGATCGGGACATGGCCCGGACCTTCGACAATCACCTGGATGCCTTGTGCGTGCGCTTTATCGGCAAGCTCGGCGTTGATGAGGAGCTCCTGAATGCCGGCCCGGTCGGTTGCATCGTGGATGGCGCCGGCCCGCATGCCGTTCCCCATCGAGAGGGTGACCTCATGCTCTTTCATAATCTCCATGAGGTAGTCGAACTCTGAATAAAGCGGGTTCTCCTTCTCGTTGTGGAGCATCCATGCGGTCATGAATGCCCCTCCTCTCGATACCAGCCCGCAGTGCCGGCCCTGGTTTTTAAGTCTCTTGACCGTCTCCCAGTTGATGCCGGTGTGGATTGCCATGAAGTTCGTACCGAGCTTGGCCTGCTCGGCCGTGATCCGGAAGAGGTCGTCCTCTTTCATGTTGACAACGGCGCCGTCCTTTTTCACGGCCTCGATGAAGGCCTGGTAGAGCGGGACGCATCCCACGGAAAGCGTGGTGTTTGCGATCACCTGTTTACGGATCTCGACAAAGTCACCGCCGGTGGAGAGCTCCATTAAAGTGTCGGCACCCGCAAGCTCGGCCTGCCGCGCCTTCTCGACCTCTTCGGGAATATTGACAATATCGGTGGAGGTCCCGATGGAGGCGTTCACCTTGGTGCGCAGGCCCTCGCCGATACCGCAGATCTTGACCTTGCGGTAGGGGGAGACCGGGATAACAATGTGGCCCTCGGCAACGCCGCGCCGCACAAAGTCCTCGGTCACGCCTTCGGCTTTTGCGACCTGTTTCATCTCGTCGGTTACGATGCCGTTCCGGGCATCATCTATGATACTCATACCTTACCGGTTCCGCAAAAGAGCAGATAAAGGCTCGGTTTTGCCTTTCTGGACGAAATATTGCTTGTCTATAAAACAAGTAAATTTTAGTTTAGGTAAACAATGAAGCATCAGGGCTGCAGGGCAAAACCGGGGCAGGGATTGTCCGCACGGGTGCATTTATGATTTCCCGGCACTATACAAGAGCATAGACTGCACGGGACGCACATGGCAGAAACGGGTTTTTTTGAAGTAACGGTAAAGGAAGCGGCGCATAACGACGCAAGCCGGGGGATCGCCCGCTTAAGCGTGGACGTAATGAAGAAGCTCGGCCTTGTCTCGGGCGACGTGATCGAGATCGTGGGGAAGCGGAGCGCGGCAGCGATCGTCTGGCCCGGGTTTGCGGAGGATATCGGGTTTGCGATCCTGCGGATTGACGGGAGTGTCCGGGCAAACGCGAGCGCCGGGATCGACGAGAAGGTGAAGATCCGCAAGTCCGAGGCGGGCTATGCCACCAAAGTCGTGATCCAGCCGGTACAGGAGACGCGGCTCGTGGGCGGGGAACAATACCTCTCGCGGGTGCTGCGGGGCCGCTCGGTTGTCGAAGGGCAGTCCCTCCGGGTCGATATTCTCGGGAACTCGGTCACGTTCGTGATCGTCCGGGTCGCGCCCCGGGCGATTGCGATAGTCTCTGACGATACCGAGATCGAGCTCAAGAACGAGCCCTTCAAGCCGGAGGAGGGAAAGCGGCAGATCACGAACATCCAGTACGAGGATATCGGCGGGCTCGAACGCGAGCTCCAGCTCGTGCGGGAGATGATCGAGCTCCCTCTTCGCCACCCGGAGATCTTCGAGAAGGTCGGGATCAAACCCCCCAAGGGCGTGCTCTTCTACGGCCCGCCGGGGACAGGAAAGACGCTCATAGCAAAAGCGGTTGCAAACGAGGTGGACGCCCACTTCCTCACGCTCTCGGGCCCCGAGATCATGAGCAAGTTCTACGGGGACAGCGAGAAGGCCCTGCGGGACAAGTTCCACGACGCAGAGGAGAACGCGCCCTCGATTGTCTTCATCGACGAGATCGATGCCATCGCCCCGAAGCGCGAGGATGTGCAGGGAGAAGTTGAACGCCGCATCGTTGCCCAGCTGCTCGCCCTCATGGACGGTCTTGCAGGGCGCGGGCAGGTCATCGTGATTGCGGCCACCAACCTCCCGAACTCCATCGACCCGGCGCTCCGGCGCGGCGGGCGCTTTGACCGGGAGATCGAGATCGGGATCCCGGACAAGAAGGGCAGGTACGAGATCTTCCAGGTCCACACCCGGGGCGTGCCGCTCGCAAAGGACGTTGATCTCGAATCGCTCGCGGAGACCACGTTCGGGTTTGTGGGGGCGGATATCGCCCTTCTCGTAAAAGAAGCGGCGATGAACGCGATCCGGAAGATCATCCCCTTAATCGATATCGACAAGGAGATCCCCAACGAAGTGATCGACCAGCTCCGGCTCACGAAGGCCGACTTCGATGCGGCACGAAAGGTTGTCCAGCCGAGCGCGCTCCGCGAGGTCCTTATCGAGATCCCCGATGTTGCCTGGGAAGATATCGGCGGGCTCGACGATGTCAAGGACACGCTCGTAAAGACCGTCGAGGGCCGGCTTCGGTTCCCGGGCATCTTCGAGAAGCTCCAGTACAAACCCCCGAAGGGGATCCTGCTCTTTGGACCGCCGGGCACGGGAAAGACGCTTCTCGTGAAAGGCATCGCGAGCAAGCGCCAGCTCAACTTCATCTCGGTAAAAGGCCCCGAGATGCTTTCCAAAGGTGTCGGGGATTCCGAGAAGCACGTGCGGGAAGCCTTCCGCAAGGCCCGGCAGTCCGCACCGTGCATCATCTTCTTCGACGAGATCGATGCGCTCTTCCCGAAACGCGGGGCGGTGGCGGACAACACGCACGTGACCGAGAGCGTGCTCTCGCAGTTTTTAACTGAGCTTGACGGCGTGGAGGAGCTTAAAGAAGTCTTTGTGATCGGCGCCACGAACCGCCCCGACCTCCTGGACCCGGCCCTGCTCCGGCCCGGCCGGCTCGAAAAGCACCTCTACATCCCGCCACCGGACGAGGCGGGGAGAAAAGCGATCCTCGCTACGTACCTGAAAGGCATCGAAGACCTCCTTGCCCCGGAGGTGAAGATCGACGACCTTGCCGCCCGGACCCGGTTCTTTGTCGGGGCCGATCTCGAAGCGCTCGTGCGGGAGACCAAGGCCGCCGTGATCGACGAACTCACCCGGGAGAGCGACGGGGCGGACAAAAAGAAAGCCGACATTTCCGTCACCATCACAAAGGAACACTTCGATCGTGCGCTCGAACAGGTCAAGGGGACACTCGACGGTGCAGATTTCGAGAAGTACGAGCAGAAGTCCTGGGACCTCCTGTACGCCAAGGGACGGCGCGACCTGTTATACCAGGCGGTCGGCCTCATCAACCAGGTCGAATACCTGAAAGGCAAGCGCCTGGTAACGGACCGGATTGTCCGGCTCGCGGACGAGCTCCGCGATCTTGTCTACTGGCAGCGGAAGTCTTTTGACGATGTCCAGAAGCGCACCGCAGATCTCAGGAAAGCGCTTGAAAAAGCTGCGGACGCGGGCAAATAACTCTTTTTATTTTTATCCCCGGGTTCGGCGATGGCAGATTACTGCCTGCATCTCCCATTCAGCTGCTGTTGAACAGGTACCCGGCCGATGGCCCGGCCATACCCGCCTCATCGTGCCCGACCCCCGGGACAACATGGTATTCCCAGCCAAGCGGGATGGAATCCTGTGCGGCCGCTGCCTGTGCCGAGGCATAGTAGGTCTTTGCCCGGGCAAACCGCGTGCTCCCCTCTGCCTCCGCGAGCGGGAATGTGGCAAGGCCGCTGTCGTTCGGGTTCGTGTCGAGCTCCCCGGACAGGATGATGAGTTTACGGGAGAGCACTTTCGGGAGATCGCTCTGGTACAAGGGGGAACTGTCAAGGCCGAACGGGTACGGGATCGAATAGTCGGGGAGCACGTACACGCCGGCATTTGCGGCGACCGCCCGGCGGTAGCGTGCGTCCGGCAGGAAGGTGACGAGCCGGTGGACGAACTGTGCGCCGGCGCTGTGCCCGTCGAGGAGGTAGGTGGCCTGCGTTGCGCCGGTCGTGGTGCGGACATAATCGAAGAGGTGCTCGATTGCCATAAACGTCCAGTTCTGTTTTGGCTGCCAGTTCGTGGCGTCATAGGTGTTCCCGAGCGGGTACCAGAGGTCGCCGGGATAGGCAGTATCGGAGAACTCGGGGACGAGGAGCAGGCAGGAATACTGTTCGGCATACGGGACCCAGGTCTCGCGGGGCGAGAGCCCGGCCCGGCCTGCGCCGGGCATCACGATCAGGATCGGCCCCGACTGGTTCCACGCCGCCGGGCGATAGGTGTAGACCGTGATCGGGCGGTCTGCATTCCCGAGCGTATCGTTGAAGACGAACTGCCCCCGGCCGATGGGGATAACGGACTGCCCTGTGGTGTACTGGGGCGTGTACTGCTGAGTAGCCGCAGCCTTCGGGGATGACGGTGCCGTGCACCCGCACGCAGAAACTGCAAGGAAAAGCATGAGCGCAGCAAGGCAGAGGCACCCGGCTTTCATATATCCATACAAGGGTCCGGCCTACAAATAGCCCGCGGTGCGATCCAGATTCGGGTGAAGTTTTGAGCCGTGGGGGGGAGGGGGTGACCCCCACCCCCCTCCCCATTACAAAAAAAATCCGGAAACCGATTGTCAGATGTCCATTTGATTATCAGATGTACACTTGATTATCAATTGATCATCTGACAAAAAACCGGCAGCCCACGCCGGACGGTCCGGGCAAGGGGGGGTGGGGGCCCCCTTTTTTAAAAAAGAGCGGGGCGGTATTTTTTTCGCGGGATGTGATGAGACCCATGGGGGGGTCCGACAATTTTTTGTGCGTGGGTGTCGGGGGGAGGGGGGTGGCCATTAAAAAAAAGTCCGGGAAGCGGTTGTCACATGTACATGCGTTTATCACATGCTTATGTGATTATCACATTGCTATGTGACAAAAATCAAAGAGCCCACGCCGGACGGTCCGGGCAAGGGGGGTGGGGGTCCCCTTTTAAAAAAAAGAGCGGGGCGGCAATTTTTTCGCGGAATGGGAGGGGACCCCTGGGGGGGTGGCGTGATTGTGAAGGGGGGATCCCCCTTTTGTGTGCGTGAAGGTGGGGGTACCCACTCACTAATCTTATCTGAGGGTGGTCGCATTGAGATCTAAAAAGCCGGGATTCAGGAAACTGGAGTGAGGTCTCCCCGCCTCAGGGCCCCTCACGGGGCACGGCGGGGCAATTACCTGTACGCCCTTTTCCGGCAATTACCTGCCGCGGAGGTTTCTTGTCAGGAGCGGATTGTGAAATCGTAAGGCTCTGCCAAGGATGTAAATTTATCACAACGTTGTCCGGTCTCATGAAGCACCTGACGGGAAAAACATGGCAGATGCGCGTGGAATCGTGATTTATGGGGAAGATAAGTGGATGACGCTGATTCAGAATGCTGCGCAAGCAAAATAGACAATTTTATTAAATTAATGAAATCTATTCTCTCTTGATGGCAAGTATATTGGGACTTGTTTGTACTGTAATTAGCGTAATATTATCCGTCTTAAGTGCAATTTTTTTCGCGCCCAATCTATTACGAACAAAGCAAGAAATTACAGAAATCTGTTCTTCACACCCCGGACCAAATCCGGAATTGTGGAGAGCGTTTTTAAAAGATAAAGGAAATGCACAAATTGGTATGTGCCTACTTTCTGTTGGAGTCGGGTTTCAATTTTTATCAATTTACTTTACATAATATTGTTTGACTCCTCTCACGCTGGTTAACACCTGATTTCACCCCACGCCAAGTAATAGCCACCCCGACCCAACCTTTTATATATTCAACCATACTAACCTAGGGTTAATCCTAGAAAAGGAGGCATGACGATTACCACAGATTTCACGACAGTAAACCTGGCAGGACAGGAAGCGATAAACGAAGCCGGGACCGGGAGGAACAGGGCGATCCTTCACTGGCAGGTGATCGACCGGCTCAGCCGGTTAGGCGGGGACGCCGACGGGCTTGACGGCCTTGATACGACCTGCGGGATCGAATCCCCGGGTCACATCTCTGTCCCTGCATCTGCCCCTGATCCCGTCGATGCGGATACCCTTGCCCAGTATGTATAACAGGCACGGGATCGCTCCCGGTGGTTACCGGGCCGGGTTCCTCATTGCCAAACTATTTGACAGGAAGGGACGCTATTACGAATTACCGGTAGCGGATAATGAACAACCAGAAAAACCACCAGCATCATGAACTTCAACAATTTCACCATCAAATCGCAGGAAGCAGTCTCGAAGGCAATCGAACTAGCAACGGCAAAAAAGAACCCGTCCATCGAGACATCGCACCTCCTTAAAGGGATGCTCCTGGTTGACGAGAATGTCATCCCGTATCTCTTAAAAAAACTGAATGTGAACGTCGACGGGGTTACCGCTGCCCTCGACCGGATCATCGATACATATCCCGAGGTAACCGGCGGGGACCAGAACCTCTCAAACGATGCCTCAAAGGCCCTGCAGAAAGCCGTCGCACTTTCAAAGGAGTCCGGGGATGAGTTCGTCTCGCTCGAACAGATCCTCCTTGGGATCCTCTCGGTCAGCGACAGCACATCCCGGCTGCTTAAGGAGAACGGGGTATCGGAAAAAGAGTTAAAGACCGCCATCAGCCAGTTGCGGAAAGGTGAGACCGTGAACAGCCAGAATGCCGAAGATACCTATAATGCCCTGGAAAAATACGCCCGGAACCTCAACGATCTTGCCCGCAAGGGAAAACTCGATCCGGTCATCGGGCGTGACGAAGAGATCCGCAGGGTGCTGCAGATCCTTTCACGGAGAACGAAGAACAACCCGATCCTCATCGGGGAGCCCGGTGTGGGTAAAACCGCCATAGCCGAAGGTCTTGCCCACCGGATCATCGACGGCGATGTCCCGGATAACCTGAAGACGAAGCAGATCTTCTCCCTCGATATGGGTGCCCTGATCGCCGGGGCCAAGTTCAAGGGAGAGTTCGAGGAACGGCTAAAAAGTGTCATCAAGGAAGTGACCTCGTCCGACGGTGAGATCATTCTCTTCATCGACGAGATCCACACCCTGGTCGGGGCCGGCGGGGGCGAGGGTGCCATGGACGCGGCAAACATCCTCAAGCCCGCGCTCTCACGGGGAGAACTCCACGTCATCGGCGCAACGACCTTAAAGGAATACCAGAAGTATTTCGAGAAGGACAAGGCGCTCGAACGGCGGTTCCAGCCGGTGATGGTCAACGAGCCGGATGCAGACGATGCCATCTCCATCCTCCGGGGCATCAAGGAGAAGTACGAAACCCATCACCATGTGAGGATCAAGGACGAAGCGATCATTGCTGCGGTCGAACTCTCGCAGCGCTATATCTCCGACCGGTTCCTCCCCGACAAGGCCATCGATTTAATCGACGAGGCCGCCTCGAAACTCCGGCTCGAGATCAACTCGAAACCGGAAGAACTCGAAAAGATCGAGCGAAAAATCCACCAGCTGGAGATTGAACGGGAAGCCATCAAGCGCGAGAAGGACCAGGGAAAGCTCAAGATTCTCAATGAAGAGATCGCGAACCTGACCGAGGAGAGAAACCGGCTGCATGCAAAGTGGCGGTCGGAAAAAGAGCTCGTCGAGCAGATCCAGGCAAAGAAGACCGAGATCGAGAACTTAAAGTTCGAGGCCGAACGTGCCGAACGGAACGGCGACCTCGGGAAAGTTGCCGAGATCCGGTATGGCCGCATCCCGGATAACGAGAAAAGCATGGTGGAGCTCAAGGAAAAACTCACCGTGCTCCAGAAGGATTCCGCGCTCGTGAACGAAGAGGTGGACGCCGAAGAGATAGCAGAAGTTGTCTCGCGCTGGACCGGGATCCCCGTATCGAGGATGCTCCAGAGCGAACGGGAGAAACTCTTGAGCCTCGAAGCCGAACTCCACAAGCGCGTGGTCGGCCAGGACGAGGCAATAGAAGCGGTCTCCAATGCTATCCGCCGGAGCCGGGCCGGGCTGCAGGACACCAAACGTCCGATCGGCTCGTTTATCTTCCTCGGGACAACCGGGGTAGGAAAGACAGAGCTTGCAAAGGCCCTGGCTGAATTCCTGTTCAACAACGAGAACAGCATGGTCCGGATCGATATGTCGGAGTACCAGGAACGCCACACCGTATCACGGCTGATCGGCGCACCGCCGGGTTACGTGGGCTACGAAGAGAGCGGGCAGCTGACCGAAGCGGTCCGGAGAAAGCCCTATTCCGTGGTCCTGCTGGACGAGATAGAAAAGGCCCACCCGGATGTCTTCAACATCCTCTTACAGGTCCTTGACGACGGCCGCCTGACCGACAACAAGGGCCGCACGGTGGACTTCAAGAACACCATCATTATCATGACCTCGAACATCGGGTCGCATCTCATCCAGGAGAACATGGAGCATGCCACCGAGAAGGACCGGGACGAGCTCTTCGAGCGCACGCGGGAACAGGTCTTTGACCTGCTCAAGAAGACCATCCGTCCCGAATTCCTCAACCGGATCGACGAGATCATCATGTTTAAACCGCTCACGGAGGACGAGATCCGGGTCGTGGTCGAGATCCAGCTGGGCGGTGTGCAGAAGATGCTTGAAAAGAGCGGCATCCGGCTTACGGCAACAAAGAAAGCCATCCGGTTCATCGCCACCCTGGGCTTTGACCCGCAGTTTGGCGCACGGCCGATCAAGCGCGTGATCCAGAAGAACCTGCTCAACGAGTTGTCGAAGATGATCCTTGAAGGAAAAGTCCAGAAGGACAAGGAGATCGTGGTCGATGAGAAAGGAGGAAAACTGGTGTTTGGGAATGCCTGATCCCGAACCTCCGGTCTGATTTACAGGTATCAGGATGAGGGGAGACGACCATGGATGATACCGAAGAGTTGAAAAAAGCACTCGCAGAACAGACCCGGCTCGCGGAGGAACGTCTCAATCAGCTGAGATATCTCCAGGCGGACTTCGACAATTTCCGCAAATGGAGTGCAAAGGAAAAGGAGACGATCACCTCCCTTGCAAACGAGAGACTGATTAACGATCTCCTCGTCGTCCTGGACGATTTCGAGCTGGCCCTTCCCTCACTCGCGCAGGAGAAGAACCGGGAAGGGATGGAAATGATCCATAAAAAACTGACAAAAATCCTGTCAGACTATGGATTGCAGCCGATCGACTGCGTGGGGAAAAAATTCGATCCCCGGTATCACGAAGTGTTGTGTACGGAGAAATGCGCAAAAGAGCCTAATACCATCCTCGAAGATTTCGGGAAAGGCTACCAGCTGAAATCCAAAGTCATCAGGCCCTCGAAAGTAAAGATCGCAGAACAGGTAACAGAGAACGTTGGTGAGAACAATGACAAATGAGAAAATTATCGGAATTGACCTTGGTACCTCGAACAGCGAAGCATCCGTCATGGTCGGCGGCAAGCCGACGATCGTACCGTCAGCAGAAGGGGCAACGGTTGCGGGAAAAATGTTTCCCTCCTATGTGGCCTTTACTCCGGATGGCCAGCTCCTTGTCGGCGAACCGGCACGGCGGCAGGCCGTGAGCAACCCCGAAGGGACCGTTACCGCGGCTAAAAGGAAGATGGGGACAAACCACGTCTACAAGATCTACGGGAAGGAGTACACCCCCCAGCAGATCTCGGCGTTCATCCTCCAGAAGATCAAACGCGATGCCGAGGCGTTCCTGGGAGAAAAGATCACAAAGGCTGTCATCACCGTCCCGGCCTACTTTAACGACAACCAGCGGACCGCAACAAAGGACGCAGGAAAGATCGCGGGCCTTGATGTGGTCAGGCTGGTAAACGAGCCTACCGCAGCGTCCATGGCCTACGGTCTTGACAAGGGCGGCGACTTCAAAATCCTGGTCTTTGACCTCGGCGGCGGCACGCTCGATGTTACCATCATGGAGTTCGGCGGCGGCACGTTTACCGTCCTTGCAACCTCAGGGGACACCCAGCTGGGCGGCACGGACATGGACAATGCCATCTTCGAATGGATAGCAGACGAGTTCAAAAAACAGGAAGGCATCGATCTCCGGAATGACAAGATGGCGGTCAACCGGGTCAGGGAGGCTGCGGAGAAAGCCAAGATCGAGCTTTCTACAGTCATGGAGACGGAGATCAACCTCCCCTATGTATCCGCGACCCAGACGGGCCCCAAGCACCTCAACATCAAACTGTCCCGGTCAAAACTCGAACAATTGATCGACCCGATCATCCGGAGGTGTATCAATCCGTTCGAGCAGGCGCTTAAGGATGCAAAACTGACCAAGAACGATATCCAGAAAGTGATCCTGGTCGGCGGACCCACCCGGATGCCGGTGGTCCAGAAGTTCATCGAGGACAATGTCGGCAAAAAGATGGAACGCGGCATCGACCCGATGGAATGCGTGGCCATGGGCGCAGCTATCCAGGGCGGGATCCTCGGCGGCGAGATCAACGACATGGTGCTCCTGGATGTGACCCCCTTAACGCTTGGCCTTGAGACACTCGGCGGGGTCAGGACCGCTCTCATCGACCGGAACACTACGATCCCGACCAAAAAGAGCCAGGTCTTCTCCACAGCGGCGGATATGCAGACCGAGGTCACGATCCATGTCCTCCAGGGCGAGCGGCCCATGGCAGCCGATAACGTGAGCCTGGGCCAGTTCAACCTGGTCGGCCTGCCCCCGGCGCCCCGGGGGGTCCCGCAGGTCGAGGTCACCTTCGATATCGATGCATCGGGGATCCTCAATGTCTCTGCAAAGGATCTCGGCACCGGGAAAGAGCAGAAGATGACCATCACCGCTTCGTCAAAGCTCCCCGAAACAGATGTACGGAAGATGGTCGACGAGGCAAAACAGTTCGAAGAGCAGGACCGGCAGAAAAAGGAAGAGGTCGAGGCAAGAAACATCGCAGACTCTCTGGTCTATACCGCGGAAAAGACCCGGACCGATCTTGCAGATAAGCTCAGCCCGGACATGGTTGAACGGCTGAACGCCGCGATCACCGCAGTCAAAGCGGCACTGGAGAGTAAGGATACTTCCAGCATTAAGATCGAAACTGAAAAACTCCAGAAAGTTCTCGGCGAAGCAGGCGCCGCTGCATACCAGGCGGCAGCCCGGCAGCAGGCAGAACAGCAGGGACCTTCCCAGAACACGGGACAGCCTTCGCAGGATGCCGGCGGATCGGGTAGTGCCGGCGGCCCCGGCGGCGAAAATGTCGTTGACGCCGACTTCAAAGTAAAGGATGACAAATAATTTTTCCTCCACAACCCATGGCAGCGCGCGACTATTATGAGACCCTTGGCGTAAAACGGGATGCAACAGCTGACGAGCTCAAGAAAGCATTCCGGCAGCTCGCACGAAAATACCACCCGGACCTGAACAAGGGAAGCAAGGAGGCAGAAGAGAAATTCAAGGAGATAAACGAAGCCTACCAGGTGTTAAGCGACCCCCAGAAGAAAGCCCAGTACGACATGGGAGGCCATGTCGAGTTCGGGCCCGGGGACGCAGCGGGGTACCGGCCGCCCAGTTACGACGACCTGTTCCGGGACTACGGTCTCGGGGATATCTTCAACGCGTTCTCCGGGAGTGGCCGGGGGCCACGGCAGCGGGCAGGGGCAGATCTCCGCTACGACATTGAAGTAACACTCTCCGATGCATTCTACGGAACGAAAAATACCGTGGCGGTCCCGCATGATTCCGTATGCGACACCTGCCACGGTACCGGGGCAGAGCCGGGGTACCTCAGGGACTGCCCCACCTGCCGGGGAACCGGCGAGATCCGGAGCCCGCAAAGAATGGGGAACCGCAAGGTGATGAGCATCGCCCAGTGCCCGGAATGCGGCGGGAGCGGGAAGATCGTTGAGAAGCCCTGCCGGACCTGCCACGGGGCCGGGTCGATCCAGAAAACCCGGCGGATCGAAGTCACGATCCCGCGGGGTGTCGAAGACGGGCAGTTCCTGCGTATTGCCGGGGAAGGCGAACCGGGCGAGAACCGGGGGCCACCCGGCGATCTCTACGTGGTTGTCCACATAAAAAAACACGCAGTCTTCGAGCGGCAGGGGGCGGACCTGACGACAACCGCAGTGGTCGGTCTCGCCACCGCGCTCCTGGGAGGAGAGATCACCGTACCGACCATTACCGGGAGTGCGGCCGTAAAGATCCACCGCGGCACCCAGAGCCATACCATCTTACGGCTCCGGGGGCAGGGGATGCCGTTTCTTAACTCCGACAAACGGGGCGATCTCCTGGTAAAGGTTATCGTGAAGATTCCTTTGGACCTGACAAAAAAGCAGGAAGACTTAATGAAGGAAGCATTCGTGGGCGGACCGGTGGGATGAACCATGGTACGGGCAGCTGATCCAAAACCCGGTGCGGGGTAAAACAGATGGTGCGATGGTATTACCGGTCGGTCTTTGACGAGCTGGAAGACTTACGGAAATACCTGGAGGCTCTGGACCGGCAGATATACGAGACCAATCCTGCGGCATTATTGCCCGCTGCCGGCGGGTCAGCACGGGTGATGCTGCCCGTGCGACCGACAACGTTCCATGTGCAGGTTTCCGGGAGCGATGACGAAGTGGTGATTACCGCAGAGACGATGGCAGGGATTACCAAAAAAGGGATCGCACTCGACCTGATCGATCCCCGGACGCTCGAAATTACCTGCGCACGAACGGACGAACGTTCCGATGAGAATGGGGGGTACTATTCGCACGAATGTACGTCTGCGTCAATCACGCGGGTGGTTTCCCTCCCGGAACCGGCGACCGGGGAAGGAGCCTCTGCAACGTTCAAAGACGGTGTGCTGGAAGTCCGTCTCAAAAAGATCGCAAAAGAGTCACGGGGAAAAATACCTGTTGACTAACGGATTAAGAATCCTGCATACCTCCCCCTCCTTTTTACCTCATACCCGGCAGTATGGCAGAAACCGCGTTATCGCAGGATAATAATCCTCATAAACCTCCGGGTCAAACGACTACCCACAGACCCGGACACCGTTCCGGGTAATTCGGGGTTGAACGCCCAAAGCGGCGGGATCCGGTGGACAGTATGATTCTCAAAGATTTCCTAACACACGAGGGCACGGACAAAAACCTCGCCGAACTCATTCTCTTCTTAAGCAGGCAGGCATCGGAGGTCAGGAAAGGCTTCCTGTTGAACTGTACAAACACGGCAGCCTGCGGCACGAAGAACATGTTCGGCGAGGACCAGAAGCCCCTCGACAAGTATGCCGACGATGTCTTTGTCGAGGCATTAAAAAAGTCAAAGCTCGTCCGGTATATCGCAACCGAAGAGCAGGACTCGATCATCGAGGTAAAGGACGCAAAGAACACCTTCGGGGTAGTTATCGACCCGCTCGACGGCTCCTCCCTTCTCGACGTGAACCTCTGCGTGGGTTCGATCATCGGCATCTGCCCGGGCAATGTCCTTGACAAGGGCAAAAACATGATCGCTGCCCTCTACATGCTCTACGGCCCGATCACCACCCTCACTTATACGACCGGTTCGGGAGTCCACGAGTTCGTGCAGGACGAAAAAGGCGAGTTCTTCCTCCGCCAGAAAGACATCCGTATCCCTGATGGCAAAATCTATTCTCCCGGGGCACTCAGGAAAGACTATCTCGCCGCCCATGCCGCGTGGATTCAGGATCTCGAAGAGAAAGGCTACAAGCTCCGGTTCTCGGGCTGCTTTGTTGCCGATGTCCACCAGATCCTCCATAAGGGCGGCGTCTTTACCTACCCGGCATACAAGGGAAAGGAGAAGGGCAAACTGCGCCTTCTCTACGAGGCAAACCCGATGGGCATGCTCGTCTGCGCGGCCGGCGGGGCAGTCAGCGACGGAAACAAGAGTTTCCGTGAGATCGTCCCGACCGATATCGGCCAGCGTGTCCCTCTCTACATTGGCGGGAAGCAGGAGATTGCGGGAATAGAGGAATACATGAAAAAGTCGGAGAAGAAGGAGTGAAATCAGGTATGAGTACACACGAGTTTGGCCCGGTTCCCGGCTCTGCCATCTTCCATGGCGTTGCCGGCAAAAAAGCGATCGTCATGGCGGCAAACATCCGGATCGGCCTTGTGGCCGAGGGGATATTCCAGGCTGCAAAGGATACCGATTCGGCAGTCTTCATGGAGCTGGCCCGGTCCGAGAGCGATCTCTCGGGCGGCTACACCGGCATGACCCCGAAGATCTTCTCCGAAAAGATGGCGGTTGCCGCGAAAAATACCGGCTTTGGCACCTGGGGCCTCCACGCCGACCACATCTCTATCAAGAAAGGCGATGCGGCAGAGGTAGCCTCCACAAAAGAGCTCATCGACGCCCAGATCGCCGCCGGCTACACCTCTTTTGCGATTGACGCCTCCCACCTCTTCAACTTCAACGGCAAGACCGTCCGCGAGGAGCTCGACGACAATATCCGGATCACGACCGAGATAGCCCGGCACATCAAATCAAAGATGGGCACAAAAGAGTTCGGCCTCGAAGTCGAGGTCGGCGAGATTGGGAGGAAGGACACCGAGGGACTTGTCCTGACGAGCCCCGAGGAAGCAGTTGCCTACATCAGCGCATTAAACGAGAACGGCGTCTTCCCCCACGTGCTTGCCATTGCAAACGGCAGCACCCACGGCCACACCTACGATGCGAACGGGAACGTGGTCGAACAGCTCTCGATCAACATCCCCCGCACAAAGGAGATCGCAGAAGCGCTCAGGAAGCACAAACTCTCCGTCGGCATCGCCCAGCACGGCATCACCGGCACCCCCCGGGACCTGATTGCAAAGTACTTCCCGAAAGGCGACATCATCAAGGGCAATGTCGGCACCTTCTGGCAGGACGTGGTCTTTGACACCTTCAAGGTCTACGAACCGGCACTCTATAAGGAGATCGAGGACTGGACGCTCGAAACCTACCGGCCCAAAAACGCCGGGAAGAAGGACAAGCAGATCTTCGATGGCAACTGCAAGATGGCCATTAAGCAGTTCTATAAGGAGATCTACGCGGTCGGCGAAGAGACGCAGGCCGCAGTCCGGGCCCGGGCCTATGCCGAGAGCCTGATGTTCTTTAAGGCTTTCAACTCCTATGGCACGGCATCCGCCGTCAAAAAACTGCTCTGATCATTTTTTTTCTTTTTCCCGCATCCTTTTAGTATCCCCCTGCCTATCTCATATCTACGTGAAGTGTCATGCCAAAGACCACCATCTCCGTCATCAAGGCCGATGTGGGAAGCTTCCCCGGCCATTCCCGCACCCACCCGAAGCTGCTCGAAAAAGCAGCGCTGATGCTTAAGGCCGAGCGGGGGAAACTCCTTGTCGATTCCTTTGTCACCCACTGCGGCGACGACCTGGAACTGATCATGACCCATACCCACGGAGTTGACGACAAGAAGGTCCACAAGCTCGCGTGGGATGTCTTTACCGAATGCACGAAGATTGCAAAGGAGCTCAAGCTCTACGGGGCCGGGCAGGACATGCTCGCCGATGCATTCTCGGGGAATGTCAAGGGTATGGGCCCGGGCGTTGCCGAGATGGAATTCGCGGAGCGGGGATCCGACCCGGTCATGGTCTTCATGGCCGACAAGACCGAGCCCGGCGCCTGGAACTTCTACCTGTACAAGATCTTTGCCGACCCGTTCAACACGCCGGGCCTTGTGATCGACCCGTCCATGCACGACGGGTTTGTCTTCGAGGTGCACGATCTCGTAAAGAAACGGGCGATCACCTTCTCCTGCCCCGAGGAGAGCTATAACCTGCTCGCCTACATCGGCGCCCCGTCGCGCTATGTGGTGAAACACGTGTTCAAAAAAGACGGCACGATTGCAGCCTCAACGAGCACCCAGCGCCTCAACATGATGGCGGGAAGATACGTGGGTAAAGACGACCCGGTCATGATCGTCCGGGCCCAGAGCGGTTTTCCCTCCATGGGCGAGGTGCTCGAACCCTTCACGATCCCGGTCCTTGTTGCCGGGTGGATGCGCGGCTCCCACCACGGGCCCTTCATGCCGGTCGGTCTCTGCGATGCGAACTGCACCCGGTTTGACGGGCCGCCCCGGGTCATCTGTTTCGGGTTCCAGGTAGCGGACGGGAGACTGATCGGCCCCGCCGACATGTTCGACGACCCCGGTTTCGACCGGGTCCGGGCACGGTGCAACGAGCTTGCCGATACGATCCGGGCCCAGGGGCCTTTTGAACCCCACCGGCTCTCCCTCGAAGAGATGGAGTACACCACGCTTCCGGCAGTTGAGAAAACGCTGGAGAAACGCTGGAAGCCCCTTACCGGTTAAACCCCTTTTTTCCTGGCCCAAAGGGGACCGGGCCATTTATTATCTTACGCCGGTCCAGGGAAACTTTAATTATCTTACGACCCAAATCAGAGCAGATGGTTAACGGAATTGTTTTGCCCATAAAAAAAGTCTTTGCGCTCGTCGATTCAAAGATCACCGTTGAGATCAAGGACGAGGGAAAGAAACTTCAGGGCCGGCTTGTCGCCGTGGACGAATATTTGAACATCCACATGGACGAGACGATCGAATACGTCAACAACGAGCGGGGCAGGAGCCTCGGGACCGTCGTCATCCGCGGCAACAATATTCTTACTATTGCTCCGGTCCTGTAATGCATAACGAGGTAACATAGGTTTGATTGAGATGCCTGAACCTGAAGACGATGCACTGGCATTGATCCAGTCAAAACCTGAAGGGGTACTCCAGAGCGAGCTCTGGAAAGAGCTCGGCGTGGACAGCCGCAAGTGTTCGAGGATTGTAAAGAAACTCGAAGACAGCGGGCTTATTGAACGGGTAGAGTTCAAAAAAGAGGGGATCAAGACCTATCTGCTCCGTGCAAAACAGCAGCCGGTTCACCCCGAAGATCTGCTTGCCGGGGACGAACTGATTCCCTGCATTGCCTGCGACCTCGAATGCGTTGTCGAGGAATGCCACCCCTTGATGGACTGGATGTACCAGCTTGCCATTGTCGAGAACAGCGGCAAATAGACTATTTTTATCCTTTTTAACAGACCGGATAAACATCCGGCGTTCACCGCAGTTTCCCTTTTTCCTGACCAGAGGAAACAAAATGCCGGGCTGCAGAAAACCCGGTACGGTTATTCCGGGCCATAATTGCCCGAAACCGGGGATTTTGCCGTCGCCAGTCAACTATTTATTACACCATAGCCGATTATAGGTAACCTGTACAGACCCGGCGAGATCCGGCTGCGGAGTACCCGATGATATCCATTCTTTTTGTCGATGACAATACCGGCTTTCTTGGGCAGCTGCGCCCGATCCTTGAAAAGACCGGGGAGGTCCGCCTGGAGATGGTGCCGTCGCCCAAGATGGCCATCGAGAAACTCAAAAGCCGCATCTTCGACATCGTGATCTGTTTTGAGGAAGTGCCGGCAGTAAACGGGATCGAGTTCGTTCCCGACATGGACGGGATCGGTTTTTTGCGGTACCTCCGGTCGATCGGCAACCCTACGCCCGTAATCCTCTACGAACGCCGGGGCCAGAGCCGGATCGCGTTTGAGGAAGTCGCAAATGGCGCGGAAGTCACGTTCTCCGGGAATTGCGACCTGCGGGGACCGGCTGCGGAGCTGGTCACCCTTCTCAAGCAGACCGCCTTACGCAGGAAGACCGAGCGTGAGGCAAAGCTCCAGAACGATCAGCTGACCGCGATCCTCTCGGCAACCCCTTTAGGGATCTTCCAGATGCGCAACGCCACGATAGAATGGGTCAACCACCCGTTTGCTGCCCTTCTCGGGACAACCGAACCGGCGCTTATCGGCAAGCCCGTACGGACGCTCTTTAAGAGCGACGAGGAGTTCGTGCAGGTCTGCCGGGATCTCCAGATCCACCGGGATCCCCTCGGGAACGGGCTGGCAGAGTCCGAGATCGCACGGACCGGCGGGGGATATGTTGCCTGCACCCTCCAGGCCCGGCTGCTCGATCCGCTCGATGCAAAAAAAGGCGGCACGGTTGTCGTCACCGATATCTCGGACAAAAAGAAGATGCGGGACGCCTTAAAAGAGAGCGAGGGAAAATACCGCGAGATGATGGCAAACGCCCAGAGCATCATCATCCGGATGGACCTCCTCGGGAACATCACCTACATCAACACCTTTGCTGCGGCGTTCTTTGACTATTCGGAAAGCGACCTTGTCGGAAAGAACCTGGTGGGAACGATTGTCCCCGAGAAGAACCGGGGCGGTCACGATCTCTCCATGATGGCAAACGATCTGGGATTCAATGCCGAAGGATATGCCATCAACGTGAGCGAGAACATACGCAGGAACGGCGATATTGTCTGGATTGCGTGGATCAACAAGGCGATCCGGGACCCGCAGGGCCATATCACCGAGATCCTCTGTATAGGCCACGACATCACCGACCGCAAGCAGACCGGGGCGGTACGGATCAGTACCGATTCCTGGAAGGACCAGGTGGTCTCGGATACTGACGTGCGGGAAGAAGTGTTCGATACGGTCTTCCATATCGCGACCGAGATCTCGATCGAGGGCCGCGAGGGAAAGGCGGTCGGCACGACCTTTTTAATCGGCGACACGAAAAACGTGCTTTCCAAGTCCCGGCAGATCATGCTCAATGCCTTCGAAGGCCATGCCCCCGAGATGCGGATGGTAACAAACCCCGATCTAAAAGAGAACATCAAGGAGTTCGCGCAGCTCGACGGGGCGTTCGTGATCTCGGGCGACGGCTTTATCGAGGCGTCGGGCCGCTACATCACGGTCGATTCAAGCCATGTGACGCTCCCCAAAGGGATGGGCACCCGGCATAACTCGGTTGCGGCGATGACGAGCGTGACAAAGGCAGTGGGTATCGTGGTATCCCAGAGCGGCGGCGGGATTACTATTTTTAAGAACGGGCAGATTTTGAAGAAGATTACGCTGTGAGGGCGGTTCTTTTCCCTGCAAGTAATCCTGAAATTTTTCAAGATTATCAATATTTGAGTTACATTTTCTCTCGCCGACGCGAGCACTCGCCCCCTCCGCCCCCTCGCGCTCGACGGGTGGCACTGCCACACCCGTCTCGCTAGGGGGAACAACCGGAAAAGCGCTTTTCTGAAACGCGGTTTGATTGAAATATGGGATCAAGGTAAGTGCGTAGCGCAAAACCCGACGAGGTGTTTTGCGCGTAGGGCATCGTTATGCATCAATGCCCGAATAATATCACAATTTGATCAGTATTCCATAAATCTCAGAAAAACCGCTCGCCCCCACCCATCATCATGATCGGCCACCCCGACCTCAAAAAATAATGGTAACCCCCCTCCCCTGCCTCTCACTCATCAAAAAAATTGATCGGACCGATCATTTTCAAAATTGGTCGGGGTGGCCACTGTTTTTCCAGTTCCACGACCTGCGTTTCCTCTGGAGTTACCGGCGAGAGGGGGTGGTCGCCCCGACCGTACTCGATCAGAGGTCAGGGTGACCGATCTCAAGCATTGGTCGGGGCGACCATTGATCCACGCGAATTTACGATCGCCCCCTCCCCCCTACCATGCACGCCACAAAAAAACCGGGCGCACCGATCCTTTTTAGAAATGGTCGGGCCGACCCTCATTTCCTGCATGAACAAAATGTTTCCCGGGAACCTGCCTGTGCACCAAAAATGGTGGAAAAAAGAATTTGCAGATCTTATACTGGATGGCTGATCAGTTATACGACCGGAACGGCACGTACTGGTCGATGATCTTGACCCGGTCGCCCTGGGGCGTGATTGCCCAGACCACAGCCCGGTCATTGTTCTGGGTGGTGCCCTGCAGGGAGACGGTCTTTCCCACATAGAGGGGCTGTTTCATGGTCCCGGTCTCGACAACACCGTCAGAGCGGATCACTTCGAGGTCGAGCTCGGGGATAAGGTTCATGCCCATGCCGCCGCGGAAGGTCATAATGACCTGCGGGTTGATCGCCTGCCCGTTGCTCTGGACCTGCACATCGACCGCCCAGACATCGGGGAGAGCTTCGGTCGGGCTTGGGGTGGGCGAGAGCGTGGGCAACGTACTTACCGGTGCCGTTGTGGGGACGGGCGTGGGGGTTGCGGTCGGGCCAAACGGGAGGGCGGGCGTGGTCGTGCCCGTGCAGCCCGCTGCGGCAAGCAGGAGGACGACACACAGGGCGAGAATGACGGGGGTATGCCGGATATTCATGAACTAGGATTTTACCCGGTCCTATAAAGGATACATGGATGGCCCGGGTTCAATGGTTCCGCCCGGTCAGGGCCTCTTTTTCTCCAGCGGTTCCCCCCTGGCACACCCGCAGGACCCGCCATTGTTCCGGCAGGTGTATCGGCAGATGTTTCCCACGGTCCGGAATGCATCTTCGAGATCCGGGAAATTGGGGATCTTTGCCTCTTTTAAGATATGCTGCGGCGTCTTCATGGAGTCGCCGCCAATCATGCAGCCCACGATCATCTTTTTGGTGTGCGTGGAGAACCGGACGATCTCGTTAGCCACCCGCAGGGGATCCGACAGGGCGGTCGGGGCGGTAATCACAAAGGCAATGTCCCAGAGATCCTGGTGCCGGATCATCACGTCAAAGGTTTTTGCATACCGGTCGGGATGCGAATCGCCTACCATGTCGATCGGGTTAGCCCTGCTCCAGTTAGACGGGAGGATGGCATCGAGTTCCTGCACGATCTCGTTTGGGAACTCCACGAGCGTTATCCCGAACCGCTCCGCATAATCCGAAGAAAGGACGGCAAAACCCCCGGCATTCGAGATCACGACCGCCCGTATCCCTTCGGGATATCCCTCGGAAGCGAGCAGTTCTGCGGCCTGGAATGCTTCCCGGATCGAGCGGGCCGGGATGATCCCTGCCTGCCGGAATGCGGCCTGGTACACGGCAAAACTCCCGGCAAGGGAACCGGTATGCGATGAGGCTGCCTTCTGCCCGATGGCAGATGACCCGGATTTTATTGCGATCACGGGTTTTTGGTCCGTGATCTCACGTACGATCTCAAGGAAGCGCCGGCCGTTCCTGATCTCCTCAACATAGAGAATGATGGCGTTTGTTGCCGGGTCTGCCGCAACACTCTGGATGAAGTCCTCGAAGGCAAGGTCGAGCTGGTTTCCCACCGAGATAACCGAAGAGAACCCGATCTCTTCTGGCAGGCTCCAGTCGACAATGGTCGTGATGATCGCCCCGCTCTGGGAGATGAATGCAATGGAGCCGGGCCGGGGGGAGAGGGTATCGAAGGTGGTGTTGATCCCCTGCGCCGGGACCATGAACCCGAGGCAGTTGGGACCCATGATACGGATGTGGTATCTTTTTGCAGTGGCAAGGATCTGATCTTCGAGGGCCCGGCCTGCGGCGCCGGTCTCTTTAAAGCCGGACGAGACGATGACGACAAGGGGGACTCCTTTTTTTCCTGCTTCTTCGACAATTGCCGGGACGCCGGGGGCCGGGATGGCGATCACGGCAGCATCCACCGGCCCGGGTATCGCAGACAGCGAGGGGTAGGCAGTCTTCCCGAGAATTGCCGGGCTCTTCGGGTTGACCGGGTAGAGATCGCCGGAGAACGAGAGCATGTTCCGGCAGATTGCGTACCCCACCTTGTCCGGGTCCTGCGATGCCCCGACTACGGCGACCGAACGGATCCCGGAGAGCAGTCCGGCCGGCACCGGGCTCCCGGCGCCGGTCTCCGGAAGAGGTGCCGCAGAGTCATCGGTGTAGATCCGTGCGTCCACTGCACAGCACCCCTTCCCGTACAGGATGACCGGGTTGATATCGAACTCGCTGATCCCGGGGTGCTCGAGAAACATCCGCACAAGCGCCCCGGTGATCCGGACAAATTCATCCTCGTCCCGCGGCGCTGCGTGACGGTACCCCGCGATCAGCGGGTAGCCTTTCAGGCTGCGGACCATGGCCCGTATCCCGTTCTCGTCCGCCGGGAGGATACGGATCGCCACATCGCGGAGCAGTTCCACGAGCGTCCCGCCCATCCCGATCGTAAGTACCTTCCCGAACGCCGGATCGGTCTTTCCCCCGACGATCAGTTCGAGACCCGGGACCTGTTCTGTTTCGAGGATCACGCCCCGGATCTCCGCACCGGGAAAGGCCGCATGGATGTTCTGCGTGATGGCAAGAAACGCCTGTTCTGCCGCTGCCGCTGTTGTGATACCGGTGATGACGCCCCCCGCATCGCTCTTGTGGACCACATCCGGCGAGACTATCTTTGCCACGAGCGGAAAGCCGATCTCCCCTGCGGCCCGTCCCGCCTCTTCAGCGGTTCTGGCGACGGCAAAGCGGGGCACCGGTATCCTGTATTGTTTCAGCAGTGCATAGCCGTCGGCTTCGGAAAGGAGGGTGCGGGTCATAGTGAAAAAAACTCCTTACTGATTGTTCCGGCCACCAGGTTAATGAGGGTTACCCTGGTACGGGAATGCATCGTTTTTCGGGAGATGGCTAAAAAGGGGAGGAGGAGATTAATCCATGCCGTATGGCGTGTTCTTTTGCAGGCAGCGGGCCATATCAGCAAGGATCGGTTCGATCTGCTTTTCCCTGCGGTAGCGTTCCGCCATCAGTTCGGCAAGGCTGCCGTTTTTTATCCTGCGTTCGATTATCGGCAGGTACTGCTTTTCCTCCGGCGTTGCCTTCTTCCAGGCATGATCGTAAAGGGCCACAAGTTCCGGGCGGAGACCGACCGTCCCTTTCTGTATCGCCGTCTCCATGAGTCCGAGGAGTGCATCCCGGTCCGATTCCACGGGAAGCGTCGGGCAGCGCAGCAGGGCCTGTACGAATGCGGCCACTGCCATGTCGGACTTTATGCACTCCTGCTCGTCCATTGCCTTGATCTCGAGGCACTGCCGGGAGAACCGGATGATAAGACCGCCCGAGTTGAGCCACTCTTCGCAGAGGATCTCCGCATCACGGGTGCGGAGTTCGGCAAAGATCGTCTCCTGGAACGCGTTGTATTCCGCAACCGAGCGGAGCCGCTCCGGGACGATCCCGTTACAGATCGCCGGGATCTGCTCCTGGTTTTTCCGGTAATAGACGAGTCGGTTGTCCATTACCCCGGTCAGTTTTCCCTCGACCATGGGCGACGACGCCGTGATGGCGACCAGGTACGGCAGGAAGGTGCGGATCCGGTTGTACTGCATGAGCAGGTCTTTTTCGTTTGCATACGAGAGGTTGACCTGGAGCGCCTGGATGTTGAGCCACCCGTGCTGGTGGATGTTGAAGAGCCGGTCGTAGCACTCGTAGTATTCCCCTTCGTCGTGGTCCCAGACGGAGGTCCGGTCGAGCGTCACGGTCGGGTGCATGCCGAGGCCGAGCAGGTGGTACTGGTCCGGGAAGATCCGGTAGAAACGGTTGATCCCCTGCACGAGCTGGATTTCCAGTACCGCCGGGCCATCGGCAGGCACCTTCGGGAGCATCTCGATGACGGTCTTCTGGAGCTCTTTACCCAGACGGACATCGCCAAACGATATCTCGCTCTCGAAACTCCCGCAGATCGCCTTTATGATCTGGTCCGAGACAGGCAGCGCGGTAAAATGATCGTCGTTTACCGAGAACTCATGCTCTGTTCCGATTGTCATAACGCCCGGTATTCCCGCGGAATCTCGGCGACGAGGTCGGTCTCGGGCTCGTCGATCTTGTTGATCTCCGCAATCTCCTCATCGGTCAGGTTTGCGACAAGGAGGGTAATATTTTTCACGGCACAGTCGTACTGCTGGTCGTACGCAGCCGGCACGTCCTTTAAGAGCGTCACGATGGGGCAGATCGAGGGATGCTTGAGGAAGATCCGGATCATGTCCCCGTTCACGTCGAAGGTAAACGGCCCGGCCCGGCAGGTCTCGGGTTTTACCGCATGGATGGTGCACTTGCCGTTCTTCATGAGGTAGCAGGTGTTGTCGGCGTGCGTTTTAAGGCGCCGGTAGCCCTTTACCTCGAATGCGTCCGGGGATACCCCCTCTTTTATCAGCCGTTCCTGACAGTTCTTCGAAATCGGGGGATGCGCTTCATCGCAGCAGTGACCCCCGCAGTCCATACAGATAGCTTCGGCACGAAGCAGCCAGTTTTCCGTCATACAAAATCACGCCTGAAATGGTATTTTTCCTATCCTTAACTTGCAAAAAGGTGGTTTACGATCCGTTCGTACACGTTCGGGTAAAACGTGTCCTCGCCGCTTTCGAGCGAGGGGTTGTCGTTTACCTCGATAACGCACGCATCGCCATTGCTGTTCTTGATATCCACGCCGTACAGGCCGTTTCCTATCGCATTTGCCGCATCGATCCCGAGCTGGATTACGTGGGGCGGGACTGCCTCCGCGGGAACGCTCTCGACACCGCAGTACACAATGTGGCCGTTTACCGAGGCCTGGATTTTGAAGGTGACCGAGGGGATCGTGTACTTGCAGGCGTACAACAGTTTCCCGTCGAGTACCCCGACCCTCCAGTCGTACGTGCTCTCCACGTACTGCTGGACAACGATCCAGTCCGACATCTTGATGAACCGCCGGGCAACCCGGAAGAAGCCGGCGATATCGGTGACTTTCTCCACCCGGAGCGAGAACGAGGTCGAAGGCTCCTTGACAATCAGCGGCGTCCCGAGCGTGTCGAAAAGCTGACTCACCCGTTCCACCGAGAGATCGTTTTTCGAGAGGAAGACGGTCTTTGGGAGCGAGACGTTCTTTCTTAGCAGGTGGGAGTACATGTTGATCTTGTCGCCGCAGATCTGGATCGAGTCGGAATCGTCGATGACCGGGATCCCGTGGAAGTCTGCCATCCTCGCTGCAACATAGGTAATGTTCATCGGGTCGGTCCGGGCCCGGATGAAGAGCGCGTCCATTTTGGGGATCTTGTTGATATCGACCGGGAAGAGGAAGTCCACGTTGTGGCCCATCTCCTCGGCAACGTCGCGGCAGTGGATCAGGGCCCCGAGCTGCTCGGCATTCGAGAGGGTTTTCCGGTCCACGAAAATGCCAAGCCGGCTCATAAGAACTCCTGCTCGTCGCGGTACGCGGCAAGGAGCGAGCGTTCCTGTGCGGAGAGGTGGGTGTACCGGGTGGGGGCAAGGCTCGAAAGCGCGAAATTTTTCCCGGTCTTTACAAAGACCATGCTCACGAGCGGGATATGGAAGAGATCGTAGATCATCGCAGCATACCCGCCAATGGCAGCACAGCTCCCGGTGGTCCGGCCAAAGACCGCGGTGCAGGTGTGGAGGATCGCATCGTCGCCGAGCTTCTGGTAGCAGAACGGGTACTTGCCCTTGTTGGTGATATGCTTGACCACGTCCTTTGCCTGCTCGTTGTCCTGCACCACAAAGAAGTCCGATGCAGTGGCAAAGTAGTTGAGGCCGTAGAGGATCGCCGGCAGCGGCACGTAGGCCTGCGATATGCCCCATTCCATGACGGGGATTCCCGCACGTTTTGCCCGCTCAAGGCAGATGGGCACGACAAAGGCGTCAAGTACCGCCCGGCTGGAAGGCCGGATGTCCTCTCCCTCGAGTTCGTGCCGGAGGATGGTGTAATAGGCCTCTGTCTTGTAGGAGTAATCCTCGGCGATCACGTGGCTGGCGTGGTCACGGTGGACAATCGCGAGGGAGTCGCGGAGCATCGGCGGTTCGTGCTTCTGCGTAAGGCGGGCATGGGCGTTTTTGCCGGCAGGTTTCAGGTGCGGCTCTTCAAGGAACGCCGCCCTTGCCGCTGCCCGCCGGTTCATGCCTGGCCGGGTAATGACATTGGCGGGGCCGCCTGCCATGGCTGATTCTGTCTGCAGTCCTTCGTCGGACTGCGGAGTATTGCCCCATCTATCGTTCATCCGCAGATCAGCCCGTTGTCCGCACACGCTGTGGTTGCTCTGTGGCCGGGGGTATCGCGTACAGGGCAGAAGCTGCTGCCGTTGACCCTGACAGGAGAAGTACACCGGGCTGAACCCTGATCGAATACCGCACGCTGCATGCCATACGGCATGCTGCATGTCATTACAAAAGAGAGGGAAAACGCGAACCGTTTGGCCTCTTCATCATCGTCGTCGCTGATGACACTGACGGTCATATCCAACACTAATCCGGCACAAGAAGCCGGATCATTCTATCTAGTGTCCTCTATACGTGCCGGGCTTTAAAAGAATTATGCACCGTACATGCCCCGGAAATGCATACTGTTCATAATTTCTGCCCCGTTTTTTATAGGTTGGGGAGGCCGGACGCGCGAGGCAGCAGTGGGAGGACCGGTCATTGATTTTTGTGTAACCACTGGCCAGCTCCATCATGATCAGGAACTGAACCGTGAAGGATCGATCTTCCGCTTGCCGGAAGCTCGACGCAAAACACGTCTTTGGGGGGAATTGTGGGGAGAGGCGAAACGCGCATGCACAAAACATGATTCCTGCGATACATTCCGGTAAGTATCGCAGGCTAAATTTCCGACCGAGGTCTATTCCCACTAAATTATATTTATAATTATAGTTATAAAAATATACACTATGACGTTTTTTTATTAAATACGGCGATTTCTGCTATTTGCATCAAATATAGCCCGCAATTTCGCATTTATGAAAAAAACGTGGGATGGGTAACCGTTCACGGTTTTCAGCGTGGCATTTTGCCGCATTTTTGGGGAACACATTTCATAAGTTTAATATATATATTAAAATTTATTTTAAGTTTGATCTATTTGATCACGGAGAAGGCAAAACATGAAAACCAAAATCTGGATTATGGTTGGGGTATTGATCATTGCATTCGCCACGATGGCGGTGCCGGTGATGGCAGGGGATACAGGAACCATTGGTACATCAGGTGACCAAAGTCAGCATTATGATATTACAATCGATAATGGTACTTTGAGTTTCGGAACCTTCGCCATAGCCTCGAACACCATTTCCCCAACCCATCCCGATGCAACGGGAAAGTGGGCTGTCATCAAAGGGTTCTACACCAATGATGATACATGGTATTTAAAAGTAGCAGGAAATAATGCAAAAATGACTCACAGCAGTCACACACTCAATGCAGCTATGACGATTAAAAACGCAACGGATCAATCAGGAAGTGGAATCACCGGGTTAGGAAGTGCCCAGACATTAACTACTGGTGCCACAACCTTAGTTCATGGTACCGGGAGTCTTCCCGCAACAGACATTCCATTGTATATTGAACAGACCGTCTCAGCGACAGATCCTGCAGACACCGGTTACGCAATGACCATCACCGTTAGCTATTCAACCTCGGCTTGATCGCCATCATTGGGGATAAAACATTCTTTTTTGACGGTTACGGGTTACGGGCTACAACATCCAACAACAAACATGTTTCGGAGCATGACAACAGACAGGTATCCAGAACCAAAACCTGAATAAGGCAATTTCGGAAAGAACGGCCGCCGTATTTTTCCTGCTACTCCGCAATCGGACATAATAAGATATAACAAATGATATATTCGGTTTAGTATATTGTTTTGTGAGGAGATTTGAGATGGGAGATCCAGATACACGAAAGGTAATGAAAATAGGGTTCCTGATACTGGCAATGCTCTTTTTTAGTGTACCTGTACCGGCGATGAGTGGGACCGGAACAAAATATGTCGGCAGTATCGCACCAGGTGGAACGGACACCTTCAGGATGAGCTTTGGGATCGGACCAAATGAAGATCCGTCAGATATATCTGTTCAGGTAATGGGATTCGGTCAGTCAATGGACACAGGGTTTGTACCTGTGGATCCCGCAAACGACACGAACCCGTACTCGGCGAGAACCTTTATCTCTCTTGACAATACGACCATCCACCTGAAGCCCGGCATGACACAACAGGTAACTGCAACGATCACACTCCCAAAGAATGTGGGACCGGGAGGACGATATGCGATCATTTACGTACATTCCATCCCGGCTGCCGGGGGACAGGCAACGATTGCAACAGCAGTCGTTATACCCGTCTTGATCACGGTTTCAGAAACACAACCGTCACTGACCGGTAGCATCGAAAATGTAAATGTGGGAGATTTGACGGCGGGTCAACCGGTAATCGTAACTACCACATTCAGGAACACAGGAAATTACCATTATCGGTATACCATAAACAGTGTTACGGTCACTGACTCCAATAAGAACATACTGGCAACAGGCACTACACAACCGTCAGAGAACTCTGTTATTCCCGGTAATACCGTTCAATATATCGTACAGCCGGAAGTAAAAAACCTACCAGAGGGAACATACACCGTCGATTCAAAGGTTCTCCGTGAGAATGGGCAGGTTCTCGATGAGAAAGCTTCAATATTCTCCGTAAAGTCGAATTATGTACCGCCGGTAACCGAGTCCAGCATCACGCTCACCCCGGGAAGTGCCGGAACCCTGACATCCCCGGATGGCCGGTACTCGATCTCATTTCCACAGGGTGCAATGCTGGGTGATGCCGTGGTGACCCTGAAGCCGTACTCGCATGACAAACTACCCTCAGCACCAACGGATGCAGGTCTTGGGGCAACCTGTTTTGAGATCACCGGGCTATCAGGGTTACTTAGCAAGGACGCCACGGTCACAGTCACCTATTCGGCAGACGATCTCACAGGCGCAGGTGGAGATACTTCAAAACTAAAACTCTCCTACTATGATGCTGCCCAGAATGCATGGGTCATCCTGCCCACGCAGGTAGATGCAGGGAAAACCACACTGACTACCACGACCAACCACTTGAGTGTCTGGGCAGTCATGATCTCATCATCAACCACAGGTAGTGCTACTTCAGGATCCACTCCCGGGACGGCTGCCACCCAGAGTCCCCTCTCTCTGACCGTGATTATTATTTCACTTATTATTGCTGGCATTATGGTTAAAAGGAGCATCCGGAAACAGGAATGAATCAAAATCATTTTTCCGGCCTGATTGTTCTCGGTTTTTTTCTTTGTCTGACATCAGGATTTCTTATTGCTCCCTCATACGCGGGAACCGGTGGGACAATGACCCTTTCCGGGGACATCGCACTGATTACCTACAATATCTCAGCTACCGGGATCGATGATAAAAATGCCACCATCACATGGAAAACGAACGGTAATGCGAACAGTACCGTTGAATACGGCACCACTACCGACTATGGTTCAACGAGCTCGGATGCGGTGATGAAATCCTCGCACATGATAGGATTGTACAGCCTCTCTTCTCATACAACATACCATTACCGGGTAAGATCCACGACAATAGACAGCATCTCCGCCACCAGCGGGGATGCAACGTTTACCACCCTTTATTCCACCGGGACTCCCGTCGCCACCCAAAGCCAGGGAACCACGTTCTCCGGGGTTACCGCAACCACAACGAACGGCGCCCAGCAGGTTAATCTCACCCATTCTACGCTCACCGGGACTACTTCTGTTTCCGGAAACACAGTTACCGTCAGTAATCCGGGAAACGGGTGGTCCAGCCTGAAATATACCGGAACCGTACAACAGGATGCCGGGCTGAATATCAGCATCAGTAATGTCCAGAGGGTGGTCATGGAAAGCACCCCGGTGACCACCGATCTTGGCGGGAGTGTCGGAGCGGTCAGCACCAAGATTAGTGTCCCCTTAACTCAACCGGTGACCGGAACTCCCCTCCAACAGAATATCATCGCAGGTGCAACCAGCTCCGCGACCAGTGCCTTCCAGCTTGCAGCCACGAGCAGCAGTCTCGATATCAAATCGGTGGCATATACCGTGGAGTTCACGAATACAGACTCCGTGAATGCCAATCTGGGCGGTGACGGCGTGACCCTGAATCTGGGGATCGACCATGCCTGGGTGGATGCAAACGGGGGCCGGGGTGCCATCAAAATCCTGCGATCCGGGGAGGACGGGAGAAAAGAAGTACTGACTACGCACTATACGACCAGTTCCGGCTCAACCGATTATTTCGAAGCAGTCTCCCCCCACGGGCTTTCGGTCTTCGGTATAGCTGCGGTAGCGTCAACGGGTGGCAACAATGGGGGAGGTAATTCCGGCGGCGGGGATACCGGCGGAGGGGGCGGGAGCGGCGATGGAGGCCAGGCTGGAGGGTTCTTCTCCGCCCTGTTCGGTGCCCCTGCAGCACCGCCGGCTGCACCGGCCCTGCCACCCCAACGGGCGCCGTATGAGAAAAACGTGACCGTGACAACCCGGTCGCTTTCGGTTGCGGGACTCATGGCAACCCGGGACACAGCTGGGTTACCAACCCTTCACCTTGCCACCCGATTGGCCGAACAGTCCGGTGCCAATATCTCCGTACAGGGTAACGTTATCACCATCAACCAGCCGGGGTTTGCCCTGACGCTTGAAACCCGTGACATTCCCCATATGGAAAATGATGTAATTTCCGGCACGATCTCAGGAGCTGGTGTAAGTACAGCACCGGCTTTTGCACAAACGGATGCGGGTAATGTCTCTGTTGCGGTCAGTACTCCGATAACAGGAATTCCGGAGAATGCCGTCATCTCCATTGCTATCCCCCAGGCGATTAACCGTGACATTGTAGATGCATTCCGGTCTGCCGCGGAGAGTGCTTCCGGGGAACTAACCGGGATCGCTTACAGCGCTTCGGTGGATACTATCAACCTTACCGCAGCCGGTCCGGCGACCGTAACGATGACCATCTCGCCGGAATGGGTCCATGCATATGGGGGAATCTCCGCCATCACCATTGCCCGTCTGGATGATGACGGAACTGCCGAGCTGCTTGTGACAAATTATTCCGGTACGGACCCTGCCGAAAATCTCGTATTTGTGGGAAGTTCGCCCAAAGGATTCTCCACTTTCGGCCTCGTCAGTGTAAAACACCAGAATATTCCGGTTCAGACCTCGCCCGAACCAGCATCTCCTGCATCCTCCTCAACCCCCGCAGGCATGGACAATGTCACAACCGGGATACCGTTTGTTGGCGATCCTCTCCTTCTGATAATGGGACTGGTGGTCTGTGTAGTGGCAGGGTTACTGGGTGTTGTCATTTATTGGATACGATTCCGTAAACCCGCAAAGAAAGACTCCAAAAAAGGATGAGGAGGAGGTCCCCTCTCTTTTACAAAACAGGGAGGGAGGGGGCCGACACGAAAATTTCCGAATGAGGGGTGGGGGGCACAATTCATTTGTACGTGGAGGGGAGTACCCCCTCCCTGCCATGCGATTACCCTGCTCCCTGATCGCGACCGAAGGGGTGGTCCCTACCCCCCTCTTTCACCTTATGTTCCATGCGAAACACACCTTTAGGGATGAGAAACAGGGGGGGTAGTTCCTCCTCTCTCTTACGGAACGGGGGGTGGGGGTACGTTAGCCAAAAAAATAAAACCGGGGGGAGGGGGGTGTCGGGAATTTTGGATGGCACCCCTCCGCCCGGAACTTTCGGGGAGGGGTAGGAGGCATGAGCCAAACTTTTCTAAAAAAAAGCCGGCTTCCGGAACCGAACTTTTTCCGGAAAGTTCGATACCAGCGGTGAACTTTTTTTGAAAAGTTCGATGCCGTTGATCAACTATTTTAGAAAAGTCCGGTAACGGCGATTAACTTTTTTTGGAAAGTTCGATTGCGTTGATCAGCTTTTTTATAAAAGTCCGGCAACGATGCCGGATATTTTTTGGAATTATCAGCGCAACACCTGTTTTTGGAAATAGCCAGGACTGTCGGCATGTACTTCTTGTCATGAAGCGGGAGAAAACACACGAAAAGATAAGAAAAAATGCGAGGGATGGGATTCGAACCCAAGAACTCCTGCGAGACCAGGCCCTGAACCTGGCGCCGTTGACCTGGCTTGGCTACCCTCGCGCCGGATGATTTGCGCCTTAATAGATTATGTGCACGGTGTAATAAAGGTGCGGGAAAATAGGGGGTGCAAAAACAGGCATGAGAGTTAGTGCTTCTGCCCGTTCATGTATTTTTTGAGTTCCCGCTCGCGGAGCTCGATGCGCCGGATCTTCCCGGAGATTGTCTTTGGGAGCGAATCGACAAACTCAATCGCACGCGGGTACTTGTACGGCGCCGTCACCCTTTTCACGTGGCTCTGGAGCTCTTTTACAAGCGCTTCCGAGGGCTGGACGCCCTCCCGTAAGATCACAAACGCTTTGACGATCATCCCCCGGATATCGTCCGGCGTTCCCACGACCGCGGCCTCCTGCACGGCCGGGTGCTCGATTAACGCACTCTCGACCTCGAATGGGCCGATACGATACCCGGACGCCTTGATCACATCGTCGTCGCGGCCGATGAACCAGAGATAGCCGTCCTCGTCCTTGTAGGCCTTGTCGCCGGTATAATACCAGCCGTCGATAAAGGACTTCTTGTTCTCCTCGGGATTGTTGAGGTACTCAACAAACATCCCGACCGGTTTCGGGTCGCACTTTATCGCGATCCGCCCTTCCTCGTGGACCCCGACCGGCTTTCCGTTCTCGTCGTGGAGCTCCACCACCCAGCCAGGCGAGGGCTTGCCCATCGACCCGAACTTGGGTTTCATGCAGGGGAACGTCCCGATCGAGAGCACCATCTCGGTCTGCCCGTATCCTTCGTAGATGGTCAGGCCCGTTGCATCCTTCCAGGCCTTGATGACCTCGGGATTGATCGGTTCGCCGGCGCTCACGCAGTGCCGGAGCTCGGTAAAATCGAACTTGTCGAGATCGGCGAGGATCAGCATCCGGTAGATCGTGGGCGGGCAGCAAAACGTGGATATACCGTACCGCTCGATGAGCGGGAGAAGTTCGGTTGCATTGAACCTGCCACGGATATCGTACACGAAGATCGCGGCACCCTGGAGCCACGGACCGTAGAGTTTGCCCCATGCGCTCTTTGCCCAGCCGGTGTCTGAGAAAGTGAAGTGGAGATCGGTAGGGTGGACATCGTGCCAGAACCTTGAGGTCACGATGTGGCCGAGCGCATAGCTCTGGGAGTGGAGCACCATCTTTGCCTCGCCCGTGGTGCCCGAAGTAAAGAAGATCACCATCGGGTCCGTCGCCTTGGTCTTTTTCATGCCGGGGAGGTTAACCAGTTTTGCCGAGACCGGCGCCGGGTAGTCGAGCTCGACCGGGTAACTGATCCAGTGCTCGCGTTTCCCGTCGATTAAGAACCGGCAGGTCAGGGACGGGCAGTCCTTTGCAATGGCATCGATCTTGTCGGCCTGGTCAAGAGAGGTGATCACCATCTTGATCTCTGCGGCATTGATCCGGTACTTTAAGTCGTGCTCGGTCAGCATGGTCGGCGCCGGGCAGTAGACTGCACCACGTTTGATGAGCGCAATCGTAGCGATCCACCACTCGGGGACTCTCGGGAGCATGATCATGACCCGGTCGCCTTTGTTGACGCCGTACTTGATGAGCATGTTCACGACCTGGTTTGAGCTCCGCATCAGGTCCCAGAATGTGAACTTCTTCTCTTCGCCTTTCTGGTTGGTCCAGATCATGGCAAGCTTGTTCCGGTCCTTCTTGGCCCAGGCATCGATCACGTCGAAACCGAAATTGAAGTACTCGGGAACATCGATATGGAAGTCCCGGTAGGTCTCATCGTAATCGGTCATATTGGGTTCCGGCTTGCCATCCGTCTGTCCCATACAGGCAAGGGTTGCTGCACCGCCGCTGCTGAGCTGGCTGGTGCATGCCTCCGCGATCCAGTCGGACCGGGAGATCTTTTTTTGTTCGCATGCCCTGTCGATCTTCTCTGTCAGGGTATCGTCCATGGATACCGAGTACCGCACCATGCCTTTACTGTTTGGTGGTGCACTTAATGAGCGTTTTGATGTGTTTGTGCACCAGTATTGTGGACTAAGAGGAGTGTTCCTGTGCACGATCTGTCGGGTTCGGCAGGATATTTGCACCACGGGAAAACCGATCAAATCCCCCTACACAGGAACCGGCACCGTTCCGTACCTGCAGGTTGCCCGTGGTTTACGAACGGGCCGGGCTCCTGCTGTATCCAGGGGTATCCCACTCTCGTTTTCCGCTGCCTGATGTGCGGGATTCTCCCTCGGGAGCAACCCGGCCCGGCGGGCAGGTGTACCGTCCGTCAATTCGGGCACAGGGATAAGTATGGCAGGATATTTGCGCTCCTGCACGCATTGTCCCGGAAAGCATTTATCCTGCACCAGCTGCCCCAAGGAAAGCATTTAAACCATCCTCCAGATATCCCGGGATCATACAAAAGGCGGATAACCGGAATGGAAGGGGCAGCGGAACGGGATAAGAGATCTCCGTACGTCCCCCGGCACAAATGCAGCCGTGACAAACACCCCGATCCTATTCTAAAAAAAGCAGTGCGGCAGGACAATTTCACCAGTCCTTCATCCCGCCGCGAGGTATATTAAATGAATGCCGAAATAAGCAGCCTGACTAGTCAGGCAAAGGGTTATGCTGAGGTATTGGACCAGCTCCGCAGTGAGATGAAGACCGTCATTGTCGGCCAGCGCGATGTGATCGACCGGCTTTTGATCGGTCTCTGTGCCGACGGTCACGTACTCCTCGAAGGGGTGCCGGGCATTGCAAAAACGCTCACCATCAAGACCCTATCGCAGTGCATTGACTGCAGCTTCGTGCGGATCCAGTTCACGCCCGATCTGCTGCCTGCCGATATCATGGGCACGAAGATCTACAACCAGAAAGACTCCACGTTCTCTACGATCAGGGGCCCGGTCTTTGCCCACTTCGTGCTCGCGGACGAGATCAACCGGGCGCCGCCCAAGGTGCAGTCCGCCCTTCTCGAAGCCATGCAGGAGCGCCAGGTGACAATCCAGGGAGAGACCCACCCGCTCCCCAAACCGTTCTTTGTCCTCGCTACCGAGAACCCGATCGAGTCCGAAGGCACGTACCCCTTGCCCGAGGCGCAGGTTGACCGGTTCATGTTCAAGGTGCTCATGACCTACCCGGAGAAGAACGACGAGGTTACCGTTCTCGACCGGTTCACGGAAGGGACGACGATCACCCCACGAAAGGTCGTGACAAAAGAAAAAATCCTCGAGATCCAGGCCTTCACCCAGAAGGTGTACGCGGACGCTGCGATCAAGAAGTATGCCTGCGAGCTCGTGGACGCGACCCGGCACCCGGATACCTACGGGATCGAAGAGGCAAAGTACATCGCGCTCGGTGCATCGCCCCGTGCCACGATCTTTTTAGTGCTCGGCGGCAAGGCTCATGCACTCCTCGCCGGCCGCGGCTATGTAATTCCCGAGGACATCAAGGCCGTTGCCCACGATGTGCTGAGACACCGCATCCTCCTTACTTACGAAGGGGAGGCGGACGGGATCACTACCGACCGGATCATCGAACGCATCCTTGGTATCGTTAAGGTGCCGTGATCGCCATGACCCGTGCAGTGCCGATGCTGAGCAGGGCATTTTTCCTACCCGAAACAAGAGGTTCCTTTATGGGGGATGCGGGATGGACGACCGCGCCGAACTGATCCGCCAGCTCAAAAAGATCGATCTTGCAACCGGCATCCTTGTCGAAGGGCTCCAGTCCGGTCCGCACCACTCGGTCTTTAAGGGGCAGGGCATCGAGTTCTCCGAGATCCGCGAGTACGTGCCCGGGGACGATGTGCGCTCCATCGACTGGAAGGTGACGGCACGCTACAGCCGCCCGTTCATCAAGGAGTTCACCGAGGAGCGGGACCAGACGTTCTACTTTGTCGTGGACATCTCCGGGTCCTCGGGATTTGGCTCCGAGACAACAAAACAGAGAAAGATCCTCGAAGTAACAGCGAGCCTTGCGTTTGCGGCGGTAAAAAACAACGACCGGATCGGCCTCGTGCTCTTCTCGGACCGGGTGGAGAAGTTCATCCCGGCCAAACGCGGGAGAAAACACCTGGCAAACCTCTTCAACGTGATGATCGACCATGCGGCAGCGTCGCAAAAGACCGATCTGGCCGCCGCGGCCCGGTTCCTTGCCGGTGCCCTCTCGCGCCGGTGTTCGATTGTCATCCTCTCGGACTTTGCGTCCCCGGACTTTTTCCTGCCGCTCCGGATCCTCCGGCGCCGCCACGAGGTGCTTGCGATCCGGGTCGCCGACCCGCGGGAACTCGACCTGCCCGATGTGGGCTTAATAGAACTCGAAGACCCCGAGACCGGTGAGCAGGTCCTTGTCGATACTTCGGACCCGGTCTTCCGCGAGCGCTACAGCGAGCTCGTTACGGAAGCAGACCGGCGCCTGCACGCGGACTTTGCAAAGAACCGGATCCCGGAGACGGCGCTTTTGACTGACGAACCCTACGACATCCCGTTAAAACGGTTCTTTGGCGGGGTGGCAAAGAGGAGGGCGGGCTATGTCCGGGTTTTATGAGCCGGCCTGGCTGTTTGCCCTCCTCCTCATTCCGGTGCTTGCCGGCGTCTACTGGTACATCACCCGGAAAAAGAAGCAGGAAGCCATCGCTTTCTCCCGGATAGCGTTCGTGAAATCCGCGCTCGGCGATGCACGGAAATCAAAAAGAGCCCATATCCTCTTTATCGTAGCGCTCGCGGTCATCGGTCTTCTGGTCATCGGCCTGGCCGACCCCCACATCCCACTCGAACAGACCAAAGAAGGGACCAACGTCATCCTCGTCCTCGATATTTCGGGGAGCATGCAGGCAAACGATTACCAGCCCACGCGTATCGAGGCGGCAAAGACCGCTGCCGAACAGCTCGTTTCAAGTCTCGACCCGAAGGATTCCGTTGGGGTCGTAACCTTCCAGTCCGGTGCAACCACGGCTGCGTACCTCAGCCAGGACAAGGATCGGGTAAAAGAGAAGATTGGGGCGATCGAGCCGAGCAGCGGGGAGACCGCGATCGGCGACGGCCTTGCGCTCGGGGTAGATATGGCCCAGTCGGTGCCAAACAAGAAAAGCGTGATCATCCTCCTCTCGGATGGCGTCAATAATGCCGGAGTCATCTCCCCGGACGAAGCAGTTGCGCTTGCAAAAACCGCCGGCATCCCGGTCTTTACCGTTGGCCTCGGGACAACGACCCCGACCGTGCTCGGCTATGACTGGATGGGCAACCCCCAGTATGCCCAGCTCGACGAAAAGACGCTCCAGTCGATTGCCGACCAGACCGGCGGGAAGTACTTCAAGTCGGTCGATGAGCGGACGCTCAAGACCGTGTATTCGGGATTAAGCTCCAGCATCGTGCACGAAAAAGAGGATACGAGTATCAGGGACTGGTTCTTTGCCGCTGCCCTTCTCCTCCTCATCATCGAATTCTGGCTCCGGTATGGCAGGGGGCGGATCATCCAATGAAGGCGTGGCATGCAGGACTCTTCCTGCTCCTCTGTGCCCTGCTCGTGGTCCCGGCCGCTCTTGCAGCCGGAATCACGATCACATCCGACAAGACCGATTACTACTTCGCCCTCGGGGATACCGCAGCGATCGCGCTTCCGGTCACCAACACCTACGATCACGATATCGACGGGACGCTCCAGTTCACGACCGTAGAACAGCTCCAGAACACCGGTTCTACCTTAACGAGCACCAAGAACCGGGTCTATACCACCACGGTTCCCTCGGGCAGCTCGTATATCAACATCAGCGCCGGGACCTCGAATGTCCCGGAGTCGATCCAGATCCAGGTCGCCTTCCAGTACACGGACCCCTCGGCAACCCAGGTAACGCTCCCGACCATCACGGTCCACTTCGTGCAGGACCCCGCGCAGTACACGCAGTCGCAGGGTGGAAAGCAGACGAGCACGAGCGGCGCTGCAACCTCGGCCTTCGGGTCCAGCTCGGTCCAGGTCATGCAGCAGTCGGTATCGGTCCAGCAGCAGGCAGGCCGCGATGCATCTCAATCGTCTTCCTCGGCACTCCAGAACAACCAGATGTCGCAGGATACGTCGGCCTTAAAAGAGCAGCTCCAGCGCGAGGCGGCAGAGAAGGAACAGGCAAAGAAGGCATTTGCCCAGGCCCTCGATGCCGACCCGCTTGTCCGACAGGTAAACGAGACCCTTGCGGCTGATGGCTATTCCCGGGCGTCCGTTGACACGACCCCGACATCGGGTTCCGACGGCTCCTTTGCCATGACATACCAGAATGCAGCAGGAGAGCAGGTTACCCTGAACGGTGCCATGACACAGGGCGTCGTACCCTCGGTTCTCGAACAGTCGGCGACTACCCTCAACGTGACCTCTCCGCTTGCAGCAAACACCACGTACCAGTCGTTTGTCCGGACGCTCTCCGACAAGGGCTATACCCGGAATACCACGCTCACGAACGTGACCCTCACCGGGGCAATGGTCAACGTGACCTACCTCACGGACAAAGGGACACCGGGATTTGTCAATGCAACCGTAGAGAACGGGAACGTAACGCAGGTCTCGCTCGGCCTCAATGAAAAAGGCCCGGATTATCTGCTCATCGCGATCATTGCCGTGGTCCTTGTCATTGCAGCGGTCTGTGCGTGGTTGATCTGGCGGCGCCTGAAAGCCAGAAAACCGGTCCTTCCGGCAGTCGTTTCCCCTCTGCGCCCTACGCCGGTCCCGCTCGATTACCGCAAAGAGGCCCTGCGCCTGCTTGCAGAAGCTGAGGCAGCCTACGGCCGCCACGAGTTCCGCGACGCATACGGCCTTGCCGGACGGGCAGCCCGGGTCTTCCTCTCGTACTACCATGGCGACCGGCGCGAACTCACCAATGCCGAGCTCGTATCCGTTCTCGCTGCTTCCCGCCGGCCCGGTGCCGAGGTTATCGGTACGATCCTCGAACGGACAAGCGATGTGGAGTTTGCAAAGGGAATGCCGGACGATACCGAGTTTGCCGCAATAATCAGGCAGATCCGCGAACTTGTAACATAACCGACGCACCAGAAACAGAAGTACTCCCGATTGTGGTGGGGCAGCCCGAAGGCTCCATTTTTATCCGGTACCGGCTTTGCCGGTCAGAAAAAGAGAGAGAGGATCAGTACTGGAATCCCTTGCCCGAGGGTGTTCCCCAGGGGTCCGAGGTGACTTCCTTTACCACGGCAGCAGCAAATGCCTTTGCTGCCTGCGGGCCGTTTGCCGTAATGATCCGTCCGTCTTTTACCACCGGTTCATCGACAACGACAGCCCGTCCTTTCTTCATCTCAAAGACGGCAGTCTGGCTGTTGTATACCGTTGCCTTCTTTCCTTTGAGGATACCAGCGTGGGCGAGCACGACCGGCGCAAGGCAGATCGCAGCAACGACCTTGTCGGTCTCATAAAAGAAACCCGCAAGGCGAACCAGGAGATCGTCGTCCCAGAGATGGATCTGGCTTCCGTTTCCGCCGATAATAATAAGGGCCTCGTAGTTTTTGGGGTCGATCTCATCAAAAGACATAGTGGCGGTCACCTTCGCGCCGAGCATCCCGGTACAGGTGCCCGAACGTGTCGATGCAATATCAAAAGGGATCTGCGCCTGTTTGAGCGCCGCCACCGGTTCTGCCAGTTCTTCGTCCCGGAACTTCTCGGGAGCGACTGCTAGTACGACCTTCATGGTACCCGAATTTTCCTGTAATGATATTTGAGGATTGTCTTTTTCTGGTGAATCCTCCTGCCGCGCATTCCGGGATCTCCTCATTAAGTCTGCGGCGGATAAGAAGAGGGAGGGTGAACTGGAGCGCGTCGCCGTCAAACGAGCGGACTGTATATGCGGTTACTCCCGGACGGCCCCGGGCAGTATCGACAGCCCTCCGGTCACCTCAGGAAAGGGAGAGCAGCGCTGCACAAAAAGAATCCAGCCCGCAACGCTCCATGATCCTGCATTCTCATGCTGACCGTAAAAAACCCGGCGGATGGATCGCGGTACAGTCTGCAAGTGTTTATCCGCGATTCCCGCCAACAGGTAAGGGCGAAAATACCCATGGCGGCCCCCCAGTTCCTTCCGATACCAAAAAATATCCATGCACTTGCCTGCGAGACTATCAACCGTCGGGTAGCCCGGCTCCCGTTCCCCCGCGAGGGGGTGGAGATAACCCCGGAGCTGGTCGCGGTTGCCATGGAGTGCCTCAACGCCGAGGTTCTCCGGACACTTCCCCTTAAGACCCTGGAAAAAGGGGACCGCACAGTACCGGGGCTTGGCGAGTGCCTCTCGGGAAGACTCGGCGGGAACCAGAGCGCAGTAGCTGCCGCGATCGCCGATGTCCTTTCCACCGCCGGCCTTACCGAACCGGCAGAAATGATCGATACAAAAACCCGCACCCAGATGCGGGGGATCCGGCTGATCTCCGCATGGACCTGGCATATCGGATCGGGGGACGTGGGATCTGCCGTAAGCCCGGGAACCTCCGGCGGTGCGGGAGATGCATGGCTTGCCCGGTGCCCGGTCTGCCGGACCGGCATCCTCAACCGGGTTACCGGGAAACGGCTCTTTGGGATCCCCCCGACAGACTATTATCTTGACTGTTCCCACTGCGGCGCCAAGTTTGTGCCGGAGAAAGACCGGTTCCGGCTTGTCTCGATCGCCCATATCTCCGATCCCCGCTGGCGCCAGCACCTGAATTCTGCAAAATCGGCGGACGACTGGGCGGCACTTGCACGCATGGAACAGGAGGGAAAACCCGCCTCGTCTTCCCGTGTGCGGGTCACCGGGTACCGGCTTAAAGCGCCCAGGCCCGAGGCTCCGCCCGTTACGGCCCCGGTGCATCGGCCGGCACGCCCGGCCCGTGAGATAGAAGGTATCCCGGCATCGTTTTCTGCGCTCCGCGACGGGACGCTTGCCGTTCCCGGGGAGACAAAGACCCTGTACTTCCGGCCCGTTGCACTGCAGTTCCTCAAAGGCCTGCGCCATGATCTCTTTACCCAGTCGAAACGGACCGTAAAAGAAGCACTTGGGCAGCCGGCGTTTTCCTCCCTTGTTCAGGAATGCGGGCAGGATCTCTCAAAATACCAGGACAGCCGGCTCGGCCAGGTCATGGCAGACTTCCGGCTGCGGAGCAACATGGTGTACCGGCGTTTCCTGAATGCCTATGGCGAAGAGGATTTTTCCTCGTTCTGCCTGCAGGACGAGGAGACCGGGCATGCACAGGGAATCCTGATGATCTATGCAAAAGGCAGGATCTGCCATATCGAAGGCTGCCATACCGGTTTTTCCGAACTGATCGAGCGGCGATTCGGCGCCCTCATGTCGGATGCCTGTTACCGTGACGGCGATGAAACTGCATGCCGGATAAACAGCATTGTCACTACATGCCGGCCCGCCCCGGTCATCTATATCCACGCGGTTTCCAATGATACCGGGATCGATGCGATGGTTGCCGCCCTGACTGCGCGGTACCTTTCTGCCGATCCTAAACCACGGGAGACATCGGTTGTCCCGTAATTAACAAAAACAGGTAACAGAGCATTTTTCATATCATAAGAAAACATTATACTTATCTACTCTGGGTAGCGGGTAAGGGAGAAGATCTGATGAAAAAGTGTCCGCACTGCGGGATGAATATCCGGGATAATGTCGAGGTCTGCGGATACTGCGGGGGCGAGATCCCGACAGGCACCCCGGCGCGGTCGGCAGCCGGCCGGCCGGCCCAGGCCCCGCAGCGCAATATCCCCCAAAAGCAGGCGCCAAAGCGGGAACAGGAAAAACCCGCCGGTGAACCGGATGGCGAGGAAGAGGAAGATGGCGGACTCTCGCGTGTGCTCCAGTCCGGGGAGCAGATCCTGATTGGTTCATTAAACGTCTCGGTAAAAAAGTTCGCTTTTCATGCCTATCTCACGAACCAGCGGATCTTTTTGATCGACTCCCAGGAAAAGAAGATCCGGGTCACCGCAAAAGACGTTCCCCGCCCCACCATTGCCGACAGCACCATTGAGTATTCCGAAAATTCCGACCCGGTGCTTGTCCTTTCCGTGAAATCGGCCGATGACGAGGATATCAAGACCATGAAACTGGTCTTTACCCAGGACGGTACCGACCGGTCGGCAGAGGTCGAGGACTGGGTTGCGCTCCTGCACGAGGAGACCAGAGGCAAGAAACCGCGCCGGGCAACCCCGCCACCCGCAAGGGAAGAGCCTGCCGAAGAACCTCTTGTTGAAGAGGAGCAGGAAGAGGAACCGGAAGATTTGCCGCCGGTCCGCCCGGCAAAGCCGGCAGTACGCCACGAGGAACTCCGCCCGACCCACAAGCCCCTCAAGGAGCATGAGCGCCAGCCCCCGGTAAAGCGCCTGATGCCGATTGTCCGGGAGCCCGAAGAACCAGAAGTTGTGCCCCAGCACCGGAAGGTGCAGGTGCGGACAGTTGGCGAACAGCAGCAGCACCCGGTACGATCCGATACCCTGCTCATAAAAAAACCGGAGGTACATACCGCAGTCCGTTCGGCCATGAATAACCCGGTCCAGCCAATGCGGCAGACCACCATCCGCCCAATCCGGAGCACCTCTGTCGAGCCAATCCGCCGCCCCATTCCTGAACCGGAGCCTCTCGCCGAGATACCACCGGTCGAGATGCCAACCATCCGCCGGCAGGTTATGCCGCCGGAGGAATCTGCCGAGAACCCGCAGTTCTGTTATAACTGCGGGAAGAAACTCCCGGCAGAGGCAAATTTCTGCCCGGGATGCGGGACGAAACTGGGGCGTGCAAAGGCCGAAACAACGGCAGCCCGGCACGCCAAAACCCTTCCCCGGCCGGCTCCTGCCGCTGCGGCAACGACTGCGCCGCACCTGAAAAAGCTCCCGCGTATCGAGGAAGTCCACGAAGATGACGAGGATGTGGAACCGCCCCGCAGGCCCCCGGTAAAGCGGACCCCTAAGGGGAGCGATATGACGATCCTCCAGAAGTTCCTCCGGCGTTAGAGCCCATCCCCTTAAGGGTTTTTTATTACTCCCGGGAATATTTCTTCCGCATCTCTTGCCTAAGAAGAAATGGTTATATGAATCACCGTCTCTTTTAATAGTACGATTACGGAGTAAACCCGAGGAAATAGTAAATGAAGCGAAATATCCAGATCGAAGCATTAAACCAGATCCCGTTGGAAAAGCAGCAGATCGAACTTGTCGAACGCAAATGCCTTGGGCACCCCGACAGCATTGCTGACGGTATCGCGGAGTCTATCTCCCGGGCCCTCTGCAAGACCTATCTCGATCACTTCGGTGTCGTCCTCCACCACAACACCGACCAGGGCGAGGTCGTTGCGGGCGAGTCCTGCCCGAAGTTCGGCGGCGGCAAGATGATCCGGCCTATCTACATTCTCCTTGACGGCCGGGCCACCAAGCAGTTTGACGGCGTCACCCTCCCCACCGATGCAGTTGCCGTTGAGGCAGCACACGAGTACCTCCACTCGATCCTGCCCGAGCTCAACCTCCAGCGCGATGTCATCATCGACAGCAGGCTCGGAACAGGTTCCACCGATCTTCGGGATGTCTTCAAGCCCAAGACCGGCAAGGTTCCGCGGGCAAACGATACCTCGTTCGGGGTCGGCCATGCCCCGTTCTCCGATGTGGAGACCATTATCCGGAACAGCGCCGGCTATATCGATACCAAACTCCGTAAGAAATACCCGGCAATCGGCCAGGACATCAAGATCATGGGCCTGCGGAACGGCAACACCATCACGCTCACCGTAGCCTGTGCCATTGTCGACAAGTACTGTGCGGACATCAAGGAATACCAGGAATACATGGTCCTCTTAAACGAGGAGATCACCAAAGTCGCAAAGAAGAGCACCTCGCGCAAGGTTATCGTCGAAGTCAACACCGCCGACGATATCAAGAACAAGAGTGTTTTCCTGACGGTCACCGGCACCTCGGCCGAGATGGGCGACGACGGTTCTGTAGGCCGGGGCAACCGCTGCAACGGGCTCATCACCCCCAACCGCCCGATGAGTATGGAAGCCACAAGCGGCAAGAATCCGATCAACCACATCGGTAAGATCTACAACCTCCTCTCCACCCAGATAGCCCAGGAAACGGTCAAAGAAGTCTCCGGTGTCGAAGAGATGTACGTCCGGCTCCTCTCCCAGATAGGTAAGCCGATCGACCAGCCGCTCATGGCAAGCATCCAGGTGCTCCCGAAGAAAGGCACCACCTTAAAGGAGATCAACGGAGAAGTCCTCGAGATCGTTGACAAAAACCTTGCAAATGTAACAAGCATCACGGAGAAGGTAATCCGTGGCGAACTCAAGACCTTCTAACCCCAAAAAAGGCACCAGGAAGAATACTCCTGCACCGGCAGGAGACCCCGCTTCTTTTTCCGGCGTGATCCGGCTTGCGATCCCCAATAAAGGCAGGATTGCAGCGCCGATCACCGACCTCATGGAAAAAAGCGGTCTCCACCTGCAGGACACCGCTGAGCGCAAGCTCATTGCCCGGACGCTCGACCCCCACGTAGAGATCCTCTTTGCCCGGCCCATCGATATCCCCGAGTACGTGGCAACGGGAGCAGCAGATCTCGGGATCACCGGCCACGATATGGTCTGCGAGCGGGAGTCCGATGTCGAAGAGCTTCTCGACCTCCAGTTCGGAAAGGCAAAGCTCGTTCTCGCGGTTCGCGAGGACTCTCCCGTAACGAGCATCAAGCAGCTCAAAGGCGCAAAGATCGCTACAGAGTTTCCCACCATCACGAAAAAATACTTTGCAGAGCGCCACGTGCCGGTGACCATCGTCATTGTGGGCGGGGCCTGCGAGGCCACGCCCCATCTCGGGATTGCCGATGCCATTGTCGATCTTTCGAGCTCGGGAAACACCTTAAAGACCAACCGGCTCCGGGTTATTGACGAAGTTCTTGTCACCTCGACCCACCTGATTGCAAACCGCAGGGCGCTTGCAGCAAAGCGCGACAAGATCGACGAGATCCACCTGGCCCTCGAGAGCGTGATCCGGGCCCGCGGCCAGTGCTACCTGATGATGAACGTCAAACGGGCGGCACTTGAGAAGGTGAAAAGCGTCCTGCCCGGCCTTTCGGGTCCGACCGTGATGGACGTTGCATCCACCGAGGACATGGTGGCGGTCCACGCAGTGGTCAACGAGGAACGCGTCTACACGCTGATCAATGCGTTGAAGCGTGCCGGTGCCCGCGATATCCTCGTGATGTCGATCGAACGGATGATCCGCTAGAGCCATGAGAATCTTTCCTGCCGTGGACATCCTTGGCGGACGGTGCGTCCAGCTCGTGCAGGGGAAGCGCGAGACCGCGACCGCGTACGGCGACCCGCTCTCCTGCGCACGGCGCTGGCTCGACGCCGGTGCCGAAGCGCTCCATGTGGTCAATCTCGACGGGGCATTCGGGGAATCTGCGAAAAATGCCGAACTGATCCGGTCCCTCGTTAAAGAGACCGGTGTCGAGATCGAGCTTGGCGGCGGCATCCGCTCGGTCGGCGATGCCCGCCGCTGGCTCGATACCGGCGTCTCCCGCATTATCCTCTCCACCTTTGCGGTAAAAGAGCCGGAGAGCATCCAGACGCTTTCGCATGAGTTCGGGAGCGACCGGGTGATGGCCGGCGTCGATGCTAAGGGGGGGCAGGTGGCGATTCACGGCTGGCAGGAGGCTGCCGGCGATTATATCGGCTGGGCGCAGAGGTTCGAGACCCTCGGCGCCGGGTACCTTCTCTATACGAACGTGGATGTCGAAGGGCTCCAGAACGGAATTGCCGCCGGCCCGGTAAAAAAACTCATCGGGAGTGTTAAAATCCCGGTGGTGGTTGCCGGCGGGGTCTCGGCCCGAACGGACGTAGCAGCCCTGAGGGATGCAGGGGCGTACGGGGCGGTGCTCGGATCGGCGCTGTACAGCGGAAAGATTAACCTTTCAGAGGCACTAGAGGAATCTCGATGAGAAAAGTTACCATTTCGCGGGAGACAAAAGAGACCGCGATCACCCTCACCTTTAACCCAGACGGGACCGGGAAGGTCTCGGTCGAGACCGGCATCCCGTTCTTCGACCACATGCTCACCGGCATGGCAAAACACGGCGGCTTTGATCTTTCCTGCACGGCAAAGGGCGACCTTTCCGTGGACTGCCACCATACGATCGAGGACGTGGGGATCGTGATTGGCGAGGCGGTCAAAAAGGCAATCGGCGACGGGAAGGGTATCACGCGCTTTGGCCACGCCATCATCCCCATGGACGAGTCTCTTGCGCAGGCGGCCCTCGACTGCGGCGGCCGGGGGTATCTCGTCTATACCGGGACGTTCGGGAATAAGACGCTCGGGAATATCCCCTCCGATCTTTTCGAGCATTTCTTCTACTCCCTCTGCATGCACGCCGGGATCACGGCGCATATCACGTTTGCCGGGAAGAACGACCACCACCAGTGCGAGGCGGCCTTCAAGGCGTTCGGGATTGCGCTCGGTAATGCCTTAAGAAAATCCGGCAGGTCAAAGGGCGTCCCGAGCACAAAGGGGACGTTTTAGGCCCGCCGTTCTATTTTTGACGGTTTCCAGGTGATTGATACGGGTGTCTTCCGGTACGACAGTAAATATGCGGCGCCGACAAAGGAGCAGCGCGAACGGTACATGAAAGGGGAGTACGAGGAGCACTGCATCGGGCCGGAGAACGAGATCATGGTGATCGTGTACGACGAAGCAGCGTATCTCAAGGATGAAACGGACGGCTCCCGGATCCTCTTTACCGGGGCAAAGGACAAGGGAAAAGTGTACGACGAGATCTCGAGAATCCTGTCTGAGCATGCTGCAAAAGAGAATAGCAGCAGCGAATTTGTGACCGGGCGCGGGATCGATTGACGTTCCCCGGTTTTACTTTCCCTTTTTCATCACGTTTTTTTGTTTTTAGATAATCTCCTGCAAACGGAGACGGGCATTGATCCCGGAATATCCGTAAGAGAAGAAAAAGAGGATTTAGTTGGACTTGGACGCAAGGTCCACGTCTTCCTTCTTGATGGTCTTCCTGCCTGCGTGCTCTGCGAGCTTGTTGGCTTCCTTGGTGAGCTGGGCAATGTACTTCTCTGCCTTGATCACAAGTGCCTCGGCTGCATCGCTTCCTACTCTTTCGGCTCCGTTCTTCTTTGCAATCCGTACAACAGCGGCGATTGGTAAATCTGCCATTTTACATACCTCAAAAAGAAAGTCTCCTGTCACCTATAAAAACTTTCTGTGAAAATACCGCATATTGCGCACCAAAACGATTTTGGAAGCCATGCAGAAGCGTATAGGGAAAACGCGCTTTGGAATTGCGCAGAATATTTTTTAACCCGTTATATCAGGTTGTTCTGAAAAAAGAGGCCCGTAAACGGGCGAAAATTTATTCCAACAATGCTGCTGCGAGCAATAGCGCATTGGCGTAATCCGGTTGGGCGCGCGAGGTATCCACAAATATTCTATCGATATTTACGACCGGCGCCCCATGTCCGTGCCCGGCTCCCAGAAAGGCGAGCGTCCGGAAGACCAGGTTCCCGGAGATCCCGTCGGGTGCGATGATAAGCCCGCAGCTCTGTACCGCATCTTCGATCAGGATCTCGCAGTGCACGGCATTTCCCAGTTTTGAGACAAGTTCTGCGTCTGCCATGCTCCGGTCCACAACCGGGTGGCGCCCGATATCGCCCAGCCGTCCGCCCGAGAGTATCCCCACCTTGTCCGGAAGGCCGAATTTCTTTGCAATCGCCCGGCCTTTTGCGATAAGGTCGAGTTTGTCAGCCACGGTCCATCCCTCGTCGATCCCAACCGGGGCAAAGAGGAACTTTTTTCCCCCCGCAGTCTCCAGAAGGGCAATGCGTTCGAGGTGGTCGACCCCGGCGCTGCGTTTTAATGCCGCAAGGGTCGCGTTTGCGGGGAGCGTTCCCCGGATCGCGGCGCCAATGCTGCCGTCCATGAGATCGGAAACGAGCGCTTTTTCCGGCGCGGGACTCTCGCGGAGGGTAACCCCGGGGTGACCGGGCGGTACCCGTACCGTCCCGGGCCGGCAATAGCAGGCAATGTCACAGGGCAGATTGACCCGGCAGGCACTCGCGATCACCCGATCTGCGTCCTCTGCTGCTCCGATCCCTATCGTTACCATCATGCCTCATCGCGTGCAAGGCAGGTGATCCCGTTTGCAATAAAATCGAAGACCTCTGCCTCGTTCCCGTCGTATTTGATACGGAGCCGGCGCGTGGCATCGACCGTGCCGATCTCCCGTGCGGTCATACCGACGGCCGCAAAGCGCCGGATGAGTTCGTCCACGTGTTCCTGTTTTGCGGTCAGCACAAAACCCATGCCGGGGTACATCTTCACCCACTGCTCGAATGTCATATGGTTTGCCGCAAGGTCCGGCTTTGGCACCTTGCCGAGGTCGAGTTCCGCGCCTTTCCCGCTCACTTCCAGCAGCATCCCGATCGTCCCGATAAGACCCGGGTTGCTGATATCTTTTCCCGAGGTAACCAGGTGGTCGCGTCCGATCTCCTCAAGGAGTGCAATCTGTGCCCGTACATGGGCGGCGGACTTCATGGTGACCGAGTCCCAGTTTAAGGAGCACGACGGGTGGACCCTGCCGGCAAGATCGAACGTGGCAATAATCCGGTCTCCCTCCTCTGCCTTGTTCGAGTAGATAATCCCGTCGAGCTTTGCCGAGCCGAGAATCGCGACATCGATCACGCTGTAGGGTGCGTCGGGGTGGAGGTGTCCTCCCACAATCGGTACGCCGAACTGGGCGGAGGCATCGTGCATGCCTTTTACCACCTGCTCGTGGGTGTGGGTGTTCTTTGGCATCGAGAAGATGTCCACCATGGCAATCGGTTTCCCGCCCATGGCGGCAATGTCGTGGACATTCACGAGTACCGAGCAGTAGCCGGCCCAGTACGGGTCGGCCTCCATGAGCCGGCTCCAGATGCCGTCTGCTGCAAGGAGGAGCGCTTCCCCGTTATGCTCGATGACCGCTGCATCCTCGCCAAACGAGGCGACAACATGCGGCGCATCGATCTTTAACGCCTTTACCATCTCGCCGATGGCATGTTTCCTCTTTACCCCCTCGTACTCCCTGACCACCTGCGCGATCTTTGTCGTGGAACAGTCTGAAACCACCGTAGTCACCCGGTATATATGAAAAAACAAATTCTTGTACGCTATGTGTGGGCTCATCAGAGATAATTTATTTGATGCAAGGTCGACCTCTCATGCATGGAATGGGCAGAGAAGTACCGTCCCGAACATCTCGCGGATATCGTCGGCAACTCAACCGCGGTCCGCCAGATGGCCGAATGGGCAAAGACCTGGACGTTCCGGTCAAAGCCCCTGCTTCTCTACGGCAAGCCGGGGATCGGGAAGACCACCTCTGCCCATGCGCTCGCACGGGACATGGGCTGGGAAGTGATCGAGCTCAATGCGAGCGACCAGCGGACGGCAGGCGTGATCGAGCGGATTGCCGGCGCCGGGAGTACGACCGCGAGCCTGACCGGATCCTCGCGGAAACTCATCGTAATGGACGAGGCGGACAACCTCCAGGGCACTGCCGACCGGGGCGGGGCGAAGGCGATCATCGAGTGCATCAAAAACGCCCGCCAGCCCATGATCCTTATCGCAAACGACCTGTACGGCCTCTCCGCCGAACTCCGGCTCCGCTGCGAGCCGGTCCAGTTCAAGGCAATCCCCGCCCGGTCGATAGCACCCCGGCTCAAGTACATCTGCGCTGCGGAGAAGATTGCCTGTTCCGAAGGGGCAATCCACGGGATTGCCGAGAGCGCCGCAGGAGACGTCCGGGCTGCGGTGAACATGCTCTATGCCTCGGCCATCGGCCGGGACTCCCTTGGCGACGAACAGGTGCATACCTCGCAAAAGGACGAGCGGGTATCGATCTTTACCCTGGTCTCCGCGATCTTTTCAAAGACTTCCGACGAAGAGCTCCTCCGGCTCTCCTATGATGTGGACGATACGCCGGAGAATATCGAGCAGTGGGTGGAGGGAAACGTGCATTTCATTCCTGACGCTCCTTCAGTGGCAAAAGCCTACCGTTCGCTTTCACGGGCCGACGAGTACATCGGGTACACCTACCGGCGCCAGTATCATACGCTCTGGCGGTACGCAACTGCCCTCATGCTCCTCGGTGTTGCCGATGCTGCCGGGGGCAGGGGCATCCATGCCCGGATCATGCCGCCCGAACGCTGGCAGAAGATGTCCACGGCGAAGCGACAGAAGGCGATCCGGTACAGCGTGCTCTCGCGCCTTGCCTCAACCATGCAGCTCCCGCAGGACACGCTCCGGGAGAAATATCTTGAAACGGTCTCGCTCCTCGTGGAGCACGACCCGGGAACCTATGCGCAGGAACTCATGCTTGATGCAGACGGGCTTAATTTCTTCTTAAACGATCGGGCCCGGGCCCAGGAGATCATCCGGGGTCTTGCAAAAAAAGAGCGGGATAGTGAGGCCGAACAAAAAAAGAAGGCAAAAAAAATAAAACCCGCGGAGAAGGCCGATCCCCCGGCAGCCGCCGAAGTTCCCCCGGTTCCCGTAAAAGAACCGGAACCACCGGCTCCCGAACCAATACCCACACCCGAAACGGAAGAGGAGAACGCCCCAAAGAAGCAGCCGCCCACCCAGTCCACGCTCTTTGACGGGTTTTAGGTGCGCCTGCGGTAATAATGGAGCGGCACGCCGCAATCCACGATCTCTCCCCCATTACCATACCCCTCGAACCCGAGGTGGTAGACCACCAGGTCGCAGTCGATCTGTTCTGCAAGCGCAATGAGCGGGGGGATCATCTCTTCTGCCGGCCGTATCGCATAGATCACATCGGCACCGGCATACCGGGTGAGATCGGGCGAGAAGATATCGTCCCGGGCAAATGAAATCCCTTCCGGCAGGGCACACGGGTGGATATCGACTGCCCGGACCGGGATCCCGGCGTTGTGGATCCGCAGTGCGGCATCCGGGTTGTTCCCGATCCCCGCCTCGACGGGATTTTTATACCGTCCCGCAATGTAGGTACCGACGCAATGCTCAATATGTTTAAACCCGGCCATCCAATAGTATAGAGCGATGCGGCTCCATATTTTTTGGGATCAGCTTGCTCCCGAAGGCCTGCAGCTGCCGGTCGGGAGGATGATCGCGTCGGTAACCGGGATTCCCGCGGTTGTCGTGGAGAACCCGGTCCGTATCATGGGCTTTGTGAATGCGAGGAAACAGATCGACGCCCAGGTGCAGCTCGATCACCTTGCCGCTTACAAACACCAGCACCGGATGGACGAACCGGTCCTTCTCGTGGTCAGCCAGGACCTTTTTAACCCCGGCCATTCCTCCCTCTTCGGCCTTGCACGGGAGCAGGCCGGGGCCGCAGTAGTCTCGACGGCCCGGCTCGCAAACGAGTTCTACGGGCTTCCCCCAAACGACGATGCCCTGTTCGACAGGCTGGTGACCGAGGGGGCCCACGAGGTCGGCCACCTGCTGGGCCTTGCCCACTGCAAAAACCACGAGTGCATCATGTTCTGCCCGGACACGCTCGACGAACTCGACGGCAAGAAGAAGGGATTTTGCGAGGCCTGCCAGAAAGAGCTCGATGCCCGACAGCAGTGCCGGATCGACCAGATCTAAAACACCCGTTTTTGATTTTTATACCACGAGAAAACGGCGGGCCAGCAGCGCCATAAAGCCCCCAGGTCCGGTTTTGTTTTGCCGGCGGGAAGCTTGTCGGGGCAGACGCAAGCACCCATGATGCGCAGGCCCGGTTAAAAAAAGGGGATTTATTCTTTTACCGGGAGGATTTCGATCTCCATCCGGCTGATCTTCTCGTAGATCTTCTTTTCCTTAACAATCGGCCAGAGCTGATAGAGGAGTACCGTGATCGGTTCCCACATCGCAGCCCACCCGATAATCAGGAGCGCGTCGGAAAGCAGCTGGGCGAGAAACTGATTGTGGAGGGCTCCCGCGAACTGTCGGGCGATCATGGCGATCACCATGAATGACAGGCCGACAAGCAGAGCCCATCGCCCGAACCGGAACCGGGCCCGTAACTTTCTGTCGGTTGCAAGTGCCCGGTAGGCGAAGTGCGTGTGGATTGCCGGGATGATCTTCTGTGCCTCGGTACAGTCGCTCTTCCCGGCAGGGAGATAGATGAGAATACCAAACTGTGTCTTTGCCGGAAAATCCTTTACCGTATCGACGATATACTGCTCGGCCGAGGTATCAATCTCCTTCTCGTAGAACGGGGACGGGTCAAATGAATTGAAGAGCTGGGGGATCGAGCTGAGCTTGATCTCGATCATGACCTTCCCGTTCTTCCTGTGGTACATCGATTCGATGTCATGTACCGGTTCGGTTTCAGGAAGCATTGTGCCACTGTAGGGCGGGAAGGCCAATAAACCTCACGAACCAGACACTAAAAAAAAGAGATTGGGGAGTGGCCGGAAGCCTTACTCCTTGTCCTTGACGTATACGATGCCGTCAGGCTCGCTGTAATCGGTCTTGACAACGATCGTGTTCGAGATCCGGTTGAAGACCCTGAGCTTGGTGCCGGGCATAGCGAGCCACCCGATCAGGCAGTCGAGGACGAGTACCGGGATGAACGCTTTCCCGAGGCTCTCGATCGCAGCCGTGGTCCAGTGGATCTTCGAACCGTCGCGGTTGACAACGCGGATGTTTAAGACCATCTTCCCGATGGACTGGCCCTTGTAGCTCTCACAGATGGTCCAGTATAACAGGAAGATCAGGATATCGATGCCGTAATCGAAGACTCCCAGGTGCCAGACATCCCAGAGGGCGTGCATCTTCCAGTTGAGAGGTGCGAGGATGCCGCTGACGATATTCAGGAACAGGATAATCAGGATAATGTCGATAAGCCATGCCCAGAACCGGGTCGACCACTTTGCAAGGTAGAGGGTCTTTCCCCGCGAGATTGCGGGCATGTCCGGTGCCGGAACCTTTTCTGGTTCCGCGGCCGGGGCCGGAGAGGGTTCGGTGGCCGGAGCCGGAATTTCGTCTGCCATAACAGTATACCCGTATGCTTTGCGAGTGAATGAAGGTTGCGAACCGGCAGGTCAGCCTTGTACCTTTGAATTCACTCCCGCCCGGGACAAACCCTTTTATCCCGAGAATAAAATACCGATACCATATCAGGCCGGACGTGCACCTATGACAGAATCGGTCATTACAGAGTATGACGGCAAAGACCGCGACCGGGTGGCCCGGATCTACCGGTACGGGCCGGGCGGGGTCCAGGTCTACGACAGCCACGACAGGCTCCGCAGGATGTACAAATTCTCACCGGGCGAGAATATGATGACGGAGAACGACCCCAAGGCGCCGGCGAAAGTGCTGCGCCGGTTCGTCTTTGACGATTACGGGATGCTCGAAGAGACCTTCTCGTTCGGGAACCCGCCGCGGACCTACCGGTACGAGAACGGCGGGCAGCAGATCGTGATGCGGGAAGGGGGAGACTACGGGGCGGTCGGGAAGACCTACTCGTTCGAAGGATCGGGCGTGGCAGTGACATCATTTGGCCGCGACGGGAGCATCGAACGGGTTTATGTCTTCGAGCCGGGCGGGAGTGCGATCACCATCCGCACCGGCGGCTGGTACGGCGAGGTGGAGCGGACGCTGGTGTTCGACCGGATCGATCCTGTAGTTTTCCGGGCGCCGGACTCCTTTTTACAGTTCCTTTCCTTTACCGAGAAGAGCCAGCGCGAGATCGACGAGGCGATTGACGAAGAGGTTGCAAAGATCCGGGCAGGTTCCGGGGGCAACCGGTATGCCTACACCGGTCCCCGGAATACGGAGGGGAGCGGTAATGCCGAACCTGCCCGCGTTGTTGGCCGGAGGGGGCCGGCGCGGGACGACGATTCCGGTATCGATTTCATTACCGATGCAGATACCCCGCGGGATGTCCCGAGGGGTCCACCGGGTTCGCGCGACGGGGGTGCCGGGATCCCCTTCGAGGAGCGCTGGCAGAGCGCGACAAACGGCAGGGAGGGCGTGTCCTCCGGACGGAGCACCAGCATCCCTCTCGATGAACGGTTCCGGAGTTCGCGCGAGGAGGATCGGACGCTCTCCCGGGGGAGGAGCGCAAACATCCCCCTGGACGAGCGGTTCCAGAGTTCGCGGGACGAGGACCGGACACTGAACCGGGGAAGGAGTGCCGATATCCCGCTCGAAGAACGGTTCCGGAGCAGCGAAGATGACAAGGACGAGCTCACTCCCGGCCGGAGCACGCAGATCTCCTACGAAGAGAGAAAGGCCGGGCGAAGGTTGCCGTAGGCCGGGGGACATCCCTTTTTTCCCGGCACCATCCTGTTTTAGCAGAATTCCCAGCGGAAACCGTCACCTTTCCGCGTGACATAGCCTGCTGAGGTTCCGGCAAAATGCGAACTGCAGTACAGGGCATGCCGGTCCGCGAGATATTCCAGTGCCCGTCTTCGGGAGGCGCGGGCCTTTTCTGCATCTTCGCAGTATACGGAGTTCCATTCGGGCCGGTATACCTGGATCGGGTGGTGCATGATATCTCCCCCAAAGAGCGCCGCCTCTTTGCAGGACTCAAAAACAACCGCCATCTGGCCGGGAGTGTGTCCCGGTACGGGTATGAAGGAAATTCCCGGGAGGAACTCGCTCCCGTCGGGAACAACGAGCTCTGCCTGTCCCGCCTGAACCACCGGGAGGATGCTGTCCTCGTAGATGACAAACTTGACACGGGCATTTTCCGGATAGTTCTCCGGGTTGGAATTCCACTCCAGCTCTGCCTTTGGGAACACATAGGTAGCATTTGGGAAAGAGGGGATCCACGCATCCCCCCGGCGGCGGGTGTTCCACCCGACATGGTCGATGTGGATATGGGTCAGGATCACGTAGTCCACCATCTCCGGGGTTACGCCCGCGGCCCGGAGCCGTTCAAGGAAGGGGGTGTTTAACCGGTGGAACCGGGGGGACCAGACACGTTCCTTGTCGTTTCCCGCGGCGGTGTCGATAAGGATCGTATGCTCTTTTGTCCTGATCAGCCAGGAATGGATACTCTGGATAAGGTGCGTCCGCACCGGATCCATGTTTTCCGGGACCAGCCAGTCAGCGTGTTCGCTAAGAAACAAAGGATCCCAGTCGGGATAGAGATAGTCGGGCGTGTTTGCATCGAGGATCAGTTCCGGTATTTTCGTGATGGTGGCATTGCCCACATGATAGGTCCGTTCCATGATGGTTTCACATATGCTGCCCGTGACAGGTTTTGAGGGCGTTTTCCTTTACCGATCATGGTCCTTATAGTATCAAAAGATGAGCAGTTTGCACAATCGTATATACTATCCTGCAGGATAGTTGTGGTATGCCAGAGCCACCGCCGGCCAGGAAATGCCCGATCCAGGTCTCGCTCTCTGTTATCGGGGGAAAGTGGAAACCGATCATCCTCTGGTTCATTAAAGACGAACCGGTCAGGTTTTCCCACCTCCAGAAGAAGATCCCGGGGATCACCCCGATGATGCTCGCAAAACAGCTCAAAGAGCTTGTGGCCGACGGGATGATCGTGCGGACGATCTATCCCGAAGTTCCCCCACGGGTCGATTACGCCATTACGGATGACGGCCGCTCGGTCCTTCCCGTTCTTGTGGCGCTCAATGACTGGGGTAACGAGTACCAGAAACGGAAATTCGGGTGCTGGAGCCAGAAGTGCGCGGACACATTCCGGACCGATGACGGAAAAAAACAGGAATGAATCCGGATCATTTTTTACGATAGAAGAAGTATCCCCCGTTAAACGACCGGTTAAGAGAACCTGCCGGGGTATTCATTACGATAAGATTACGGTCTTTTTCCACTTCAGGAAGGCTCAGGGAAAGGGGATTCAGATCGATAGGATAGCTGATTTTTTCCCGGAGTTGTGATTGTTCGATCAATATCAAAAACATTGTTTCCAGATCCAAAAACCGTTCCTGCGGATTCCCACCTTTCCTGATACAGAAGTCAGCCCCGCTGCTGTACGCCCGCTCATACACAGCCCCGGAAAAATCACTGGAAAAAAGGATAAATGGAATTTCACCCAGTTCGGCCCTCACCTGTTCGAGCAGGAGAATCCCGTTCATGGGGCTCATACCATAATCCGATAGGATCCCGTCATACCGCCGGCACCTGAGCTTTTCTAGTGCCTGAACCCCCGACAGTGCCGTATCGACCGCGAGCATCCCCGACATTTCGAGAAACAGTTTTCCCATATGCAGGAGTGCCTCGCTGTCATCGACAAAAAGAATGGTGTAAGTCATGCCGCATCCTGCCAGTCATTCTGCTTTGTGTTCGGGAAACACTCCTGACTTTACATTATGGGCCCGCGGCAGCCCCTTTTTGCAGGGGAAGATAAAATGCTACACAGATTGCAATTACCGTCAGGCCCGACAGTCCCCAGAATGTTACTGCGTACGCATTGGTTACCGCCGCGATCCCTGAGGATCCATAGCCCTGAAGCTCCTGCTGGAGGATGACGGCAATTGCGGCAGAACCAAAAGCCCCGCCAATAAGCTGGAAGATGCGTGTCGCACTGCTTGCATGAGATATTTGATCGCCGGCAAGGCCACGGTAGGCAGCCACCATGACCGGGATGAGTCCTCCCCCCATACCGATTCCCACAACAAACAACAATACGGCAACGATAACCGGGCTTGCTGATGGCCCGATAAAGGAGAAGGGCACTATCCCAATAAGGGTGACAACAAGGCCGGCCTGGATAAGCACCCTGGCGTCTACATGATCCGTGAGGTTCCCGATCCAGCTTCGGGTCAGGAGCATCCCGAGCCCTTCCGGGATCAGCCAGAGCCCGGTAAACAGAACATCTGCTCCCCGGACCTGCTGGAAATACAGGGGCAGAAGAAGCAGGGATCCGGCCGAGATGGCACCAATCAGGAAAAGCAGGATACACGATGCGGAAAAATAACGCGAAGCAAACAGGCGGAGATCGATAACGGGCATTTTTTTTGTGGCAGATTTTTTTACTGAGGAAGAATGGAAGATAAAAATGCCCGCCAGGAGCAGGCCAATGGCAAGGGGAATACCTGCCCTCCAAAAAGATGACTGCACAGAGGATCCTGCCTGCGAGATAGCGTACACAAGAAGCGCCAGCGCCGGGGATAAAAGCATGAGGCCAGCAATATCAAGATCCTGGCTGGTGCCTGGTACTTCATTCTCCGGCAACTCTCGCCATGCAAGTACGATTGCTGCAATGCAGATCGGGATATTGATATAAAAGATCCAGTGCCAGCCTAAGGCCTGGACAATAATTCCCCCAAGGACCGGCCCGAAAATAGGAGCAAAAAGTGCCGGCAGGCTCATAACCGACATAACCTGGCCAAGACTGTGTCCCCCGGCGGCCTGTACAGCCAAGGTTGTGAGGATGGGAAAGATCAGCCCGGCCCCGATGCCCTGGAGGATGCGGAAAAGGATCAGGCTGGTGGTGTCCCAGGATATTCCTGACAGGATCGAACCCGCCAGGAATACCGCAAGCGAGACCAGCCACATCCGCTTGCCGCCAAAACGGTTAACTGCCCAACCGGACACCGGGACCGTCATACTCATAGCGAGCAGATACCCGGTAATAACCCATTGAATAGCCGAAACGGTCGTATGCAGATCGGCGGTCAGCGTGTGGACTGCCACGTTGACCATCGTTGTATCCAACAATGCGGCAAGACCGCCAATCAGGAGGATCATCTCAATTTTTAATAATGCCGGTTCGATCTTGCCATTGGAATTTGTCGGGGTTTTCACCGGGTCAGTAATCATAAGAATTCTTCCGCTCACGGATTTTAAGAAACGCTAAGTATCTTATGTAAGAAACGTTAAGTTCCTTAAATATAAATATGTTCCCGGAAGAAACAGGAATATACAAACGGTCCGGGAACGGCAGAACCCATTTGCCGGGAGAAAGATTATCCCCATGAGCGAGGAGAAAAAGAATCGGATTTTACCAGCGCACCGCGTGGTTGGTGATCCAGGATCCCAAAAGGGAACGCGGCGCCGGGGAGAAATTCTCGAAGATGCGATCCTTCTGGCCGCATGGGAGGAACTCTCCGAAACCGGTTACACTCACCTGACCATGGAAGGGGTTGCCGCCCGGGCAAAAACAAACAAGGCGGTTGTGTACCGCCGCTGGCCCAACAAAAGCAGGCTTGTTATTGCCGCATTGAAAAAATACCTGCCCATTACCAAGGGGGAGGTACCGGATACGGGAAATCTCCGTACGGATGTCCTTGTTTTGCTCAGGAACGTAACACAACCCCTCCAGGCAATCGGGGCTGAAACCCTCCATGGGCTGCTGGCGGATCTTCTCGACAAGGAGAGAATTTCATCGCTCCCGAGGATGTTGCGCTCCGGCGGGAACGAAAAAGTCACGGTTGCCATGAGAAAAATTCTCGAACATGCCCAAAAACGAGGGGAAGTCTCTCTTGCATCGATCAATCCGCGTATTATTTCCCTGCCCATGGATCTGATACGCTATGAAATTCTTATCCGTCAGGAGCCGGTATCGGATACCACCCTCAATGAAATTGTGGATGATATTTTCCTGCCGCTTATCACTGCAAAAAGATAATGGAGGACCGGATAAATCGTAGGGATTGTATCCGGTGTACTTCCCCTTCACCCCGCACACGCGACAACGGGGATACGCCGAAAAAAACAGTTGATAAAAAGGAGTTAGTGCTCGTCGCACCGGAGCACGCCGCCGTGCCCGATGTCTTCGAGGCTGTGCTCGTCGATCATGATCGTGACGAGACCCGGGTCGATCTTGAGGGTCGAGACGAGCGTGTTCGTGAACTCTTTTACGATCTTTCGTTTCTGTTCGGTTGTCCAGCCTTTGCGCATCTTGAGAATGACGACGGGCATGATAGTACCTTGAAGTACGATATGTGAACGGATGATATTTACTTTCTTTTGAGTCTAATCCGGCTGCAAAATAAGGCCAGTACCCCATTTTTACGCGCACGGATCTTCAATAATTGCGCTCCGATCGCTGTGCAACCCAATATAATCTGCCGGTTTTCCTCTTCCGGAATTTATTCAGCCAGACCCATCACCTTTGCATAACCATGCTGTTTTGTCAACAGTGCCCAAAAACCGGGAAGCAGCGATATGCATTCCCGGCCATGACACACCGGCCGGGTGCCGGGGAGAGCAAAGGGGACAGGTTGGGGGAGCAATCGTAAAGGTACATTTTTGTACCTGGAGAAAACGCGAGAATAATCCCCGGATTGGCCTAAAAATCCTGAACGGGTTCCCGTTTTCCAAAAAAAGCGGTTCATAATCAACGCACATTATCTTCCCGCACCAATGTTCCGGATGTCAAAGGGGCCTCTTGTGACACCAGTAAATGGAGGTAAAAAAATGAGTGAAGAATCCAGACATGAACCGGAAGGAAAAACACCCGGCCCCTCCGGGCCCGGTGCGGGAACCGGCCCGTTATCACCGGCAGCAGGGGAACACCGGGTGGTGCCCAAAAAAACCGCACCGCCACACCTTGTCGAACGGGCCACGGCGCTCCGGGGCCAGGGTATCGGGCGGCCGCTGCCTCCAAAGAGCGCAGTCCGGCGCCAGACCCTGGGGGATATCTATGGGAGGGACCCCGAGGTTCCGTATGTGAAGTTCGAGGCATCACTTCGCGATCTGGTCTGCTCCCTCATGGAGCGGCAGGACCGGATGAACGAGGAGATCTTTTACCGGGTAAACGATCTCGGCAGCAGGCTCGACGATATTGAAGACCGCATTCAGGACAGCGGGAGCGAACGATGACCCGGGGACGGCGCCCGACAAAGGCGCTCACGGAAGCAGTAGGGATTGCCTGCCGGCGCGGCAGCGTGGAGAATGTTGCCGGCCGGAGGGGCCGGGCCTTCGATTTCATCATTATCGAGCCGTTCCGGGTTGTCTTTGTAAAGGTGAAGCGATCGCGGACATCATTCACCTTCCCCCAGGATGCCCTTGCCAAATACGGGCGGGAGATTGCATGCCTCCACCGCGTTGCCCTGACCCGGGTGACGGCCCGGGAGTTCTGGGTCCGGTCGCCGGCCGGGGAGTGGCAGCATTTTCTCATCCGGCACGATTCGGTGATCGAAGTCCATGCAGACGGGACGTATATCCCCCGCGAAGTGCTCCCGCTGGAAGCAGGAAGCCCGGCGGAAAGTACGGCAGACGGGGAATAATTCCTTTTTTTTGCACCAGAGAACTCCCTTTTTTATGTCGCCCCCCCTTACGCCAGCCCTGCCCCCGTTGGGGGCGGGGGCGTATGCGATGCCTCGGTATTACCTGCACCGAAGAATGCTCTGAATGCAGGTAATACTGCATCATCGCTAACCGGGGGACGCCCACGCGGCGGGGGCGATAGCCCCCGGGAGCGTCTTTGTGGGAGTATCAGTTTAAAGAGGGTAAAAATTGGGTATACTATCCAGCACCCCAAAAAAGGGTATCCCAAAAAGCCAAATCCGGGCCCGCATTGGGCTCCGTTTCCCTTTTTTTGATCCATTTTTGCACAAAACCCGTGCAGTTTTACACACTTTTTCCGGAAACACAATATACATGCGATTCCGGCCAAACCGGGCTTATCCTGCGGCCCTGTACAACCCTAATGTACGCTTTTGCGAGGCAAAAATCAAGGGAGGGTGGGGTGCAGGAGGGGGGCGGGAAAAGGAGGGGCAGTTATGCGACATCCGCCGCTTCGACTTCGGAGATCTCGCGGTTGAGTTACGGGGATTTCCGGTGAAGTTCTTCACGCTGGACTTCGAGAACAAGTTCTCTTGCTTCTTTGGTAGTGGCGAACGCTTCTTCCTGGGACTTACCCTAGATCTCAAAGTTGCTTATAGCGGAAAACGAGGTCCACATGTTCTACCCAGAACAATATAGTCATTAAAAATCATTTTATTCGATTTGTAGATTTGAGAATTAGATAAATAATATTGAACATTCTAAAGAAGAGATAATCCACTTGATAATCCGACACAATCGAAATTTTATCTATTTCGTGATGCCGAATCCGAAATTGATTTCCAATTTCTGTAAGCTCATGTGCATCGGTATCAAGGCGTTTATTGAAATTTGTTTCAGGAGCTGTTTTGTCTAGAAGTGTTTTAATTGAAGATTGTTTGTCACAAGACACTATTGTTTTCAACCGTTCCCAAGCATCCCATAGTTTTTCCAAAGAATCTTTTCGGGTATGAGGATCGGAATTGAGAAATTTCGTGCGAGCCGTGTTAAGTAAAATGTCAAGATCGACATCACCCGTATTAAATTCCGTTTGTAGTAGCGGTTGTCGAAACTCCTCAGGAACCAAACGTATTATTTTTCCTTCGCCAGATAACTCATAAATAGATCCATTCCGTCGAAAAATTATATTAATATCCTCCCTGAACGCTAATTGACCCTTCTCTCTTTGAGAACAATCCGAATATTCCTCATAATGATCTTTAGTAGGACGTAGCACATTTTTATAAGAAAATTCAATTAAATCGAGAATGTCTGATCTCGAAGGTTTATTGGATGAACTCAGGGACCAAGACAAAGTTGGAATTTCAGCTGAAAGGGAATTCTCGAAAAGCTCATTATTACCATGATCGGTTCCAGATAATGCATTTTCAAGATACCACTTGAGAATAACTGTGTGTATGCCTTTCCAAACGGGTAGAGAAATCTCCTCAATAACGCGTGGACGTGGCCCGTTTTCCCGTTCGCTAAAATATTCATGCGGCATGAACGTACCCATCACATATTTTCCTTTACATTATTCTTTCTGCAAGAATAATATTCCTTTATAATCTGACGAATAAGGAGATATAATGTTGACTTTACTACAACCCAATCTTGATTGTTAATACGGTCGGTATTATAGAGAGGGAATTGTCTGGTGATGATACCCCTCCTTCACTTTCATACCACGAACTGAACCGCTTTAAATGCCGGGTGTCAAAATCCTGAGCACACCAGCATGAAGAATCTCACCATCAAAGGTGCATGCCAGCACAACCTGAAAAATATCAATGTGGAGATCCCGCGTGACAAGCTTGTTGTGATCACCGGGGTCTCGGGGTTCGGCAAATCCACGCTCGCGTTCGATACGCTCTATGCCGAAGGCCTGCGCCGGTATTGGACAAAGTCGGGCCGCAAGCGGCGGGACGGGGCCAGGCTAGTGGGATTTGGGCGGACCCGGAACCGGTTTAGTACCGGACCCGTCGTCATGCTGCGGTCTGTTCTGCCCGGGCTTTCAGCGCGTTGTTCATTTCCTCAAAACCGCGTTGGGTATCGGTATCGAGCATCCGTGCCAGCAGGGGGACAAGCAGGCCCGTGAAGATCTCCCGCTGGGTAAAACGAACCCGGCCTGTTCCCAGCGGTTCGATAGTAAAGATATGTTCGCCGTCAAAAAGGCCGGGTACGAAGAGATGACCAATCCACCGAAGCTCCCGGTCAGTCTCTACCTTGAGAACCGTGGGCGAAAAAGTCATTCCCTTCGCCCCGGAAGGCTGCATCAGGATGTCGAGCCGTTCCCCCTCCACAAGGTTTCCCCGTGCCCGGCGAATGAACGGATTCCATTGAGGAAAACCCGCGAAGTCGGTGAGGATCTCCCACACCCGTCTGGTCGATGCGGTAATTTCAATCTCACTCCGGAGTTCTTTCATCATTCCTTTTAAAGATGTGATTTCTGATAAAAGAGTGAGATCGTGTTTATCGGTGCGGTTGATGTGGTGCGGACCCGTTCTCTCCGTGATTGAAAGACCTGGAACCGGGTTGGTACCGAGGTCGTCGTTTCATCTCGGGTACCTAGGGCACTGAAGAATGGCTTGTAGGGAAGGGTCGGTACATACGCGTGAGGCGGACCGGTATTATAGACGAGTGGGAGAAGACCGTCTTCACTTTCATGCCCCGAACTGAACCGCTATAAATACCGGGTGTCAACAGTCTGAGCACACCAGCATGAAGAATATCACCATCAAAGGTGCACGCCAGCACAACCTGAAAAATATCAATGTGGAGATCCCGCGTGACAAGCTTGTTGTGATCACCGGGGTCTCGGGGTCCGGCAAATCCACGCTCGCTTTCGACACGCTCTATGCGGAAGGCCAGCGGAGGTACGTCGAGTCCCTCTCCTCCTACGCCCGCCAGTTCCTCGGGATGATGCAGAAGCCCGACGTGGATTCCATCGAAGGGCTCTCTCCAGCCATCTCCATCGAGCAGAAGACCACGTCCAAGAACCCCCGCTCGACCGTGGGGACCACGACCGAGATCTACGATTACCTCCGGCTCCTTTTTGCCCGGATCGGCACGCCCTACTGCCCCGAGCACAACATCCCGATCGCAGCCCAGAGCCCGGACCGGATTGCCGACCAGATCGCGGCGGAGCATCCCGGCCAGGTCACGGTCCTTGCCCCCATTGTCCGGCAGAAGAAGGGGACGTACCAGCAGCTCCTCCGCGACCTCAACGCCGAGGGCTATGCCCGGGCCCGGGTGAACAACACGCTCGTCCGGACCGATGAGGAGATTACCCTCGACCGGTACAAGAAGCACGACATCGAAGCGGTGATCGACCGGCTCGACACCACCGACCGGGCCCGGCTCGCGGAAGCCGTCGAGAACACGCTCAAAAAGTCCGGCGGGCTCGTGCTCGTTGCGGACGAAGCGGGGAAGGAATCGACCTATTCCTCGCTCCTTGCCTGCCCGGTCTGCGGCCTTGCCTTCGAGGAGCTCCAGCCCCGCATGTTCTCGTTCAACAGCCCGTTCGGTGCCTGCGACGAATGCCACGGCCTTGGCGTCAAGATGGAGTTCGACGCCGACCTCATCATCCCGGACAAGAACCGGTGCATTGCGGACGGTGCGGTTGCCCCGTACCGGAACCCCATGGACGGTTTCCGGGGCCAGTACCTTGCAACGGTTGCAAAGCACTTCGGCTTCTCGGTCCTCACCCCGATAAAAGACCTGACCGAAACCCAGTACAATGCGCTGATGTTCGGCTCGACCGAGAAGATGCACTTCTCGATGAGCACGAGAAACGGCGATGCCCAGTGGTCGCATAATGGCGAGTGGGAAGGCCTCCTCCCACAGACCGCCCGGCTCTATGCCCAGACCCAGTCCGAGTGGCGCAAACGCGAGCTCGAAGGCTACATGCGGGTCTTCCCCTGCCCGGCCTGTAAGGGAAAACGGCTCAAGGACAAGGTGCTCGCGGTCAGGATCGATGGCAAATCGATCATCGATGTGACCGACCTTTCGATCACGGCCTGCCTTGCGTACTTCTCCGGCCTCCGGCTCACCGAGAAGGAGGAGGGCATCGCCCGGCAGATCATCAAAGAGATCCGGTCCCGTCTGCTCTTTTTGGAAAAAGTCGGCCTCGGGTATCTCACGCTCTCGCGGAACGCCGGGACGCTCTCGGGCGGCGAAGCGCAGCGGATCCGGCTTGCCACCCAGATCGGTGCAAACCTGATGGGCGTACTCTACGTGCTCGACGAACCGTCCATCGGTCTCCACCAGCGGGACAACCGGAAGCTTATCGAGACGCTCCAGACGCTCCGCGATATCGGGAATACGCTGATCGTAGTGGAACACGACGAGGACATGATCCGCTCCGCCGACCATGTGATCGATATCGGGCCCGGGGCCGGGCTCCACGGCGGCGAGATCGTGGCGCAGGGAACCCCACAGCAGATCGAGAAGAACAAAAAGTCCCTTACCGGGCAGTACCTCTCCGGGAAAAAGACGATCGATGTGCCGGAGAAACGCCGGAAGGCAAAGCAGTTTATCACCGTCAGGGGCTGTAAGGAGAACAACCTCAAAAACATTGATGCGAAGATCCCGATCGGCCTCTTTACGGTCGTGACCGGGGTCTCCGGGTCCGGCAAGTCGACGCTCGTATACGACACGCTCTACAAGGGCATGATGCAGAAGCTGTACGGCTCAAAGGAGCAGGCAGGAGCGCATAAGGAGATCGTCTTTGATTCCGAGATCGACAAGGTGATCGTGATCGACCAGAGCCCGATCGGCCGCACGCCGCGAAGCAACCCGGCAACGTACACGAAACTCTTCGACGAGATCCGCACGATCTTTGCTGAGACAAAGGAGGCGAAGATGCGGGGCTACAAGGCGGGCCGGTTCTCGTTTAACCTGAAAGGCGGGCGCTGCGAGGCCTGCGAGGGCGACGGCCTCATCAAGATCGAGATGAACTTTCTGCCCGACGTGTACATCGAGTGCGAGGAATGCAAGGGCAAACGCTACAACCGCGAGACGCTCGAAGTGAAGTACAAGGGCAAGTCGATCGCCGATGTGCTTGACATGAGCGTTGAGGAGGCGCTCGCTATCTTCGCAAACATTCCCTCGATCCAGAGCAAGCTCGAAATGCTCTGCCGGGTCGGCCTCGGGTACGTGAAGCTCGGCCAGAGCGCAACCACGCTCTCGGGCGGCGAAGCGCAGCGGATCAAGCTCACCCGGGAGCTCGCGAAACGGGCAACGGGAAAGACCCTCTACCTGCTCGACGAGCCGACTACCGGGCTCCATTTTGACGACACAAAGAAGCTCATCAAGGTGCTCGACGATCTCGTGGAGAAAGGCAACACGGTCGTGGTGATCGAGCACAACCTGGACGTGATCAAGTCAGCCGATTACCTCATCGATATCGGGCCCGAAGGCGGGGATGCCGGCGGGGAGATCGTCGCAACCGGGACACCGGAGAAGGTGGCTCTCGTGAAGGAGAGTTATACGGGGCAGTTTTTGAAAGGGATGCTGGGGAAGAAGTAGGACTGCCCGGTTCCCGCATACCCCTTTTTAGTAGGTATCCCGAAACAGTGCGATTTTCACTTAGACGTTTTATAGGGATTATCCGGATACTGCCGTCAGGATACGAGCCCGGCGAACCGGTTTTTTTCTGGAGGATATTATTTTAGGTAACTGTTATTATTTTTTTATATCGGAATATTATTATAGGGCTTGTTAGAACGATACTTCTAAGATGATGCAGTCAGATGGTAGCCATGATAATTTTTCCGAGAATGCCGCATTCGAGATGAGGAAGGGGCTCTCTGCCATACAGGAAATCAACAGTTCGGTCAAGATGCTCTCCCTTAATGCCCGTATCGAAGCTGCACGGGCTGGTGATGCAGGGAAGGGATTTGCGGTGGTCTCCGAAGAGATGAAACGACTGAGCGATGATATCCAGACGACCGCAGTACAGATCGAAGAGATCATCAACCGTACGGTAAACGAGATCGCCGAGGCGGGGATCACTGCACGGGGGGCCCGGCTCAGCGATCTTGCTTTTAATGCCATCGAGATCCTCGATCGCAACCTGTACGAGCGAACGGCAGATGTCCGGTGGTGGGCTACAGAGTCTGCATTTGTTGAGGCCTGCACCCAGCCCGGCAGCAGCGAGATGTCCCACACTGCCATGAAACGCATGGATATCATCCTTAAGAATTACACTATTTACAAGGATCTGGTTATGGCCGATCTTAATGGCCGGGTGATTGCCAATGGCCGGCCCGAGCAGTATCATCTTATCGGTCGGGACGTTTCTGATAAGCCCTGGTTTAAGGGGGCCGTTGCAACGGGAAACGGTCTTGAATACTATGTTCAGGATCTCGATATCTGTGACCTTACGGGAGATCATGCCGTGCTTTATTCCGCTGCGATCCGGGAAGGAGGCAGTACCGAGGGCAAGGTTATCGGGGTGCTGATGGTCATATTTGACTGGAAGCAGGCCGATTATATCGTAAAGAATGTGCGCCTTCCGGAGAACGAGAAAAACAGTTCACGGGTTGTTCTCTTTAACAGGAGAGGGATTGTGATTGCCGCAAACAATGGAACCGGGGTGCTGACCGAAGATCTCTCCTGTATAAGCGGGATTAAACGGGCGCTGAACGGCGAGAAGGGGTTCACGGTTGAAACCCATGAAGGGCAAAAGACGCTGATTGCCTATGCCTGTACTCGGGGATATGAAACATACCGCGGGCTCGGATGGGGTTGTGCCCTCATGCTGCCGGCATAAGACAGGGCGATCGTGGCAATCGGGACGCCGGGGAAGGTGGCACTCATCCAGAAGTGTTATACAGGGCTGTTTTTGAAAGGGATGCTGGGGAAAAAGTAGGGTCCAACCGCGTTAAAGAATTGAAATTTATAGGCAATACGGTATATACTAAATAAACCGTGAGTAAGTCCTTCCCGAAAAGGATGATACCACCTTGAGGTGGACGAAGTGAAGAAGGGATCACTACAGTTAACAAACCCCTTTTTAAAAATCGACGTATCCTTTAGTAGACCCTATCCCTGATACCGGACATGAGGGTAAGGTGGCTATAGCTGAAAGTAATGCAACATATTCATTGTCCATTACATTTGAACTTTTGATTGTGTAGGGGATCTTTCAATTATGACCCCCAAAGAATTATACCCATAAAAATAAAAATTAACTAAAGTATATGAATGAAATAAATACATTGGATGATTTAATAGAGAGAAAAGCAAAACATATTACAATTATTGGTGTTTTTTGCGCTTTAACATTATTTTCTATCAATTTGGACATTCCACTTATAACTTTTAGCTCATTAGCAATTTTAATAATATTGTGTTGGGTTTTCTATAGAGGAATTCCTCAAAAAGACGATTCCAGTACTTTTTTTTCAGCATTAAAACTGTTTGAATTGTTATTCTTTTTTGGGATATTAGTCCCCATTTATTTATATATTGCAAAATACGCTTTTTCACTTCATCCGGATCAAAAAATTCTTTTTATTATTTATCTAATAGTCCCCCTTTATTTTAATTTTAATTATTTCATCGTTGAGAATTGGATGAAAAATCCAAATACTCTTCCACCAGTTGATTCACAACGATATTACCGGGTTATGATTGTAACACTTTTGATGATCATTAGTTTGGAAATGACATATATCACAATAAAATTATTTGAAATCTGGTTCAAATAAAGACTTTAGGTATAGAAACGCACATGAACGGACATTCACACGCGGACCATGAAGATTAAAATTCCAGATTCTATTTCGACGGGAATTATTAACCCCACTTAGTTAATTTTTATAGGAAATCTGATTTTATAATATTTTTAATTGTTTTTGATTGTATAATATTACCGCTTTTAACGATGGTGTTTTTGTCTTCGGCAGTTGCCCCGCCGCGGGGGCGCCCCGTCGGGGGGCGGCGGCGTTCCTCGCTCGTGGGGGTATGGGGGCGCGGTCTGCCCCCATCATCTGGAACCTCACACAAAAATCATCGCAAATGTGGCAATCCCAAATAAGACTATTATGACCCCGGCGACCCGGTTCACGAGCCCCAGCACCCGCGAATCGCACCGCGATCCAAGAACCGATGTCCCGCTTACAAGAAGGATCCACCAGGCAATCGATCCCGCAGTAATGCCAAGGACCATCAGCATCGCCGGGACGCCGCCGCCCGAAAGCCCGCCAATGCCCAGCGCTGCAAAAACCCCGGCAAACGAGATGAGGGTCATGGGGTTCGTGAGTGTCAGAAAAACCGTTGTGGCATAATCCTGCAGCAGCGTGCATTCCCCCGCGGTCCCGGGAGTATCCGGTGGCGCTGACAGGAAGATCCGGACACCGAGACCGACAAGGAGTGCTCCCCCGACCGCACTTACGATGGTCATGTGCCCCGTGAGCAGCCCGGTAACAACGGTAAGGCCAAACGCTGCAACGCCAGCATATACCCCATCTGCCGTTGCCGCCCCGAGTCCCGTTGCAATCCCGGACCGCCATCCGCACGCAAGCGTCCGCCGGATGCAGAGGATCGCGATGGGGCCGACGGGTGCCGCTATGCAAAACCCAAAGATTATCCCGGCGACAAGAACCGACCAGTCCACGAAAGTACAAAGAATCCGCGGTTATAAATCACTGTCTTTTACGGTCAGGGAGAAACCATGTCCACCGGCAGGATGGGGGATTGCAGCTTCTTTTTGTCCTAGTGGCGGCAACTACTGACCTCCGATTGGTATCCCAATCCAAACTGCCCCGTACGATCCCACCCGCTCTTTTTAAAAAAACTTAGGGTCGCGAGCTCTAGGTTTCCAAAAAATCTTCGAATCGGTTGCTGAGGATTCCAGAAAAAATGCGGATCGCGAGCTGGAAATTCAAAAAAAAGTTCGAATCGGTTGCTGAGGATTATAAAAAAAAAAGCGGGTCCCGAGCTGAGGATTCCGGAAAAACATCGACCCCGCCCGGCCCGCTCATTTGACTCACCCACGAATAATCATCATATTCTCCGACGGAGCCTAGACAGATCATGCACCTGTTCGCGAAAAAAGTCCGGCCTGGGGGGATCCGATTCAAAAAAAAGAGCGGGCCGCGAGCTGAGGATTCCGGAAAATCTTCGGATCGGTTGCTGAGGATTGCAAAAAAAGATCGAAACGCGAGCTGAGGATTTCAAAAAATCTTCGGATCGGTTGCTGAGGATTTCTAAAAAACTCCGGGTCCCGGCCCGGCAATTCCGGAAAAAGAGCGGGGGGTCACCCTGACCTCCAAAAAAATTGGCAACCTCCCTACCCACCAAACCGCAAAAAAAATGATCGGTCCGACCGATCGTCAAAAGAGGTCGCCCCGACCCTTTTGATGGGGAGAGTCTTCACACATTTCGCAGGGATCGCACATTATTACAGAAAGATCCTGCACGTGTGCAGCCCGCTCACTCCCGCACTCTCCCGTACTCCTTATCGATCCCGTCCGCCACATCTTCGAGATCGTCAAACATCCTGATGGCGTCTTTCCGTAACTCCTGCACCATGGCCCGGAGCGTGCTGCCCCGGAGGTAGATGAGCTTCCGGTGCCGGTACAGGATCCCCGCATCGATCAGGTTCCTTATATGGTGGTTCACCCGCGAGGATGTGATATTGAGATCCGCTGCAATCTGCTCGACCGGCACGCCTTCGCCCGCAGGCCGGTGTTCGAGCAGCGCCACGATCACCTGCGTTGCCACCCGGTCCGTGTCCCGGCCTTCCCCGATCCCGAACGAGTGGAAGAACCAGTGGATCTCCTCGTCCTCTCCCGGCGCCATCGGGCGGTCCACCTGCCGGATCACAATCTGACGGATCATACCTGTCTCCAGTGTTATCGCCAAAATAATTTAAACTTTTTCTAGGATATCTCTAAAAAGTTGAAACGATTTCTACAATTTTCATAATTTTTAAATATTTCAGGAACCCATACTACCGGCATACCACAACAGTTGAGGTGATACACATGGCAATTGTTCCCATTGGAGAACGGGTCTTAATCAGGCCCAGGGAAGCCGAAGAAGTGACAAAAAGCGGGATCTACATCCCCGAGACCGCCCAGGAAAAGAAAAAAGAAGGGACGGTCATTGCCGCAGGGACGCACGATGACGGAAAGTCGCTCCCCTTAAAAGCGGGCGACCACGTCATTTACGGCGGGTACAGCGCGGACAAGGTTGAACTTGATGGCGAGAACTACGTCTTTGTACCGTTCAAGGACGTGCTCGCGAAGATCGAGTGAGGTGAGAAGATATGGCAGGATCCAAACAGCTGATGTTTAACGAGGAGGCGAGGAAGTCGCTCCTTGCCGGTGTCAACAAGGTAGCGGACACAGTGAAGATCACACTTGGCCCCAAAGGGCGCTATGTCGTGATCGACAAGGCAACGAGCCCGCTTGTCACCAATGACGGCGTGACCATTGCAAAGGAGATCTCGCTCCACGACAAGTTCGAGAACATGGGCGCAAAGCTCGTAAAAGAAGTTGCCCAGAAGACCCAGGACAAGACCGGTGACGGCACGACCACGGCAACGCTCCTTGCGCAGGCTATGATTGTTGAAGGTCTCAAGAATATTACCTCGGGCGCAAACCCGATCGAAGTGAAAAAGGGCATCGATGCGGCGGTCGGCGAAGCGGTCGGCTACATCAAAAAGACGAGCGTGCCGGTAAAAGACAAGGCAAAGATCGTGCAGGTAGCAACGATATCGGCCAACAACGACGAGGAGATCGGGAAACTTATCTCCGAGGCAATGGAAAAGGTCGGGTACAATGGCCTCATCAGCGTCGAGGACGCAAAGAGCCTTGAGACGAGCCTTGACGTGGTCAAGGGGATGCAGTTCGACCGCGGGTTCATCTCGCCCTACATGGTCACCGACAACGAGAAGATGGTCTGCGAGTACGAGGACTGTTCGATCCTGATTACTGACAAGAAGATCTCGTCCATCAAACAGATGGTGCCGGTGCTCGAGATGGTGGCATCGGAGGGCAGGCCGCTCCTGATCATTGCAGAAGACGTGGACGGCGAGGCGCAGGCAGCGCTCTTCTTAAACATCATCCGCGGGGCGCTCAAGGTCTGTGCGGTAAAAGCACCGGGCTTTGGCGACGACAGGAAGGCAGTGCTCGAAGATATCGCAATCCTGACCGGAGCGACCGTTATCTCGGAAGAGAAGGGTATGAAGCTCGATAATGTCACCAAGAAAGAACTCGGGCAGGCCCACGTGATCCGGGTTGACAGCGAAAAGACGCTCATTGTCGGAGGAAAGGGCGATAAAAAGGCCGTCGAGGACCGGATGACGCTGATCCAGTCCCAGATCAAGATCACAGATGCCGAGTACAAGAAGGAGGAGCTCAAAAAGAGGCTCGGTAACCTTGGCGGCGGTGTTGCGGTGATCAAGGTCGGCGCGGCAACCGAGACGGAGCTCAAGGAGAAGAAGATGCGGATCGACGACGCCCTCAATGCGACAAAGGCCGCAGTCGAGGAAGGCGTGGTGGTCGGCGGCGGGATCACACTCTTTAAGGCCATCGCATCGCTTGACTCCCTCAAATTCGATGACGACCGCAAGGTCGGGGTCTCGATTGTCCGCCGTGCGCTCGAAGAGCCGATCCGGCAGATCGCAAAGAACTCCGGGATTGAAGGCGCGGAAGTAATCGCACGGATTAAGGAACACAAGAATGCAACCTACGGGTACAATGCGAAGACCGCAGTCTACGAGGACCTCATGGAGAACGGGGTCATTGACCCGGCAAAGGTTGTGCGGATCGGACTCCAGAACGCAGGCTCGATCGCCGGTATGATCCTCTCGACCGAGGTCCTGATCACGGACTTCAATGACGAGAAGGACCAGAAGTCCGCAGCGATCATCATCTAAACCAAAAAGATACCCTCTCACCTTTTTCCCACAAAAGCGTGCCGGCAAAAAAAGAGCCCCATACTGCCTGCCGGCACTTTTTTTTATTTTCACCCTGCACGCCCGGGTGTTCTTATACGGTCATCTCCCACGCCTGATACATACGACGACGCCGGGCCGACAGGAAATGCCGGCCCGGATAAGGACTCTTTACCCATGACCCCTCAGGCAGACACACCCCGCACCGCACCCGACTCCCGCGAACATCTCCTTACTCTCTTAAAAAAATACTGGGGATACCCGGGCTTTCGGCCGCATCAGGAGGCGATCATCCGATCGGTTGTGGGCGGCCGCGACACGCTCGCGATCCTGACTACCGGCAGCGGGAAATCGCTCTGCTACCAGCTGCCTGCGGTGTATCTCGGCGGAATCACCCTTGTCGTCTCCCCGCTTCTGGCGCTCATGAAAGACCAGGCCGATGCACTCAATGCGCGGGGTATTATGGCGGCCGCATGGACCGGCCAGCTCGACAGTGCCGGGCGGAGCCGGATCGAGGCGGCAATGCGGGAAGGCAGGCTCCGGATCCTCTTTGTCTCACCGGAGAAGTGTATGCAGCCGGGATTTCTGGCATTCCTCAAAGGATTCCCAGTCCGGCTCCTTGCCATCGACGAGGCGCACTGCATCTCGGAGTGGGGCCACGATTTCCGGCCCGAGTACCGCGAGCTTGCCCGGCTCCGGGCGGGTTTCCCAAATGCCCCGGTCATCGCGCTCACGGCAACCGCAGTCCCCGAGGTGCGTAACGATATCGCCCGCCAGCTCGGCCTCGTGCAGCCCCGCGAGTTCGTGGGAAGTTTCGAGAGGAAGAACCTCATCTATAAGGTCATCAGGAAAAAAAACCCGGAAGTCCAGCTCGCTGCCATCTGCTGCCGGCATAAAAACGAGTCCGGCATTGTGTACTGCCTCTCGAAGAAGGAGACGGAAGAGTGCGCTGCGGACCTCCGGCAGCGGGGCTTTGCCGCCGTTGCCTACCATGCCGGCCTCTCCCGCCCGGTCCGGGAGAACGTGCAGGAAGCGTTTCTCAATAACTCCGCGAAAGTGGTCTGCGCCACCGTTGCGTTCGGCATGGGGATCGACAAGCCCGATGTCCGGTTCGTTGTCCACTACGATCTCCCCAAATCGGTAGAGTCCTACTACCAGGAGACCGGCCGGGCCGGCCGGGACGGGAAGCCCGCCGAGTGCGTGCTCCTCTTTGGCCGCAGGGACATTGTCCGTATGAACTGGATGCTCGACCACGATAATGCGGGAGAGAAGGCCACCCGGATCGCGCACCGGAACCTCCGCGAGATAGTCCGGTACTGCGAGATAACCACCTGCCGGAAGCACTTCCTCCTCACGTATTTCGGTGAGAAACCGACCGGCCCGGCCTGTGGGACCTGCGATGTCTGCACCGCAACCACATCCGGGCCAAAGAAGAAGACCCCGGCCCGGCGCACTCCTGCCGGCAGGAGCTCAGCAGGCTGTGTGGCAGTCCTCCAGCGCAGTTACCCGATCCCGAGCGTTTAAGGCGCCCGACCCCGGATACTTTTCCCGGATATGATCGATACCGCAGGCCTTCCCGAAAACCCCGGCTGCTACCTCTATTCCGATGCAGAGGGCCGGATCATCTACGTGGGTAAGGCAAAAAACCTCAAAAAACGGGTATCGAGCTATTTCACAAAAAAAGACCACGACCCCAAGACAAAGAGCCTCGTTGCCCATATCGCCTCGGTCGACTTCGTGGTCACCGGTTCCGAGACCGAGGCATTTCTTCTCGAAAACACCCTGATAAAAAAGCACCAGCCGAAGTACAACATCGATCTCAAGGATGCGAAACGCTATGCCTGGATCGAGCTCACGAACGAGAAGTTCCCGCGCCTTGTTGTTGCCCGGAAAGCGACCGGCGACGGCACGTACTTCGGGCCCTTTGTCTCCGCCTCGGAACGGGACTATGTCATGAAGGTGGCAAAGAAGATCTTCCACTTAAGAACCTGCAAAAAACTCCCCAAGCGCCCCTGCCTGCGCCGGCACATGCAGTCCTGCAGTGCACCCTGCACAGGGACCATGAGCCCCGAAGAGTACGGAGAGAACGTCAAAAAAGCAGCCCTGCTCTTAAAAGGAAAGGCAAAGGAACTGGTCGCAGAGCTCCGTACCGCGATGGCGGCCCGGTCGGTGGCCGAGGACTACGAGCGGGCACTTGTCCTCAGAAACGAAATTTCTGCCATCGAACATCTTGCAGACCGGCAGCACGTGGAACGCCGTCGGGAGTACGACCAGGACGTGATCGCATTCCAGGTCTCGGGGGAGACCGTGTACCTGACGCTCTTTAACGTAGAGAAGGGCACACTTGCAAACAAGCAGGAGTTCACGTTCGATGCGGGCGAGGACTTCTTCGAGGAGTTTGTTGTCCAGTATTACTCGGACCATGATCCCCCCAATGAGATCATTGTGGAGCAGGAGACCGACCCGGCACTCGCGGAGTTCCTCTCGACAAAGAAGGGCCGGCAGGTCGGGATCGTTGTCCCGCAGCGGGGCGAGAAGAGGCAGCTCCTTGATCTTGCCAAGAAAAACCTTGAGATCGCGTTCTTCCGCGACACCTTAAAAGGCGTGGAGCTCGGCGCTGCGCTCACCATGGAGAAGCCTCCCGGAGTGATCGAGTGTTTCGATATCTCCCACCTCTCCGGGACGGCAATGGTGGGCTCGATGGTACAGTTCCGTGACGGGAAACCCGACAAGTCCGGCTACCGGCGCTTTAAGATCAAGACCGTGGAGGGGATCGACGATTTCGCTTCCATCGCGGAAGTCGTGACACGGCGGTACCGGCGGCTTACCGAAGAGCACGCACCGCTCCCTGATCTCGTGATCATCGACGGGGGAAAGGGCCAGCTCTCCGCCGCCCGAGGGGCGCTTTCTGCGCTCGGGATCGACAACCTGCCGGTGATCTCGATTGCCAAGCGCGAAGAGGAACTCTACGTGCCCGGGGACTCCCTCCCGTTACGGCTCGACCGGAAGAGTATCGCCCTCCGCTACATCGAGGAGATCCGGGACGAGGCGCACCGGTTCGCCATCACCTACAACCGGCTGTTACGAAAAAAGAAGGTCATTTCCTGACTATTGTCACATTTCTGCCATTTAGTCAAAAGTATTTAAACAGGGCGGGATACAACTCTCAAGTACAATCAGGTGATAGTAATGCCAGACTTTTTAAATCCGTTCAGCGGCAAGGTCCCGGACCGGAAACTGACCAAAGAGGAACTCATCCGGGCTGTCCGGCTCGACGTTGCCGGGGAGCTTGAAGCGATCCACGGCTATATGGCGCATGCTGATGCTACCGATAACGAACTCGCAAAGGCGGTCCTTACCGATATCGCCGATGAAGAGCGCGTGCATGTCGGGGAACTCTTACGGCTCCTTTCCATCCTGACCGGCGACGAGGATGAATTCTACAAGAAAGGAACGCTCGAAGTAGATACCATGGCAGGTAAGGTTGGGGCAGCCGGCGCAGGTGTACCGGCGGCAAAAGAGGAATCGACCATTGGAGCGCTCAAACCCTTAAAGGAGGCTTAATCATGGCAAACGCATATCTCGGACGCGAAGATGCACCCATCGGTGCAGAGACCTGGAAACTGATCGACGATGTGGCAGTTCAGGCAGCAAAGAGCCAGCTGGCCGGGCGCCGGCTGCTTGCAGTGGAAGGACCATATGGCTTCGGGCTTAAGGCTATCCCTCTCGGGGACTATGCACTCGAAGACGGGATTAGCGCGAGCGTCTCGCTCCCGCTCTCCCTGATCCGGACCGATTTCTCGCTTGCAAAACGCGACCTCGCATCCTTTGAGCGTGACCACCTGATCCTCGACACAGCCCCGGTTGCCTGTGCGGCAATGGACGCAGCGGCAAAGGAGGACAAGATCATCTTTGCCGGCCTTGCCGGGACCCCGGGCCTCCTCAATGCCGAGGGTGCAGGCTCAATGACTCTGTCCAAGTGGGACAAGGTCGGCGCGGCAGCAGACCAGATCATCGATGCGGTCACCAAACTCGACGCAGCCGGGTTCCACGGCCCTTACAGCCTCGCGCTCGCACCGGCGCAGTACAACCTGCTCCTCCGACGCTACCCGCAGGGTGACGGCACCGAACTCGAACACATTACCTCTATTGTGGGTGATGGTGTCATCAAGGCGCCGGCACTCAAGAAAGGCGGCGTGCTCATTGCTTCGGGCAGCCAGTATGCCTCGGTTGCTATCGGACAGGACCTGGCCGTAGGCTATAACGGGCCGGTCGGCGACCTGCTCGAGTTCCAGATCTACGAGAGTCTTGCCCTCGTGGTCCGGGCACCCGAATCGATCCTCATCCTCAAATAATCCCCTCTTTTTATCGGGTACCGCGGCAAGGTACATTTATCATGTATCCGGGAATTTCGAGACTCCTCATTGGCGGATGTACCTTCCTCGTTCTTGCGGCATTTGTGCTCGGCGCCGGCTGCTTAAGCGAGACGGTGGCAAACGATACATCGTCGGGCACGCTCCATGCCCATTTCGAGCATGCAGATTCGTGGTCGCCCGGCCTTGGCTGTTATGCACATACAACCGGCTATGTGTACAATGCCGGGAATATCTCGGCAGATAATGTCCTGCTCAAGATGAACCTGGTAAATATCAGGACCTCTGCAATCCGGGATTCCCGACAGATCTATATCGGTACGCTCGCACCCGGCAAGACCCGGCCTTTTGAGACGAATCTCGATGGCGAGTGTTCGCAGGATTACCAGGTAGAGGCGTATCTGTAACAAGGGAAAAAAAGAGGGCCGGGTTTTCCCGGTTTTACATATTCCGTTTTTTTTGTTTCAGGAGAGAAACATCGATTTGGAAAATGCATCCCCCCCTTGGGCTACCAGACCCCCGATGGGGACGAGGCGCAATTGCGATAGTGGGGGCATTACCTGTACATAAATAAGGTAAATGAAAATCATCGGATTTTTTAGCTCTGCGTACAGGTCAGCACCATCGCAATTGCGAGGATGCCTCTGGCGAGCGGGGGCGACAACCAAAAAAGCGGGCCCATCAGGCAAATTTTACCGGGCCTGCGACAGGAAAAAAGCGGATGCCTATTATTAATTATCCAGCGGATCCCTTGCCCCCGCTTCCTCAAATGCCTCGTGCCTTTCAGTGCAGGCGCCGCACTTCCCGCAGGGGCGCTCTCCTCCCTTGTAGCACGACCAGGTAAGGGAATAATCCACGCCAAGGGCAAGACCCTTTTTGACAATATCCCCCTTGGTCAGGTTCACGTACGGCACACGGAGCGTGAGGTCTTTCCAGTCGCAGAGATGAAGGGCGGTTTCCATAGCGCTCACAAAGACCGGCCGACAGTCCGGGTAGATGGCATGGTCCCCCGAGTGGGCTGCGTAATACAGTTCCTGCGCCCCGATACCGATTGCATACGAGGCGGCAAGGCTTAAAAAAACCATGTTGCGGTTCGGGACTACCGTCTGTTTCATCGACTCCTCGGCATAATGGCCCTCGGGCACATCCAATTCTGTCCGGGTGAGGCTCGACGGGGCAAGATCGCCCAGCACCGATATGTCGGCAATCTTCTGGGGGATTTTGAGTTTTTCGCAGGTGGCTTTCGCGCACCGGATCTCCTTTTTGTGCTTCTGGTGATAATCGAAGGTCAGGGCCGAGACTTCGTAGCCCTGGTCCAGCAGATCGCAAAGGAGGGTCGTGCTGTCGAGTCCGCCCGAGAGAATAAGTACTGCTTTCACCTGTAATGCCCCTGTTTGATAGTACCGGGTATCTTCCCATCCTATAATAAGGAAATCCCCGCGGGGGATAAAAATTCATGGCAGGAAAAAGCCCGCCAGGCACTCCCGGTTTGCCGGTAAAAAAAGATTGCAGATTCAGAGCCCCGAATCCAGATCGCCCAGCAGCTTTTTTATGTCGATCCAGATGATGAGCTCGTTTATTTCCTTATCCTTTACCTTCGCCTTGCGCTTGATAATGCCGATGATGGCTGTATCCTCGTGGCTGATGGATGCGGAGGTGTGATCGACCTGGTTTCCCTCGAATGTGGAGACCGAGGTCACATCGTCAACAAGGATCCCGATCTTGGACCGGGTGACCGTATTGTCGAGGACAATGATCCGTGAGGCTTCGAGCGACTTGGTGCTCGCATCGGTGATATTGAGCCGGTGCTTGAGATCCACGATCATCGTGATCTCCCCGCGGAGGTCGATGATCCCCCGGACATAGTCCGCAACATTGGGGAGCTTGGTGATGTTCGTGTACTCGACGACTTCCTTGACATCGAAAAGGTCGATGGCAAAGTGCTCGTTTCCCAGTACGAACTCCACGACCTGGATGGTGGAACCCTGATCCATCCGCCGGGGGGACGAGTCCTGCATGGCAGCCTCGGGTTCGCGTGCCTTTACAGACATGGGCGCCACCCGGTTAGTCTACCTTGAACCTGCGGTTGGCGTTCATTGCCTCGACCGCGACATCGTTAACCACCTGGACCATCCTGGTGATCTCGTCAAGGGCGGCTGCTGACTCTTCGGTTGCGGCTGCTGCATCGCCGGCCTCTTTTGCAGTCTGTTCGATGAGCTGTGCTACCTCGTGGACACTGGCCGTGATCTCCTCGGTGGTTGCAGCCTGTTCTTCGGTTGCGGCAGCAACTTCCGAAGCGCTGTTTGCAACGGTCTCTACGGCAACCTGGATCTTCTTGAACGCGCCGACTGCATCGGCGGATGCAAGGGTACCCTTACTGACCAGCTCTTTGGAGACTTCCATTGCCTCCGTTGCTTTCTTTGTCGCGGCATTGAGGTGCGTGATCATCTCTTCGATCTTCTCGGCGCTCGAACGGGACTCCTGCGCAAGGGACTTGACCTCGGATGCAACCACGGCAAACCCACGCCCGTGTTCCCCGGCCCGGGCAGCTTCAATAGCCGCATTGAGTGCCAGCAGGTTGGTCTGGTTTGCGAGATCACGGATGAGACCGATGATCTTGCTGATGTCGGCCATCTGTTTGCCGATCTCCATGACAATCCCGTGCACGTTTTCCGAGGACTCGGAAATCTCGGACATGTCCTTATTGATGGTATCTGCAAGAACGGCACCGTCTTTTGCCGAATCATTGGCGCTCTTTGCCTGGTTGGTGACACTCTCCATGCTCGAGGTAATTTCCTCGACTGCGGCGCTCATGTCCTGCATGGCCTTGGCGATCTGGTCGACGCCACCGGCAGCTTTCTGTGCGTTCTCGCTGACACCGCCGGCATTCTTTGCAATCTGGTTGACACCCTTTGATGCGTCCTCAATGCTCTTGTTCGCATTGTCCGCAGTCGAGGTCAGGTTCTCCATCTTCTGGTTGATGTCGCCGATGTTCTTTTCGAGGCTGACAACGATCCCGCGGACAGCGTCGCGGAGTTTGGTGATCTGTTCGTGCACCTTTTTTGTGTCATCGTCGGCTTTCGTGATCTCGTACCTGACGGTAAGATCGCCCTCTGCCATCTTGGTATAAACCTGGCTTAACGCGACGATCTCTTTTTCCATGAAATCCTGCTGTTTGGTGAGTTTGGTGACATCGTGGAAGACGATGTAGATATAGGCAACCTCGCCTTTTTCGTTTATTATGGGGATATTTGCCCGCTCAAGCACGTGCATACCGGTCGGGCCGTCGGTGACTATCCCTCCGAATGCCTTCTTTTTCGAGGCGATTGCATCGGTATAGGATTTGCCGGACTCTTTGAGGTATTTAACAAGACCCTGGGACTTGAGATCCGTGATCTTAAGCGGCATCAAGCGATCGACCGTATACCCGAACAGTTTGGCAAAAGCCGGATTGATCTTGACAAACCTTAAGTCCTTATCGATGAGAACCTGCGCAAGCGGGTTGTATTCAAACATCAGTTCGTAGTCTTTTAGTTCAACCATGTCCACATCACTCCACTATAGTAGTTGTTCCGCATCCTACCTGTACGATTCTCATAGGGATATATATAAATCCAACCGAATCTGACTCGGGCACCAAATCTGCCCCGGTATAACGACAAACCGGTTTTCCGGTTACACCAGTCCCAAGAGTAAACGGGAAGACCAGTTCCCGGAAACCAGACGGGGAGACGGCGGACCTATGCCAGAAAAAAAACGGAGCTTGGTAAAAAAGCGAACGGAGGGGAAGATCTCCCTCCTTACTCTGCATACCGGGAGGCGAACTTTTTTTTAGGGATCGTGCAGACCCTGAACGGGGGCAGAGGGCCGCAATATTGTATGCCCTCTCCCAAACGTTCCTCTTCATTCATCAGGTCATCGTCGTATCCAGATCGTCAAGAAGTTTTTTTATGTCGATCCAGATGATGAGCTCGTTTACCTCCTTGTCTTTGACTTTGATCTTGCGCTTGATGATACCGATAATAGAGGTGTCCTCGTGGCTGATGGATGCGGAGGTATAATCGACCTGGTTGCCCTCGAACGTGGAGACCGAAGTCACATCGTCCACAAGGATCCCGATCTTGGACTTAGTAAGTTTGTCGTCGAGAACGATAATCCGTGAAGCCTCGATGGACTTGGTGCTCGCATCGGTGATATTGAGCCGGTGCTTGAGATCGATAATCATGGTGATCTCGCCGCGGAGATCGATGATGCCGCGGACATAGGGCGCGACGTTGGGGAGTTTTGTGATGGTCGTGTACTCGACCACTTCCTTGACGTCGAAGAGGTCGATGGCGAAATGCTCGTTTCCCAGCACAAACTCCACGACCTGGATGGAGGATCCAAGATCCGCCTGAGCGGCGGCCGGACCCTTCTCCTGGGTAACAGGTTCACTTGCCTTTGCAGACATGGCGGGTATCCCCCGTTATTCCACCTTGAACCTGCGGTTGGCGTTCATTGCCTCGACTGCGACATCGTTTACGGTCTGGATCATCCGGGTGATCTCGTCAAGGGCTGCTGCGGACTCTTCGGTTGCGGCAGCTGCATCGCCGGCCTCTTTTGCGGTCTGTTCGATAAGGTGGGCAACTTCATGAACGCTCGCGGTGATCTCCTCGGTGGTTGCGGCCTGTTCCTCGGTTGCGGCGGCGACTTCGGAGGCGCTGTTTGCCACGGTCTCGGCAGCGGACTGGATCTTCTTAAAGGCTGCAAGGGCCTCAGCAGATGCCACTACGCCTTTGTTGACCAGTTCGTGGGAGGCTTCCATAGCATCGGTCGCCTTCTTGGTGGCGGCATTGAGGTGCGTGATCATGTCCTCGATCTTCTCTGCGCTGGAACGTGACTCCTGTGCAAGGGATTTGACCTCGGATGCAACCACGGCAAACCCGCGGCCGTGTTCCCCGGCCCGGGCAGCTTCGATAGCCGCATTCAGGGCAAGCAGGTTGGTCTGGTTTGCGAGATCGCGGATCAGCACGATGATCTTGCTGATGTCCGACATCTGCTTCTCGATCTCTTTTACAATGCCGTGGACATTATTCGTTGCCGTGGTGATCTCGGTCATATCCTTGTTGACCGTGTCGGCAAGGATGGCACCTTCCCGTGCAGAATCATTGGCGCTCTTTGCCTGTGTGGAGACACTCTCCATGCTTGAGGTGATTTCCTCGACAGCTGCGCTCATGTCCTGCATGGCCTTGCTCATCTGGTCCACGCCTTCGGCTGCTTTCTGGGCATTCTCGCTGACTTCGCCGGCATTCTTTGCGATCTGGTTGACACCCTTTGAGGCATCCTCGATACTCTTGTTCGCGTTGTCCGCAGTCGAAGTCATATCGGTCATCTTCTTGTTGACGTCACCGATGTTCTTCTCCAGGTTGATAACAATTCCCCGGACTGCATCGCGGAGCTTGATGATCTGCTCGTAGACCTCTTTTGTGTCATGGTCGGGTTTGGTGATCTCGTACCTGACCGTGAGATCCCCCTCAGCCATCTTGCTGTAGACATTGCTGAGCTCAGTGACCTCGTTTGCCATGTAGTCGGTCATCTTCACGACACCGGTGATCTCGTTGTAGGTGATATAGACAAATTTTACTTCACCCTTCTCATTGAGGAGGGGAATGTTTGTCCTGATGACTACATGCAGGCCGGAGGCGGTCTCCATAGTACTCTCCCCGGAGGTCTTGCGCCGTGTACTTAAGGCATCAGTTACCGACCCGCCCGAATTTTTCACGTATTTTATCAGGTTCTGGTCCGCAAAATCGCTAAACTTCATAGCGAGCAAGCGGTCCCGGCTAAACCCGGTCAGCTTGCAGAATGCATCATTGACCATGACAATTCTCTGGTTGACCTCAACCACTGCCTGTGCGAGAGGGTTTTTCTCAAACATCTCCGTTAAATCCTGTAATTCTACCATTGTTTTCACCCAAGTCTGACTACGGTTTCTTTCCATACTTCATTCATAATCTGTCCAAGGCCGGTGTACATTGCGGCGAGCCCGCAGAGGATCCCCACAAGTCCGGCGATCATAATAACTGTGCTGTTTCCGAGCGCATTTCCTGCGATAAGGAGCAGGAAGAGCAGTGTCAGGAGACCGAATACCACCTGCATTGCTTTTGATAACCGGAACGTTATCAGGAACATTCCGAGGGTAAAGAGGCCCCAGATGCCAAGGAAGCAGACCATGCCCTCCTTACTCAACGGTGCGCCCCAGCCCCACAGGGGCATAAGGATCAAAAACACCAGCGAGATCCAGAAGAACCCGTACGAGATAAATGCCGTCATCCCGAAGGTGTTGTTCTTCTTCCATTCCATGATCCCGGCAATTATCTGGGCGAGGCCGCCGTAGAAAATTCCCATCGCAAAGACCACGGAGCCCATGGCGAATATGCCGGCATTATGCATGTTGAGGATGATCGTTGTCAGCCCGAATGCGAGAAGACCCAGTGCTCCCGGGTTGCCGGTAGTGTCGGTGATCTTGATCTCGTTTTTGAATACCTGGTCGATCTGTGCTTCCATGATTACCACATCGCTTTGATCTCTTTGCTTGCATCGATCCCGGAAGTATGAAGTATCTGGTACAGAATCCGAGCTCTTCCCACAGCCGCTGTGCATGAAGGACACGCACAGGTACATTCATTGCAGGGAAGTGTCTCCTCTCCGGCCCATTTCCCGGTTATCATCATACTCTAGTCATCTCCGAATGCTTCACCCATAGTTCGCATGGCAAAATACCGGTCCAGCCGGTCTGACAGTTCACGCATGCGCAGGAGGTTCTCTTTGAGTCCGTCGCGCTCTACCGGATGTACCGATGACGGTGCATCAGAATTTTCTGTTACGGTTTCCCGTGGGGTCATCGTCCTTTCACCAGATTTTTGTTATGTGTTCCCCAATTTTGCCATGCATATTTTTGGGGCTGATCATCACTGTGCAAAATATTATTTATAAGCATAACTAAATGCAAAGCAGATAAGCAAGGCAGATAAGAACTTTTTATAATTGAATTGCTGACAGATGGTAAGGAACCGGAGTAAGCGGGAATCATGGAAGAGTACCAAAACGAGATAACCCGGATCAAGGAGACACTCGAACAGCACCCGGAAGGTCTCAGTATAACCGAGATCGCCGGATTACTCGGGATCAACCGGAACTCGGTAGCCAAGTATATGGATATTCTCCAGATTCAGGGATCGGTCGATGGGAAAAAACGGGGTACATCAAAGGTCTATTATATCTCCCACCGGCTTGCGGTGGATTCATTGCGGAAAGTCTGCAGTCTCCCGTTCGTGATGCTCGATCAGGATACCCGGGTTATCGAATATAACTCCCCGTTTACCACCCTGACCGGTACGTCTCCCGGAGAGATCGCGGGACAGCCTTTCGACAAACTGCCGTTCCGGTTTACCGCGGGGGATGATGCCAGGCAGACATTCAGGATGGCATTTAAGGGGATCGAGCAGCACGTACATGCCCGTATCCTCACCAACAGCCATGAATACCCGGTCAGCCTGGATATGATCCCGGTTGTGTTCCCGACCGGGAAACCGGGGGTCGCAGTACTTGTTGAAGGATCCCGGGATCCCGCCGGTAACAACAGGGAGGGAGAACCTTCGGGAAACAATTCTCTCGTGCTCCTTGACAACCAGCTCGAATATGTGGTCCGGTACACCCCGGACGGCATCCTCCAGTATGTCAACGAACCCTACTGTCGGGCGATAGGCCGGGCACGGGAGGATCTCATCGGACGGCAGTTCAAACATTTTGTTACGGCCGATGATGCCGAACGGGTGATCAGGAACCGTACCCGCCTTACCGTGCAGTACCCTGCCGGGATGATTGAGTTCAGGGCCATCATGGCAAACGGTGAAGCACGATGGCAACGCTGGTGGGACCGGGCCATTTTCGATGACCGGGGCCAGCTTACCGGCTATCACTCAACAGGTCTTGATATCACCGATGAGATCCAGGTACGGACAAAACTGAAAAAAACGCAGGAGATGCTCGAAGAGACCATCGTGACCCGGACAAACGAGCTCCGCGAGATCAACCGTCAGCTGTACGATGAGATGGCCCACCGGGAAAAGATGGAGCGGCAACTGCTCCTGACACAGTTCGCCATGGATAATGCGGCGGATATGGTTCTCTGGGTGAACCGGAATGCGAACGTGGACTATGCCAACAAGGCAGCAGTCACCGGCCTCGGGTATACTGCGGAAGAATTCTCAAACCTTGCCATACGGGAGTTATTCGCGGTGGCTCCCAAGAAGTCCTGGAACGATGTCTGGCAGGTCCTGACAAACGCCGGCACCATTACGCACGAAGATGTCATGGTACGGAAAGATAAAACCCGTATGCCGGTCGAGATAGTGATCCGGTACATGGAATATCATAATACCGGATTTGCCTGCTGTTTTGCACGGGATATATCGGATCGGGCCCGGATGGAGCAGACCCTTCATCTTGCCAATAAAAAACTCAACGTGCTCGCGAGCCTTACCCGCCATGATATCCAGAACAAGGTTACCGTCCTTTTGGGGTACCTGGCACGGACCTTAAAGCGGGAGCAGGATCCGGTAATTCTGGAGTACCTCAGGCAGCAGGAACAGGCAGCACTGGCTATAAGGGACGAGATCACCGTTACCCGGGACTACAAGGATCTGGGTACCGATCCCCCCGAGTGGTTGAACATCCGCGACGTGGTTGCCACTGCGGTCGCACCGTACGGCCAGGGCCCGGTCGTTTTCGATATCAGCCTGCCGGATCTTTTTGTCTATGCCGACCGCCAGATGGAGCGGGTGTTCTCCCGTATGATCGAAAACGCCGTCATGGCAACACCGCTGCCTCGGGTTATCCGCATATCCGCTCACGAGGAGAAGTCGCAGATGGTGATCTCGGTCGAATATGGGGGCCCGGGCATCTGCGCCGAAGACAAGGAGCAGATCTTCCGGCCCGGCTGCAATGTTTCCGGGATGCGGGGGCTCTTTATCATTCGCGAGATCCTGTCCCTGACCGGGATTTCGCTCTTCGAGGCCGGGGAAACTGGAAAAACGATCCGGTTTGAAATGGGTATACCACCGGAATCGTTCCGCCGGGAAAACCCGTCGCCGGCTTGAACAAATGCGCTTTTACTTATGGTATCCCCTTTGAGAATTTCAAATATCATCCTTTTTATAGCAAAACCGGCAATTTAGTGACTATCGTTTAAATGACGCGAATTCTCATTGTCGATGATGATACGGATATCCTGGGGCTTCTCCGGCTGGAATTTGAGGATGACCCCGGGTGCAGCGCAGATACGATAAATGATGCAGGAAAAGCGCTGGAACTGATCCGGTCGCATTCCTATGACCTTATCATCACGGACTGGAGGATGCCGGTAATGAACGGTACGGAGTTTGTCGGTGCCGTGCGCAGTCAGGGCTGTAAAACCCCCATCGCACTCTACAGCGGGAAGGAATGCGATCAGGAGATCAGGGACGCACTCGATGCAGGTGCCGAGTGGTATGTGGGCCGGCGGGGAAATCCCGAACAGGAGTTCCCGGAGCTGAAGCGGATCGTGCAGGAGATAGCTTCCCGCACATAACATCAGGATCGACACGATGTTGTCGGTGCTTTTTTGGATTATTTCTAACATTATACGACACCTGCAATCGTTTTCTCAATAATGGCCGGATGTGCCGCATAGTACAAAGACCCGGCTAAAAAGCATATCACGATCAACAACGAATTGTGATCAGGAGCAAGCGTTTTCATGCCGGGACCGTACCTTAAAAGCGGCGAGACCATTGTCCTGACTACGGACCGGGTACTCATTGGAGACAAGGAGTACGATCTCATCCTCACGAGCCACCGCCTTGCCCTCGTGGACAGCGACCATGCCCGGGACCATCCGCAGGTGCTCCCGTTTGCAACCATCCTTTCCGTGAAGGGTGGGAAAACACCCGCACACGAACCGCGTATCACGCTGGTTCTTGTCGATCCTGTCGGTATCGAGGACTCCACTACGCTCGAACTGGTTTTTTCCCAGCAGCCGTACGAAGACCGGAGCGCGGAATGCGAGACATGGGTCAGGAAACTGATCGAGCACATCGTCTCCGACCGCCATGAATCTGCCCCGGCAGCCGCAGAGCAGCAGCCCGTAAAGCCCCAGGTGATCTCTCCTTCGGTCCGGCGCTGGGTAGCCCCCGATATGCCCGGGCCGCATACCACCGTAAGCCAGAAAGGGAAGACTTCTTCAGAAGAGATCCTGTCGGCTCTCCAGAACCCTGCATGGGACGAGGAGAAATCCAGACTTATCGTTCCGGAGGAGGAGCCCGAAGAAGAACCAGAGGTTGCCCCGGAACCGGTAAAAGACGAAGATACCGGGGACGATACCCTGCCCGGGGAACCGGGGGAAGAGGTCAGGGAAGAACTCTCCCTTAAAACAGAGAGGTCGGAACCGGAAACAGGATCCCCCGAGGAACTGCCGGAAGAACCCGCAGCGGAATCCAGGGAAGAAGTTCCCGTAAATAAACCCGTGCCGGATTTACCGGCCACTGCCGTGGAAGATTCGTCAGAGATTCGCGCAGACGATGACGAGCGCGGGATGCAGCCCGGGCCGGAACCTGCCGGGAACGGGCAGTCGGTACCGGTCCTGCCCCTTGATGACAAGCAGCGCCTGATGGCAGAAGACGAACAGGCCCTGCTGGGGAAAGAGCCAGAGGTGGCGGCCACACCGGAGCCCCTGCCAGTTCCCCCGGCCGTACCAGAAGTCCGGTCCGGCCTGCCGGACACGGTGGTCTTCCCGGTTCTTTTGGGGCAGACGGATCGTGAGGAAGCCCCGGCGCCCGATAAGAACAACCCCGATCACGCTCCGCCGGATGACACCAAAGAGCCGCAGCCGCCATCCCCAAAGGCCCCGGTGATTTCGGTCCGGGGAATTGCCGCGATCGTCATCGCTGCAATTGTCATTGCTTTCCTTGCCGGGGCGGTATTTGTCCTGACGACACAAGGCAGTCACGAAGGGACGACACCCCTCCCGGTCACGCCATCGGTCTCTGTAATCCCCACAACCGTCCCGGACACTCCGGCAATTCCCGGGACCGGCGTCTGGGTCCGGGTCACGTATAACGGGACTTTTTACGGGAAGTACGGGAACCCGGGCGGGCTCCGCGAAGTACGGGGAACCGGCGACCGGTTCTACCCCATAAAGGACAGCACGGGGCTGGTGCAGGCATCGTTTGAGAAGCTGGACGATTCGGGAGATACCCTGACCGTCGGCGTTTATCATAACGGCACGCAGGTCACACAGGTGGAGAAACGGATGCCCCGGGCCACCATCGCAATTCTTGTCGACCCGGCGACCGGGAATGCACCGTACGTCCCGGTGACTACGGCTGCAGCGTAAAAACAGTTTTTTAAATAACTGCCCGGCAAGGCATACCAACACAGATTCATAAAAAATAACAGAATGGAACGTCTCTTGCCAGGTCTGTGGCAAATGCGATGACTCGCCCCCCGCCCCCTCGCGCTCGACGGGTGGCACTGCTACACCCGTCTCGCTAGGGGGAGCATCAAAAAATTATCCATAGCAGGGGGCGTATCCGCAGCCTGACTGGATATTGCCATACCCCAAATTTATGAGAAATATAAAAAAAAAGTGGCATTCCCAGGGAACTGAATAGTTCTTGCGGGGGAAAAATAAGAGGGGTTTTCCTAACCCATAAACAGGCTCAGTACCCTGAATGCAATCCCGCCGATCACGACTGCTATCACGACCTCCACCGCGGTGATCGCCAGTGACTTTTTCCACCCGAATTCAGAGGCCAGCGCAAGGATCACCGAGATGCAGGGGATGTAGATCATGGTGACAAGCGCGAGCACGATGAGCTGGACCGGGGTGAGGACCGCAGCAAAGTTCGTGGTACCCATGAGCACCGCAAGGGTGAGGATCGTCATCTCTTTCCTGACGATCCCGAAGATCAGCGTGATCCCGACGATGGCAGGGAGCCCGAGCCAGAGGGTGGTGATCGGCGCAAGCGCTGCATTGACCGGGTTAAGCCAGCCGGCCCAGTAGAATGCCTGGATGAGTGCGCTCCCGATGATGTAGGCCGGGAAGACCAGCCAGATGAGCGATTTTGTCCGGGCCCAGGTCTGCTTGAGAACGACCGAGAGCGATGGGATATGGTAGTCCGGCATCTCCATGATGAGGCCCACCGATTCTCCGGGCATGACCTTGAATGCCAGCCGTCCGGCAACGATGATCAACAGGATATCGAATGCATAGAGCGCGAGCGCCCACCAGATATTGACAAACGCGGCAACGAGCCCGAGGATCACCACGGTCCGGGCCGTGCAGGGAACGAGCGTCACGAGAAACGCGGAGAGCAGTTTCTGCTTGGGCGACTCCATGATCCGGCAGGAGTAGCAGGCCGGGACATTGCAGCCGTAGCCGAGGATGATGGGGATGATCGCCTTCCCGTGCAGGCCCAGCTTGTGCATGCCCCGGTCGAGCATGACCGATATCCGGGTGAGGTAGCCGGAGTCCTCGATGATTGCAAGGATCAGGTAGAACGGCAGGACGTACGGGATGACGAGCGTGAGGCCGGCGACCAGTCCGGTAAAGGCCCCGTTTAAGAGCACACTGCCAAGCGATCCGTCGATCACCGGCTCGTACTGCCCGAACTGCGAGAAGAAATCCGCAATCACGGTGGATATCTGTGCGCCGATCAGAAACGTCCAGAGCAAAAGGCCGCCGATCACCGCAACGACCATCAGGTACCCGAAATACGGGTGGAGCGCAATGCTGTCGATCTTATCGGTCAGGCTCTTTTTTACTGCCCCGTCAGCGGGTGTACGGATGGTGATCACTTCGGATGCGATCCGGTCTGCGATCTGGTACCGCTCCGCGCTCATGACAACGCAGACCGGTTCGCCGTGCAGTGTCTCGATCTCCCGGGCGAGCGTGTCGGCAGTTTCGACCGCGGCCGGCGACTGTTCCTGTACAAGCCGTGAGATCGCCGGGTCGCGTTCGAGAAGTTTTATTGCCACCCAGCGGAGAGGGTATGCCGTCCCGACCCCGCCAAGCATTGATGTGATCTTTTTAATCCTTTCTTCGACCTCCCTGCCATATTCGAGCGTGGGCGGTACCGGCCGGTCGCGGACAAGATCGAGGATCGCATCGGTCAGCGTCGGGATACCTTTGCCCCGGATTGCCACCGTCTGGACAACCGGCACGCCGAGAAGTTTCGAGAGCTTTTCGATATCGATGCTGATTCCCTTCTTCTCTGCAAGGTCGACCTGGTTGACCGCGATCATCAGGGGCGGCGCAAGCTCCATGAGCTGGATGGTGAAAAAGAGGTTGCGCTCCAGCGCCGACGCATCGATTACGTTCACGACCGCATCCGGGTGTTCGAGCGCAATGTACTCCCGGGATACCACCTCTTCCATCGAGTACGTGGTAAACGAGTAGATCCCCGGAAGGTCGATGACCCGGATCCGTTTACCCTTGTACTGGAGGAGCCCTTCGGCCCGCTCGACGGTCTTTCCCGGCCAGTTCCCGATGATCTGGTCGACCCCGGTGAGCTGGTTGAACGTCACGCTCTTGCCGACATTTGCATTGCCGGCAAGGGCGATGGTGTAATCGACATCCTTAACCGGGATCTCCTTTTTCGGAGCGCACCCTTTACAGTCTCCGCATCCGCTCACGGCACCCCTCCTTTTTTGGTATCGACAAAGATATTCTCCGCTATCGTATGATCGACGGCCAGTTTGGTCCGGCGCACAAAGACCTCGACCGGGCCGTTTAACGGTGCCTTGCGGGTGACCGAGACGGTTGTCCCGAGCGTGAGCCCGAGATCGGAGAGCCGCTGGACGATCCGGCAGTCGCCCCGGATAAACGCGATCGTTCCTTTCTGCTGCGGGCCGAGATCGGTGATCGGGATAATATCGGCCGACCGTATATCGCTGGGGAGGTGAAATGCCGGGCCGGTCTGCGCGTCGCATTCAGTGCAGCTGCCGATTCCCTTGCTGCACGGGGAGATCGGGCTCCCGTGGGGGCACCGGGCCGGGGCATTGAGCATCCGGCAGAGGGCGTTCTCCGTATCCTCCGAGATCGTATGCTCCATCCGGCAGGCTTCTTCGTGCACCTTTTCCCGTTTTATGTGGAGCACATCGGCAAGGAAGACTTCGAGGAGCCGGTGCCGGCGTTTGATCGTTTCGGCGATCTTCTTTCCTTCTCCCGTCAGGCTTGCCCCCTTGTAGGGTTCATAATGTACAAGGTTTTTTTCCGCCAGGCTCTGTAATGCCTCGGTGACGCTTGCGGGAGCGACCTTGAGACATTTTGCTATGGCAGTTGTCTTCGCAGCACCATCCGTGCCTGCGATATCGTAGATTGCTTCGAGATATTCCTCGACCTGTTCCTGTGCCATCTGAATAATAATTAGGTGTCCCTAAATTAAAATAATTTTGGTTGTCCTAAAAATCTGGTCTGCCGTGAGGGCAAAAGGAACTGATTTAAACCGGACCGGCGATACTGTCACAGCAGTACTTCCCCGGATTATGATCTCTGCACTATACGTCGATGACGAGCCGGCCCTGCTTGAAATCGGCAGGATCTTTCTTGAACAGGCAGGGGATATCCGGGTGGATACGGTAAACTCTGCACCCGAGGCCTTAAAAAAGATCCGGTCGGGTTCCTATGACGTGGTGATCTCCGATTTCCAGATGCCGGTGATGGACGGGATTGCTTTTTTGAGGGCACTCAGAGCGGAAAACTCTCTTCTCCCTTTTATCATCTTTACCGGGAAAGGGCGCGAGGATGTGGTGATCGAGGCGCTCAACTGCGGGGCGGACCATTATATCCAGAAAGGGGGAGCCCCAAAAGCGCAGTTTGCAGAACTGACGCATACGATCCGCCGGGCCGTGGAGCGCAAACGTGCAAACGATACCATCCTGCACCTCAACCGGATCTATTCGGTCCTCTCACGGACCAACAAGGCCGTGATCCAGATCCGGACAAAGCGGGAGCTGCTCAGCGAGGCCTGCCGGATCGCAGTCGAAGAGGGAAAGTTCCTGATGGCATGGATTGGCATCGTCGATCCCGCCACGAAGAAGGTCAACCCCGTTGCGGCCTGCGGGTACGAAGAAGGATATCTCAGTAAACTGTCCATTACCGCGGATAACGTCCCGCAGGGGATGGGACTGACCGGCCTTGCCATCCGCGAGGGCCGGCCCATGATCTGCAATGACATCCTCTCCGACCCGCGGATGGGAAAATACCGGGACGAGGCAATCCGTCGGGGCTACCGGTCTTCCGTTGCGCTCCCGCTCCGGAACGGTACCGCGATTGTGGGCGCAATGCGGATCTATGCAGACGAGCCCGGGTTTTTTAACGACAAGGAACTGGAGCTGCTCCAGGAACTGGTAGAGGATATTTCCTTTGCACTGGGCCTGATGAACGATGCTCCCGATGCACGGCCAACGGATCCGTAAAAGAAGGCTGCGTGAGGAATACGGGAATGTTCCTTTGCCGGAGTGAGCCCGGTGTTTTTTTAAAATCCGGCAAACGCATCTTTTGTGGATTCTCCCGACAGCCCGGCCTATGAATCCCCATCTGAAGGTATTTGAGGCATGGATACCTTAGTTGGTGTAAAGAAGAGGAGTTCATTATCATGGCAATCGACTGGTCAAACGTATCCAAATAATAACGTTTTTGACAAATTAAAACAAGAGATTAAACATGGACTCTGTTAAGGGGAAAAAGATCGATAATTTTATCCAAAACTATACTGGCACAACTCGAACAGGATATCGATCCAGCATTTATCAATTTCTCAATTACAAGTTCAAATTCTCCCGTGAACGTCGTAATCCCACTCCGGAAGAGCGCACACATTATGAAGAGATGGCTGAGATCTATCTTTCCTCAGGGGAAATTAACGTTTTAAAAGATCTCAGAGGGTTTAAAGATTGGATGTTTTCTGATAAACGTCCCCCTCATAGTATTAGTCAAAATATTGCGAATGTCAGAGTCTGGTTGGAACATTATGGTTTTGAGATGTCGGCAAAAGAAGTACGCGAGCTTAAAAAGTACTTGCCTCGCCAGAGAACGGCGGTAACAAGGGAAGATGAAGTTACTGGAGAGACTATTCGAACCCTTTTATCGCATGCAAATCCAACGCTCAGAGCAATCATTTTACTCATGTATTCATCAGGCATACGTATTGGTGAGCTCGTTAAATTGCACCTAGATGACATAGACATGGAGAAAAATACAATTTACATCTCAGATTTGATCTCTAAAAACAGAGAAAGTCGTATCACCTTTTTTACGGACGAAGCAAAGGACGCGTTACAGATTTACTTGAAAGAACGCGACCGAGTAATGGCAAGAGCGGCCAAGTGTACCAAACAATTTGGCCACATTTACAGGGGAGGAGACGAGATATTTGCTGGTGCAACATCAACAATTCGCCAGGCATTTAGTAAAACACTCAAGCGGGCAGCATTCTATCGTGCAGATCCGCGAACAGGCCGAGGTACAATCCATCCACATATCCTTCGTAAATATTTTATATCGACGATGAAACTACAAGGGTGCCCTGATGATGTTGTTGAGGCGTTGGCAGGGCATTCCGGTTATTTGAGCACAGCTTATCGTCGATATCCGGATAGTGCACTCCGTGAACAGTACAACAAATACAGTGCGGCGTTGACAATTCGAGATTATGGATATGAACGGCGCAAACAACTGGAAGATCAGGTAGGTACAATATCTGATCGTCATGCAATATTGGAACAAGAGAATACTGTGTTGAGAGAGAAAGTTATACAGTTAGAATTACTGCAACACCAGATAATGACTGCTCTGCAATCCGATCCTCAGTTCAAAGATAAAATGATAATCGGGAAAGAAAATAAGCGTGTTATCATTTCAACAAAGACCATCGTGTAATGGTAATTAATGGTGAGGGGACAATAGGATGACCCGAATTTTAATTCTTTAATATACCAAGTCGATTTTCTATAACATTCACGTCGTAATAAGAAAAGTCTGAAATTACCCTATCGAGGTTAAATTTTTTTTAAGGTGTGATTTGTATCACACAAACCAGATATTGCCCCATTTTAAAAAATATTACTAATTTGTCGCATTTAGGCTATCATGAAGAGAGGGAATAAATGCTCTAATACAATACAATATATCAATGACTAAAATTGAAAGAAATGGCACGATCTATGTGCAGACGACTGTTCAAATTCCTGCTACGTTACGAGAGAATGCCCACAAACACAAGATTTGCCTTTCGGCTACACTGACTGCTGCTTTAGAGGATGAACTTAAAAACCGTCAGAACGGGGTACAGCAATAATTCACCCATAAAAGACTCAGTGATACACTCATCCACCCCCATTACTTGCTGATGTAACTGGAAATCGCGGATTAAACAGGATACGGCGAATATTTTGATTGAAGACGTACTGTGTGAAGAGCGGAGCGTTTCTCCTAAAGAGAAAGTGTTCAATTACCTCCAGAAGCATCCCTCATCCACAGAACAACTTTCCAACCTTTTTGGCTATAGTGACCGCCAGATACGCCGTTATTTGAAAGATCTGAATGTGATTCGGACTAAAACAGGTCGCAACATCATTTACCGGGTGAATGAGTCGGTTTCCCATGACATCCCCTCAGCATCATATACTACTATGCATGCTGAAAAACCGCTCAAAAAGAGCAGTCGTGATCTAGGGGATATGTCCCCCTTTTCGGGGGAACCCAGATCTTTTTCAGGTAAGAAAATCCCTGAAAATAGCGGACATCATTGCGGACACAAAATACCCAAAAACTCAAAGCAAGAGTACCGGATCCGGAAAAGAGAAGCAAAAGGGCATGGTCATGCCCAGAAATCGCTTCAATCTATTGAGAGATCAGAGCATTTACCGATGAAGGGCATCTCATCATGTCCGCAATCATATTCCCATGTCGAATTGGACAAGATTCAGCTCGTTCTGACCGACAAAAAATTCAGCGATTTGCTAAAAAGGAGAATAATGTCCAGCGTGGGATGGGAAGTTACGTGCAAAAAAGGGCAAACTGTGATACATGTAAATAGCCTCCCACTTAAGATCCAATTATTCCGGAACTCTGTCGTATTTAACAGCTATGACCCCGGGGACATGAGTAAAATAATTGACTGGGTTAGAAAGACCTTTGCTGATGAGTACGGAGATATAGATTCCCTCATAACCCGCCTTAAAAGCCCGTTAGATCTTTGCTCAGGAGAGCTTACTGTTGTTATTGACTATCCTGACATTATTGAAGATATCCGCTCAAATCTAACGCTAAACTATCTGAAGTTGGGTCAATACCTTATTACTGCCCCGAATGATATCATCCCCGGTTTGAAGATTTATGAGCGGGACGACACAATGAGAGTAGAGTTCCTATTCTACAACTCCACTCAACATATGATCGCTTTAAAAATGAGAGTGAATTTGGAGGGCTTATTGCCAAAAATTCACGAAACGCCTGAGGTCTTCAGAAAATTAATAGACACCTACTATCACGTTCAAGTCCCACCTATCATTATTTGTCCGGACAATCAGGATCACATCCAGTCCATGGAACAAGAGATCGCAGTTCTTAAAGAGAAAGTCAATTCCCCAAACAAGACGCGATCAAAACCACCAAAGTCACGCGAACCATGGTGTTCTGAGATACTACAGGAACTTGACAATATCAATCATTCTCTTCAATGGGACGATATTATCGAGATCTTGAAACTTAAGCTTGGTATTGATAATACAGCCAGCAGGGTTTTCCTTGCCGCTTATTCGTCTTGGGCAAAGACGAAGTATAAAGGACGTGTGAGTAGGGTAGACGTATCGTCTGCAATGACCTGCGAAAAGTGTGCCATTTCCGAGGCTGAGTTAACCACGGCGCTTAATGACCTCATACACGCTCATTTACTTGAAGAAGACGAGAGATACGAGATAAAATTTTCTGACGGAGGAAAGGACTTAGGAAATAAAGTGCTTAAGCGGAGAAAACTCGATAGATTACGAGATAATACGGACAATTTTCCAAAATGAAAATATTTCCCCATCTTGGGCATTGTTTCTCCGAACTATAATATCATCACTAATTTTGAACCCAGAACATCACTAACTTTGAAAAATGGAACTTTTAATCAAGTTGTCACTGTGACCTCCCCGTACCCGGCATCGGTCGACTCGGTTGAGACTACTTGACCCCAGTGGAGGATCTCGACCTTGAGGGTACCCTGACCGCCGACATTTACGTTTTTTTGAGCGACTACTACAATAGGCGTACTGACGCCCCGGCCCAGATTAATGGTCTTCGTACCCATCCCATCAACAGATTTTGAGTTGCCATAGTCGATAGTTGCCGACCATGAATAGGGGCAGGAGATCCTTACCTGCCATTCCTGATCAGGTGACAGGGTTGGCGTCGGAGTCGGGTATACTTCAGCGTATAACTGGCGGGCTTTTGCATAACGAAGATTTGACTCTTGAGACATGTTGATTGCGTATAGTCTCTCACTTTCAGCATTTTTCCAGTCTCTAACACGCTCATAGTCCATTTTTTTGAGGATCGCTCTATTAGATTCGATAAGCGCCAGGTTCCCCGCAATGAACTCTTTCTGGGCCGGTTCCATCTTTGAGGAAAGGGTCAGGTTGTTTTCCAAGCTCACTACGTACTGAGCATTGTCTATTTCCAGCTGTACGCATTTGGCACTCCGGTCGATCGTTGCATTTGTAAGGCGCGGGCCAAACTCAGCGCCATATGCGTCTGCTGCCTCCTTACACCCGATCACCGATTCATTATACCCCGGCATGATACCTTTCTGCGCAGTCAACAACTGCTTGTCGTTGTCTTCGGTAGACGTACAACCTGCGGCTAAAATAACCGCGAAAACAAAAATAACGAGCAATAATCGTTTCATTCTGGATAATACCAGCTCTCTAGACTTTAATTCTTCCGATATTTGATTAAAATCGATATTTCTCCATTCAGCCATAGGATTAAAGAGATCTGCCCCATGTCACGAAATTGTTGTATTTAAGGGTTTCACTTTATTGTCGTCGAAGTTTCGCAGAATTTCCCAAAAGGGTACATCTCACCCTTCGTGAGACTAATCGTTAGGATCTTGGTGAACTATACCCTGCCGAAAGCATAGACGATCTCTTCTCGTGCCTTGTCAATCAGTCCCCGGTAGTAGACAGTATCAAAGGTCGTGGCGCACCACGCAGGTTCAACCCGGTATCGCTTTGCGTCGGTCACCACATACTGGATCTTCATCCCGGGTGCAATGTCGACCTTATGATCACGGTATGCCTGCACTGCTGCCCCCTCAATACAGCGATGGGCATATGTGAGGCGACTGATACGGCGGTTGATCACCATCTGTTGGGGGTCGGCCGTGGGGAGGGTCTCTACGGTCTTCCTGAAGATGCTCTCCACTTCACCTTTTAACGCAAAGACTTCGGACAGGGTCTTTGCCCGTGCCATGACCTCAAGCATCTGCTGCTGCATGTTCCTGACGAACTCAGGCGTATCGTGCCTGCGGGCGGCAATCCCCCGGACCTTGATACTGCCATCCGGTTGCCTGCCGTAATACCGGTTGTAGGCGCCGAAGCCGTCGTTCAGAGGCAAAAAGACGATCCAGTCGAAGTGTTCGACTTCAAGAAGGAGGCCGGTCTCATTCTCCACCTTCTCCTTGAGTGCCTCGATCGGCGCCCCCTGCACCCACAGGCAGTCTACGATGCCATGAAGGACTCGGAAGTTCAGTGACTCGGCAATATCCTTGGTCTGAATGAGGATCTCCCGCGACCGGCCCGTGATACCCTCATGGACTTCGATCCGCCCGAACTTCGCATTTCGGTATCCCGTGTACCCGAAGCAGGTCACGAGCATCCACTTGAGGATCGCGTCAGTCCCGGTGAGTGCAGGGTCGGTCTTCTTGAGCCGTTTAGTCGTCACACGGAGGTCAAGAAGGGGTTTAAGGACGGTCGGGAGGAAACCCTGGCGCTCCTGGTGCCCCACGGTCTCCGGGGATAGGTTCGACTGCACGATGATCGAGGGGTACATCGAGGTATAATCGATCTCCTCGACATTCTCATAGATGCCGGGATTGGGTTGGTACATCATCCCGCCCCGGTCGGCGTCCATGAGTTCCCACATCTTTCTGACCTGTTCCGGGTCGCTTTTGCGGAAGGGCACGACTATCCCCTGCCGTACTGCCTCGTAAATCTCATAGCTGCTGATGAGCGTCCCCGGGGTGAGGCGCGAGGCAAGGTTTGGCGGAAGACCGGACAGGCGCGAGGCCATGAGGACACCCGGGAGTCCGCCCTCCCGATAAACGAAGGACTGTTCCGTGTCGATCAGTATGCGTCCGTCCGGGATGAGGGCCGCTTCCTTGTGTTCCATCCGTCCGTAACTCCAGTACGAGCGGGAGGACATTTTGCGATACCTGCCATTTCGTGAAATATTCATCTCAAGGCACTCTTTCTGCGCGAGAGCCCGTATCTTCGGCATCCATACATCCGCGTCTGTCATGAGGAGGACGTCGGGGTTGAACGACTCCACGAGATCAAAGAGATCGGAGAGCACGATCTTTGCCGGCCCGGTTAACCGGTCAGTGCGCTCGCATGTGACGGTGATATCAGAAGGTGCCGGTAATAGCGCAGCGTTCCCATGAATAGAAACCTCCATCACGGTCAGATCGTGGGAGATCTGCGGCGAGAACCGGTCGTCGCCCTCCCCCACGCAGGGAAAGAGGGAATGCTCGGCCATGAAACGCTGATCGCGGCGGACATCGACATTAAAGAGGTCAACGCAGCATTGTGCCTGCCGCTCGATAGCCTCGGCAATGTCACGACCCCCATATACCGCATATCCGGATAATTCCCCGAAAATCGTGCGGATGGCGCACTCTTTCGCCTCGTAGCGTTCCTCAAGTGCCGAGATCATTTCATAATGAAGGGCAGGATCGTGGAAACGGACGTAAAAAGGTGGGTTGTACGCATGGTGTACCCGAGAGACGTTCCCCCGGTCTTTTGTCCAAAGATCGATACCATCATCTCGGTATGCTGAGTCAAAGATCCACACGATCCTACTCCTGCGACTCGGTTTTGTCCTGACTCTTGAGGATCTCAATGAGGACGGAGAACATGGTCGCCTCAAGAGGGTCGTTGCACGCAACGAACGCTTCACTTGAGTGGGTCTTGGCGAGTCTCACCAGCCGCTCGCCGTACTTCTGGTCTTCCTTCTTGAGCGCCCGCGCTGACCGGGCCCATCGGTCTGCCGTGCTATTGACTCCCTGACGGACACTGGGGAATGTCCTGCCCATTATATCACCTCCAATGTCCGTTGCCCGGCCGGCCGCATGCCATACTGCCGCATAATCTTGGTTGTCTGCACCTTGGGGCGCTCAGGTTCGATGGCAACGATCTCGACATAGTGACTGGATTTGCGGGCAAGGGCTGAGAATGTGCGATCGGGCATGGATGTGTAGAGGATGACCAGCGACTCGCGCCCGGTCTCCCTAAGCGCGTCGGCGACCGGTTCGATCATGTTCATTGCGCCGTCAAAGAGGGAGGGGTCATGTTCCACGAAGACAACCGTGTGACCCGACTCTCGGAGTGTGGTGAAGAGTTGTTGGGCAGTGAATGCCCTGCGGGTGTCGAAGTTCGAGGATTGACGGGCAATACCCGGGAGTATCCGGGAGTAGTTGCCCGACACATAGAGGAAGAGGAAGCGCTGAAGATCCGCATTGCTATTGAGGGCATTGACCATTATTTTCTCGGGCACGACCACGGCATTGAAGGTTCCGGGCACGAGGGTAAGTCCCTTGCGGAGTTCGATCTGCATAGGCCCGGAACCCTGATGCACTGAGTGGCATAAAGATCAGACCATGCAGAGTGTGAAAGTGACGGATGAGATAAAAATGAGGCAAAAATGCCCAAACCCGTTTAGATATAGATCAACACTGATTTAAACGGATGTTGTCGTGAGGATCGGTAGGATATTGTTGAGGACCGGCGAAGATCAATAGTTGATGGAAAGGCTATTGAAAATAGCAACGGGAGGTTTTTATTACTATGTCAACGGGTTTCCTCTCTCAAAATAATATATGAGATTATCATAACCTCATCCGGGGTAAAGTCTTCCCATTGTTACTTCCAAAGGGTTAGATAAACATCAAAATTGCTTAAGCAAACTGGGCGTTAAAAATAGGGCAAATTAATACTTATTGAAGGGATTTCCAACCTTCCGGTGTGTTGTTCCATTCTTTTCTTTCACAAAACCAACAAGTGGCGTGGTATCAGGAATGCCGGCTTCTTTTAGGGCTTTGGCCATTTTGGCGCGAGACATTGCCAGACTAACGCTCATGTACGGTGCGAGTGTGATAGGAAAGTTCACAACTCCGGGAAAATTAACTGGAACTTCAGTGATATAATTGGTGTTTGGCAATTCAAATCCCCATGAGGAGATTACAATCGGTTTATCGCTGCTATTTGTGCCTTTTATCCCGATGTAGTGTTCTTGTGAACCTATTATGTGAGTTGTGTGATTTTCTTCCTTCACATTCCATTTATCTCCGGGTCCAAGATACGACTCAAAGTTGATTGTAATTTCCGATGTCATAATCCCCACATTCAACTATAATTATAATCCGGTTCTCTTTTTGTTATATCGCTTATTGTAATATGAGAATTAAAGATCTTTTATTGGTTTGAATGATCGGGATTGTGGACGAAAGAAAGTACATTAACCGGTTTTAAGGCATTCTAAAAACAATTTCAATCACTGTAGTTACACTATCTCTAATTTGTAACAATATTATCCTTATTTTGTATTATTAATATTTGGAAATAAGATTCGAACCTAAAAATATGGTTCCTCCGATATCAGATAATAACATAATTACTACATTCCGCGAAGATTTCCAACGGATTAAAGACATGGGTTTTGTGAGATCAAATCGCGCCCATAATACCGGGATAGGCAAGACGTTTGAGGATCTTATCGGGGTTCACGAGAATAACTTCCAGTTAGTCGATTATATGAACTTTTTAGAATTGAAATCTCAACGCGATTATACAATGAGTATGCTCACTCTTTTCACCAAGTCTCCCGATTTTCCACGAAATGCAAACACTCATCTTCGTGATACTTATGGTGTTCCCGACGAAGAAAACCCGCGTGTTAAGAAATTACACACGACCGCCTCCGGAGCAAGATTTAATTCCGTTTATGATAGGTTCGGGTTGAAACTTGAATGCAACAACGCTGAAAACAAACTGTTTTTACGATTTAAACATCTCAATGATGAGGCCGTATTGCCAGACCGCATATATTACGACTATGCTACTCTCCGTTTTATCGTTGAACAAAAATGCCAAAATATTGCTTACATTAACGCCGAGTCAAGAGTGGTAAATGGGCATGAGGAGTTCAAATACAACAATGCAGTCCTATTAACGGGATTGTCTTTTGAGAAATTCATTGATGGAGTGAACCAAGGTCTGATCCTATATGATATTCGGATCGGTTCGTATAAGAGCGGGAGAAACTTTGGAAAGATTCACGATCATGGATCGGGTTTTAGAATAAAAAAAGCAGATATTCAGAATGTATTTTTAATTACTGAAATTTAACTCATTTTTTCCAAGATAACGATGTATTCTTCATTCATTGTCGATTCTAACTTTCCGACAACGTTAGTTGGACTATTTTTTGAGGGCATTCTCTTGTTTGGGATGTTCCTGATGATTGTCTTATGATGTTTGTATTTATTCTGTGATCGGAACAACTCGACAATAATTTCATCGGTGGGTATCTTTATACCCTTCACGGTTCGGTTACCTACAACAAAACATATGTAACCGCCTTTCCTCATCACACGGTCTATTTCAATGACACACCGGTTGAAATCCTCGTAGAAACTTAAAACTTCTTGAACTCTCTTGATATCTTTTTCCTTGATTGTGGTAATCGTGTCGGAAAGAGATTCCGATCCTAAGTTGGGGATTGCCGTCTTGCTGGGAATTCCACCCAATGAAACCTTGTCAAGCCTCCGAACTGATTTCTCCTCATACCCTAGAAACTCCAATGAGAGGCGGGAGAATTGACCATAAGCAACTGTAGTATGGCTATCCCCGTAGGGTGGCGATGATACAATAATATCAACGCAATGATCGGGAATACTTGTTCTCTCTCTTGTATCTTCATTCAATAAGACAACCTTGCACTTCTTGGCCTTCTGATTGAACTCCTCAAATTTTTTGACATTCGACCGGAGCTTCTTTGAGAATTCGCTTATAGTGTTCGGATTATGTTTACTCAACGATTTTTCAGACATTCGATATAACTTAAACTCACTATTTCGGGTGTTGGAACACAAACGGACAACTTCAGAGAAAGCAACCTTACAGAAGTCGATAATATCCTGTTGAAGCTCCTTGTTTTCAGTGGAGATACCTTCAATATTATTCTTAATGATGGTTAAATCGATTATTACGTCGGCCTTAAACCAAAAATCAATGTTACGAAAGGTGGGTTTTTCAACAGTAAACCCACCAAAACTCGCGGCTTCTTTATCACTAATACACTTTTGGATTAGATTTTCGGTTTCTTCAACCAGAATTGCCTGATGGATTGGTGTCGCTTTGACTTTTGCGATAAGGCGGGCTAATGGATTGATGTCAATCCCATATGCGATTTCAAAATTATCATGTAGTTTTGCCTCCAGTATTGATGTTCCAGATCCGACGAAGGGATCAAACAATACCTTCGCATTTTTCCCGTACATCTCGATGAGCCGCCTCGCGATTTGAGGGATCATCATGGCAGGGTAGGTGTGGAATCCGTGATTGCTAATCTTGGTATCATCTGTTCGAAAATCCCAGTTTGTATCAATATATTTTATTGGTTCACTCATCTTTTACACCAGTATTGATCATCACGATAACGCGTTTGCCCAATGTTGAGATTGAATATAATCGGCCTTTCCTAGTGTCTTCGTTTAAACATTCGACGAGATTAAAGGTCTTTAAGTCATTAAGATACATACTGACATGATTCAGACGGAGATTGCTTTTTTTTGAGATTTCCGATGGCGTGAGTATTTCGTTATTAATAATTTCGAGGATTTCTTGGCGATGTTTGGATGATTTCACAACGGAGATCCCTTTAATGAGTTCATCGTCCATGAGGTACTAAATACGTATAAACTGATATCAGAGTATAATACACTTTAAGTACAGTTTAACTACATCATAGTTTTTATTCTTTGGGTTTCCAAAAGTCCAAGAGAAACTCCATCGTAGTTCCCAAAGAGATATAGTTGCTCGGCCATCCGAATATTCCTACTTTATTGACGAGATTTCGTTTGTCCCAAATGAAGGTATTCCGAAATTCAAAACCCGCGTTTTGAAGTGCTTCAATAACTACAACATGAGTCGCGTATCGTCTATTCTCTTTCCATAAATCGTTGATATTAACGATACAATGAGAATTGGGCTTCATTAATGGGAATATTCCTTTGTAGATTTTTGTCATCTCTTTCTTGAATTTGACGTGGGACATATGCCCTAAATCGCGCGGGTCATCCGAATATTGTTGAATCGTGTCATAATGTTGATTCTCACGAAGATCACCTCGAATACTTTTATTTTTTCTAGGGTGCGTGAGAAAATCAGGATATGGTGGAGAAGTGATGCTTAGTGCAACAGAGTGTTCAGGAAGATATTCGGAAATTCTTTCGGCGGCGTCAACTATTGGTAATTGCTGTGTTTTGCAGTCCAAGCGTGATTGAGATAATCGGTTTTTACAAATATCAATATATTTAGGCTGAAGATCGAACCCAACAGCGTTCCTTCCTAAATCTTGTGCGGCGACAAGTGTTGACCCCGCTCCAACAAAAGGATCGAGAACTAATTCACCTTGATGTGTTAAAAGCTGAATAAAGTGAGCGGGCAGAGAGATTGGGAACATTGCGGGATGAATTGATTTATCACGGATATCCCGTACTTCGTAATAAAACTCCTTAATTGTAACCATGCCGCGAAGCCAATCTTTTGCTGTGACACAACTAACATGGCTATCAGGACAATTACACGTTTTGGTAAATTCAATGTCCAACATTTTTTATTATTAATTATGATGCCGCCCGTAAAAAATCGATCTGATGGGAGTCTCACTGAAGATAAGGAGTCTACCCTCCACAAGGGGTCTTACAATCCTGTCACTTCTTCCGGTTTGGGTGTTGGGCGGATAAGTAATCGGGTTGCCCGGCTATCACATAAACTTGATTAGCCCTTCCACTAGAATCAACCGTATGTGCGGTCGGTACTCCTTGTTGTGCATCGATAACCTCTGCGGACGGTTCAGAGTGATGGATCCTTCGATCGGGTTCAGGTCTCACTTCAACATTGCGCCAGGAAGTACCAATCCCGTGATCGTTGCTCATGAGCGGGCCGAGGTAGTCTTGATGCAGTGGGGACTCGTTCCCCATTGGGCAAAGGACATTAAGACTTCAAATCGTCCCATCAATGCCCGGGCGGGGAGTCTCGCTGAAAAACCGATGTTCCGCGACCTCTTGCGATCCAAACGCTGTCTCGTGCCCGCGAGCGGGTTCTACGAGTGGAAACTTGATGGAAGACGGAAGATCCCATTCTACATTCATCTCACGGACGATCCGGTCTTTGCCTTTGCAGGTCTCTATGATATTTGGCACAATCCGGCGGGGACACTCCTTCAAACCTACACCATCATCACAACAGCGGCCAACTCATTGATGGCATCTATCCACGACAGAATGCCGGTTATCCTTCGACCTGATGATGAGGTTCGGTGGATATCGCGCGACCCGTTACCCGCTGAAGAGATACATCAAATGCTCGTGCCACGCCCTGTAGGGGATATGGAAGCTTACCCGGTATCTGACCGCGTGAACAGTCCCTCTGTTGATGATAAGATGTTGATTGAACCACTGTCCGGTTTGCGAAACGTGTGACCTGCTCGGCTCTCGACATCTCAATAATCGAAGTAATCTATTGATTCTGCCCCAAAAGAAAGTATTTGATATCCTTAAAGAGAATGTGATTTATGTCACATCTGTTTGATGATGAATCTGGTTCAGACGGCAATTCGTCAAAAGGGGCGTTAAATTATGGCAATTGACTGGTACAACGAGTTTGTCGATACGAATTACGAACCGGCAAAGGACGATCTCGTCTGTCTCTTTTATTTTGAGCCGGCAGAAGGGATCTCGGACAAGGAAGCCGCAGGCCGGATCGCATCCGAAAGTTCGACCGGAACCTGGACAACGCTTGCCACGCTCCCGCCCCGTATGAAGAAACTCGAGGCAAAAGCGTTCGATTTCGACGGGCACTTTGTAAAAGTTGCCTACCCGCTCGCACTCTGGGAGGAAGGAAATGCCGTGCAGCTGATGAGCGGGATCGCGGGAAACATCTTCGGCATGAAGGCGCTCAAAAACCTGCGCCTCATCGATGCAACCCTCCCGTCGGCATACCTTAAGGGTTTCAGGGGGCCGCATTTCGGTATGGACGGGATCCGGAAGATGATGAAGATCCGCGGCCGGCCGCTGACCGGGGCAGTGCCAAAACCCAAGATCGGGTTCTCCGCAAAGGAGCATGCGGAGGTAGGGTACGAGACCTGGATGGGCGGATTCGATTTTGTCAAGGACGACGAGAACCTGACATCGACCTCGTTTAACCGGTTCGAGGACCGGGTGAAGTTCATGACAAAGCTCCGCGACAAAGCGGAGAATGAGACCGGCGAGAAGAAATCCGCGTTTTTGAATATCTCTGCCGATATCGACACGATGAAAGAGCGGGCCGATATGCTCGCGGACTATGGCTGGAACTATGCGATGATCGATGTCGTGGTGGCGGGTACCGCCGGCGTGATGACGATGCGGGACTACTGCTCGGATCTCGGCCTTGCGATCCATGCCCACCGTGCATTCCACTCGGCCTTTGACCGGAACAAGAAGCACGGGATGACGATGTACTTCCTTGCAAAACTCATGCGTCTCATTGGGGTCTCCCAGATCCATACGGGAACTGCGGTGGGCAAACTCACCGGGACAAAGACCGAGTCGCTCCTCCTTGCCGACCTGCTGCGGGAAAAGAAGATCGCAGAAGTCCCGCACCAGTGCCTTGCGCAGGACTGGGGTTCGATTAAAACTGCGTTCCCGGTCTCCTCGGGAGGGCTCCACCCGGGCCTCGTGCCGGATGTGCTCGATATCTACGGGACAGACCTCGTGCTGCTCGTCTCGGGCGGAATCCACGGCCACCCGAAAGGGACCCGGGCCGGGGCAAAGGCAACGATGCAGGCGATCGAGGCATGGCAGGACGGGATTACGCTGGACGAGAAAGCGAAAAAGGCAAAAGAGCTCAAAGAGGCTCTCGCAAAGTGGGGCTACTATAAGCCGAAGTGATCTTTCCTTTTTTTGTTTTTTTCTGAACTCTGTACCTGCACGGTACGCATAATACCCGGGATCATCGGTTCAACAGGAGAATCTTGCGGGTTTTTCTTGAATTTTTTTAAAAAGCTACTATAATATACGATAAATTCCCTGTCGGTCCCCGTGTCTGCCCATTTGTACAGGGCCACATTCACCGGGATTACCCGCATATACCCGAAAGATCGAATGGCAGGATTTAAATATTAAAGTAAGTGAATAGTTTGACTGTACATTGTCATATCCACCGTGGATATGTAGTTGGAGTGATTCTGAAAATGGCATTCACCAAAAAGAATGAAGAAGCAGTATCGCCGGTCATCGGAGTTATCCTGATGGTCGCGATCACCGTTATCCTCGCAGCAGTCATTGCTGCGTTCGTGTTCGGCATGGCAGGTAACATCCAGAAGACCAAGGTCGTTGCGGCAACTGCATCGCGCCTGAACAGCACAGCAGTTACCCTTACCTACCAGGGCGGCCAGGATGCAAACACATTAACAAATATTTCATGGTCCGTTAACGGAGCAGTAGCAAGTCCTGTATGGACTGCAACTCCCGCAGGTGCCTCATTGGATGTTGGACACTCTGGATCAATTTCCGCAGGCAGCCCGGGAACGGCCCATATCATTGGTGTTGCAACCTTCACCGACGGATCGACCCAGGTTATCTACGATAACACACTCTAACCTTTTTTATTTTTTTACCGGTATCTTTCCGGACTCACCGCACGAAGGGGAGAATTAACGGAGCAGCCTCGATGCCCGGATATTCACGGCAAATCCGATACCCTCATATCCCGACCGGTACAGTAATTACCCCATGGATTATGCGCATGATTCCCGCCTGCCCGTGCTGGTTCAGTCGGCCCTGTTTTTTATCCCGGTCAATATCTATGTAATCGGCGACTGGCTCGCCCGCGGCCTGCAATGGAGTACGTTCCGGTACCAGCAGAGCGACATGGGATCCAGTCTCATTGGTTTTTCAAAAGATCTCACGTACCTTCAGGAAAATATCCTGAAAGGGAGCAGCGCCCTTGCAGCGGAGTGCAACCTCGTTGCATCAGCTCTGATGATCCTCACATTTTTCATTCTCGTCTTTGCACTTACAGACAAACCGGGATGCTGGATAAAATACGGGGCGCTGTGTTCGATCTGCGGGGGAATTTTTTTCCTGGCAGCGGATATCGTCCAGTACGGTATTTTTCTTAACGGAGCCTCGGGATTTGTCATCCCCATAGGTGTTCCCATCATCCTTGTTGCCGGCATCTGGATGTACCGGACGGATTTTAAAAATTCCGGCACCGGGGGATCTGCTGAGGCAGTCACAAAATAAAACGAACAACCGGGTGACAGGCCCTGCTGCTTCAGATAAACGAATCGAAGCAGATTATTCCTGACAGGACCAGGTATTTTTTTACTTTTTTCTGCCGGAGCCGGGATTTTTTTTATAGGTCTTTTGTCGTACCGTCAGCCTCCCGACCACAAACACTTCAACCCATTGCCTCCAAACCGGCCCGTATGACCCGGGGGCAGAAGCCGGTAGCGATGATTGGCGAAGCCAAAAAATTCGCAGAGCAGATGGGGTACCGCTGGCAGGAGAACACACAAGCTGATCTTGGGTACGACCTCTTCATCTTCAAACCGGAGACAGCCTGTATTGTCCGGGTCCGGCAGACCCGGTACCGGATCGATCCGGAAAATTGCTACGAAGACCTGTTACACGACGATCTGCGTGTAATGAGGGGACTGCCCTTCCCGCACTGGTTCCCAAAAGAGATCTGGATCCGCACGCAGCACGAGCGGAACTGGCGCCGGCTCCGGGTGTACAAGGAGATCGTGTCCGAGATCGAATGGTGGCAGCCGGACGGGTACACCAATCCCTATGCCAGGCAGGCCCCCTATACGAAAAGAGGGGAGTAGCCGGACATACGGTCCCCTGAGATCGTTTCTCCGACGTAAGACACTCCCGGGCCGGATCAGGCCCTGGAAGTTCCAGTGGAAATGGTGCCAATCCACTCCACGATTTTTGTTTTATTTAGGTATTTTTTGAAATAAACCGATTATAGGGAAAATTGACCGTGCAATTTAGCAGCGTTCTTTTGGCCGCGAAAAACCGGATGTCTCACTGGCCAGAAAGAGATCCGGTGAGGCTGGAAACCGCATTACGAGCCGAAAATAAGGGGGGTCTTTTCCCGGGGAAAATGCACCTGTTTTTACCGGAAATGTTACGTGATCTCAGGTTCCGTGCCTTACGGGAGCGTCCTGCGGGCATCCGGGTAACGGGATCATCCCCGCCGCCACGTTAATCCGGAAACGGACCCCCCGGAGGAGACCGATACCGGAGTATTTCATATGCCGGATTTCCACCGGAATTACCGGGCCTCCCCAAATACATATCAGAACCCGGACGCGAATATACCGGCACGCATGAGCGGCAGTTCGCGGTTCCCCGAGATCGATCTTCTCCGGGGCATTGCTATCGTGATGATGGTGATCTTCCATTCGGTCTTTGACTGTTCGTTCTTCCGGATCGCTCCCGTTGTGGTCGATACCGGGTTCTGGCGGTACTTTGCCTATGCCACTGCCTCGCTCTTCCTCCTGGTGGCCGGCATCTCGCTTGCAATCAGCCACGCCCGCTCAGCACGCCATCTCTCGGGCTGGCCGCTCACCAGGAAATTCCTGATCCGCGGCGCCGGCATCTTTGCCTGCGGACTTCTTGTTACCATAGCGACCTGGTGGTACCTGCAGGAGGGATTCGTTATCTTCGGCATCCTGCACCTGATCGGGGTCTCGATCATGCTCTCGCCGCTCTTTTTCCGGTTCCGGAAATGGAACGCAGCGATCGGGATCGTTTTTATTCTTCTCGGCTGGTTCCTTGCCACTATCCCCGGCCCGGCGGCCCTGCTCGTCTTTGGTATCCACCCGCTCGCGTTCTGGAGCGTGGACTATACCCCGATCTTCCCCTGGATGGGCCTGGTCCTGATCGGCATGGCCATCGGTGAGTTTGCCTATCCCGATGGGGAACGGGCGTGGACAATGCCCCGGCTCCCGGACCGGGCAGTCTCGCTGCTTGCGTTCCTGGGCCGGCACTCGCTCGTGATTTATCTCGTGCACCAGCCGCTGATCCTCCTCGTGTTGTATCTTGTAACCGGCGCGCCGGTCTTCTAAAGCGCACCGGCAGGTACCGGTCCCGGGCGGGAACCACACGGGATCCGGATCGATCGTTTTTCTCCTCATTTTCCAAATTTTGGATCATTTTTTCGAAAAAAATGCAGGGAACTCCAGCAAAAATGCAGGAAAAATGTTGAAAAAACCTGACATTTCACAATAAAATAAGAGCGTTTATAAAGAACGGCAGGAAAATTCCTCTTGTTTGAGCACTGTTCTCAAACCGTTTCAGGGTCACGATTCCTGCACCCGATTCAGGCGGTGCACGCGGGTCCTCTTACGAACATATCCACTCACGTTTGTGAGGAGTGAATTCATGAGCAATTTACGACAACCCAATGCAAACGAGGCAACGGGTACGGTCAACCGCTCGCGGAACGTTGTTCCGTGTTCCGGTATCTGTACCCGCTGCATGGACGGCTGCAAGGGCAGTTGCGAGATCTGGCTTTCGTCATTCAGGGGCAGGGAGGTTCTCTATCCCGGCCCGTTTGGCGCGATCACCGCAGGTGCCGACAAGAACTATCCCGTCGATTACTCCCACCTCAACATCCAGGGCTATGCCGTGGGGGCACGCGGGCTTCCCAAAGGAACAAATGCCAGTCCCGATACAGCGGTCTTCTCAACCGTGGATACCGAGACCGAGTACGGATGGGACAAGAAAGTAAAGATGAAACTCCCGATCTTTACCGGGGCGCTCGGATCCACGGAGATCGCACGGGCCAACTGGGAACACTTCGCGGTCGGCGCTGCCATCTCCGGCATCACGCTCGTCTGCGGGGAAAATGTCTGCGGGATCGACCCGGGCCTCAAACGCGACAAGAACGGCAAGGTCACGCTCTCGCCCGAGATGGACCGCCGGATCACCACCTACCAGAAATTCCAGAAGGGCTACGGGGAAATTCTCGTCCAGATGAATGTCGAAGACACCCGGCTTGGAACCGCGGAGTACGTCTCGGCAAAACACAACCTGGACACCATCGAGCTCAAGTGGGGCCAGGGTGCAAAATGCATCGGCGGCGAAATCAAGGTCACCTCGCTCGAACGGGCCATCGAGTTAAAAAAACGGGGCTACATTGTCCTCCCGGACCCGACATTAAAGGAGAACCAGGCCGCATTTAAGGCCGGCGCAATACGGGAATTCGAGCGCCACTCCCGGCTCGGTTTTGTCACAAAAGAGGGGTTCCTCGAAGAGATCGACCGGCTCCGCGATATCGGTTTTAAGCGCGTGACGCTCAAGACCGGCGCGTACTCCATGGTCGAGCTCGCAATGGCGCTGCGCTACTGCTCCGAAGCAAAGATCGACCTGTTGACCATCGATGGCGCACCCGGCGGGACCGGCATGAGCCCGTGGCCGATGATGAACGAATGGGGCATCCCGACCTTCTACCTCCAGTCGCTCACCTACGAATTCTGCCAGAAACTGGAGAAGAAAGGGATGCGGGTCCCGGACCTCGCCATGGCCGGCGGGTTCTCGGACGAACCCGGCGTGTTCAAGGCCCTTGCGATGGGCAGCCCGTACTTCAAGGCAGTCTGCATGGGCAGGGGACTTATGATCCCCGGCATGGTGGGCAAGAATATCGAGAAGTGGCTTGCCGCCGGCGACCTGCCCAAGTCGGTCTCCCGGTACGGCAGCACCAAAGAAGAGATCTTTGTCTGCTACGAGGAACTCAAGGAAAAATACGGCGCAAAGATCGCGCAGATCCCGATGGGCGCCGTGGGCATCTACACCTATGCGCAGAAGTTTAAGACCGGTCTCCAGCAGATCATGGCAGGCAGCCGTAACTTCCGGCTCTCGACCATGTCCCGCGGGGACGTAATGGCTTTGACCGAAGAGGCCTCCGAGATCTCGGGGATCCCGTACGTCATGGAAGCCCGGTACGACGAGGCGATGGCCGCACTGCTCGACTGAAATTATAAAACAGGATACGTCCCGGCATTCCCTGGTTGGACGGGGAGTGCCCCTTTTTTTATGCCCGGGGTTTGCACAACCTCATCCGGGGTTTTCTTACGTTTTATCCGGTTCCTTTTCTGAAAAGGTCTTGAGGATATCTAACGAGATCTTTGTCCCAAGCGATGGCTGGAGGGACTCGATCCACAGGAAAAACCCTACCCGCGAGGGGGTCGGCCGTTCGAACCGGAAATGGCCGTCCTTTGTCTGGATCATCTTGAGGAACTCACGTTTCTGCCGGGACCGGAGATAGATGATCAGTTCGTAACCGGGAAGGTCCATGGCAATGATCGCTTTCGAGTAGTACTGGAAAAATTCCGCAAACGGGACGCGTTTTCCCTTGACCACGAGTCCGTAGTCATCGCAGACCGCCTTGATGGCATGCGGGTAGAGCGCCCCGTACAGGATCTTTTTCACGATCGCCTCGGTCTCGGTTTGCGGCGCCATGCCCGGCTTTTGCTGCCCGCGCGTGATCCCGGCGAAGATCCGGGCCCGGTACTCGTCGTGGCATTTCCGGTAATCGATCGGGTGTTTGATCGGAATGTCGGTCGCTCTTATCAGCTTCGGGTGGTTGGTGGGTTTCGTGTACAGGATCCGGGGACGGTAATGCTTCACGAGGCCTTTGAGCTCTTCACAGGAGCTCGTGTGGATGATCGCATTGTCGGGATCTTTACTCAGCCGTTTTACCACGGAATAGTTGGAGATGTCGATGGACGAGATCAACAGGAAGGGAACGTGCTCCTGGCCGTAGAGGTACCCGAGCAGCCGTTTTTTGAATGCGATCTCGATCTCGAACTCTTTTAGATCGGCCGGGGAGGTGACGACCTCGCCAAAGGACACGTTGTTATTGGAATCGACAAGAATGAGATCGAACTCGGCAAGATCCTGCCCGTTGCCGCGGAACGTGATGTCCCCGTATTTTGAATAGAAGACGCCGTTCTGGCCGAGCCGCGCCTGGGCGCCGGCCCGTGGGGCATCGGCGCCTTTCCGGGCAATGTACTTTATCCGGTCGGTCTTCTGCGAGATGTCGAGGAACATCTCGTACACGATCGCCTCGAACCAGCGCCCTTCTGCCGTACGCATGGGCTCGATATCAGGGGAGAAGAGTTTTTTCCGTTCGAGCGTGTTCATGTGCCGCGTGGCATTGAGCGCGATGGCAGCAGAGGGCCTGAAATTCTTAAAATTCGCTTTCAGCCACGGGATCATGATTGTTACTTTATGGGTTTGGCGCCATGGTAAATAACAATCTGCATTAAATCCTCCGACCGGATCCTGTCCCGGGAGCGGTAAAGTAATTCTCCGTGAGGGGGATGCTTTTTTCACCCGGTTTTATCCTTTGGCATGGCCCGAAGAGGTATAACGGGCTAAAACCGGTAATTTTTTTTTAGAGCGCGAAAGGACGCCCGGGCAGCCATGCCCGGACCAACCGGGCAACCCGGATCAGATCCTCGGTAAGAGATGAGAAAACCGTCGCATGCGTTTGACCGGAAATACTACCGGTTCTTTTAAAAAAAAAACAGACGGGGTGGGTGTGGAGATCCCAAGCCCCGTGAACATGAGTCTGCTGCATTTTGTTGGACGTATGGGTTATTGTGGTTTTACGGTTCCTGTTTTTTTAGGATTCCACATCACCGGTCCTGATCCGTATGGATTTCTCGACCGGCACAATGAAGATCTTGCCGTCGCCGATCTTGCCGGTCCGTGCGGCACCCGTAAGTGTTGCAACCAGGTCGTCGACCGCACTGTCGCGGATTACGATCTCGAGCTTGACCTTGGGCAGGAGGTCGACCGTCATCTTTCCGCCGCGGTATTCGAGCGAGATCCCTTTCTGCTCGCCGCGACCCTTGACTTCCGTGATGGTCATGCCGACATAGCCTTTGTCTTCAAGCGCTTTTTTTACGAACTCGAACCGTTCCGGTTTGATAATTGCTGTAACCATTTTCATTTTTATCACCCGGAAAAATATCAGGCCCTCTCACCATGCTGTGAGATGTCGAGCCCGACATATTCCTCTTCCTCGCTCACCCGCAGGCCCATCGTTTTGTCCACGATGACTGCGAGGATATATGTGACCACAAAGGCGTAGATTACCGCCGCTCCTGCACCGACAATCTGGGCGGTGAACTGGTGGACATTGCCTTCAATCAGGCCCGATGCACCGTTCACTGCTGCAGAGGCAAAGATACCGGTTGCGATTGCACCCCAGAGACCTCCCATGCCGTGGACTGCCCACGCATCAAGGCTCTCATCGATGCCCTTGCCCTGACGCCAGAGCATGATACCGTAGCACATTGCACCTGCAACTGCACCGATCAGGATCGATGCCGGTACTGTTACGAACCCGGCTGCGGGCGTGATAGCCACAAGGCCCGCCACTGCGCCGGACACGAACCCAAGGGAACTCGGCTTGCCGCCGTGTGCCCAGGAGACGAGCATCCAGACGATTGCTGCGGTTGCCGTTGCCGTGTTCGTGGTGACGAACGCCTGGACTGCGAGGCCGTTTGCTGCGACCGCACTGCCTGCGTTAAACCCGAACCAGCCAAACCAGAGCAGGACCGCACCGAGGATGGACCACGGGATATTGGCCGGCTCCATGGCGTACTTGCCAAATCCTACACGTTTACCAATCACCAGGGCGAGTGCCAGTGCGGCAAACCCTGAACTGATATGGACGACCGTGCCGCCGGCGAAATCGATTGCGCCGAACTGGGATGTCCAGCCGCCTCCCCAGACCCAGTGGGCGAGCGGGTCATAGACAATCGTTGTCCAGAGCAGGGCAAAGACAAGGTATGCGCTGAACTTGATACGCTCTGCAAACCCTGACGTGACGATTGCCATCGTGACCGTGGCAAACACCAGCTGGAACACCATGTAGAGCATTCCGGGGATGATCTGGCTGTACGGCCCGGGGTCGTTCATGCTGACACCGTTTAAGCCCAGGTACTGCAGGTTGCCGATAAAGCCGCCTACATCGGGCCCGAATGCCAGACTGTACCCGATCAGCACCCACTGGACACTCACGAGTGCGAATGCCACAAATGAGAGCGTGATCATGTCGATGAAGTTTTTCTTCCGTACAAGACCGCCGTAGAAGAACCCGACTCCCGGCGTCATGATCATGACAAGCGCCGTTGAGGCGAGCACCCATGCAATTGCTCCAGAATCCATTACCATTCCATTCACCTGATGTAAACGTTTCTGATTTTATGCACCAGCCCATATATTTTTTTAGCAATACGGGCAGGTACGGGAATCTTCCCATGAGACTGCCCAAAAAGGCAGCAAAGACCAGTGAGCAGTCCCGGATAGGAAGTCCGGTCCCCGAGAGAGTTGGCCTTTGCGCTTCTTGGACAAGGGAGATTCGCTGGTGGAGTTTTGTGATTCGCTAAGATTGTAGGAAGGAAATTCTATTCCTACACTTATAAACATTGTTATTTTACCCCTCCCCTGCACCCGTACAGAAAGCGTATATGCGGCCCACCAGTGCCGGTGTAAAAACGCGCAGAGAAACGAAGATCCCAAAACCAAGAGACAAAAACCGGGCAACGACCCGGGACAGATCGCACGTGCAGATGCGCACGGGAAACAGAAAGATTCCAGAGAAAAGAAAAACGGGGATTATGCCCGTTCGCCGTACTGGCAGATATCGAGACCCACGTACTCTTCATCGGCCGTGACGCGGAGTCCCAGGGTGCGATCGATCGCCCAGGCAACAATGTACGTGACAACAAAGGCATAGACGAGCGCGGCAAACGCCCCGATTGTATTTGCCACCATCTGGTGTACGTTCCCTTCAAAGAGACCCGTGAACCCGGCCACTGCTGCTGCCGCAAAAAGACCGGTGGCAAGCGTTCCCCACAGGCCGCTCATGCCGTGGATTGCCCACGCATCGAGGCTCTCGTCCAGCTGTCGGCGGATCCGCCAGAGCATCATCACAAAACTGAGCACGCCGGCAACCGCGCCAATGAGGATTGCCGTAAGCGGCGTCACGAACCCGGCGGCCGGCGTAATAGCGACCATGCCGGCAATTGCCCCGCTCACCATCCCCAGAGAACTGGGCTTGCCATTATACCAGCTGGCAAACATCCAGGCAAGCGCACCGGCCGCGGCGGCAGTGTTCGTGTTGACAAACGCGGTAACGGCACTTGCATTTACCGCAAGGGCGCTCCCCGCGTTAAACCCGAACCAGCCGAACCAGAGCAGTGCGGCGCCGAGAAGCGCAATGGGAATATTGTGAGGCTCCATCGAATATTCCCCAAAGCCGGCCCGTTTCCCGATCACCATCGCAAGCGCAAGCGCGGCAAACCCGGAACAGATCTCGACCACCGTTCCCCCGGCAAAATCGATCATGCCCATCTGCTGCGCCCAGCCGCCGCCCCATGCCCAGTGGGCAATCGGGCAGTACACGACCGTCACCCAGACAAGCACGAACAGAATGAACGACGAAAGCCGGATCCGTTCCGCAACTGCCGAAGTGACGATCGTGATCGTTACTGCCGCAAAGAAGAGCTGGAAGACCATGAAGATGAGCGGCGGGTATGCCGCACTGCCGGCATCCGCACTCACTCCCGAGAGTCCCATGTACTGGAGGTTCCCGATGAAACCGCCCACATCCGGCCCGAACGCAAGCGAGTATCCAAAGAGGATCCACTGGATGCTCACGAGCGAGAGCACGATGAACGACAATGCGATCATCGAGATAAAGTTCTTCTTCCTGACAAGACCGCCATAAAAGAACCCGACGCCCGGGGTCATCAGCATGACAAGAAGTGCCGAGACCATGAGCCAGGTAGTAACACCGGTATCCAGAGCCATAATATTCTCCTGTAACTGTGATGCAGGGATCCGATCCCTGTTTTTTGCTTCCTGCTCCTGCCTGCCCGCAGGCAGCATACGCGGAGCCTGACGTAAAGGCGCAGTTACCGGATGAAAAGTCCAGCCTGTTCCTGGAGGATTAATTAAAAAATTTTAGGGAAATTAGTAGGTCGCGAGGTAGCGGTCCAGTTCCCACGGGTGAACCGTGAGACGGAACGCATCGGTCTCGGCCTCTGCAATGTTTGTTAAGGTTTCGAGGATGTGCGGACCGAGCACATCGCAGAGCACCTGATCCTTTAACAGGTACTGGTGCGCTTCTGCAAGACTGCCGGGCAGCATATCGATCTTCATCTTCTTCCTCTCTTTGGGAGTGAGGTGGTAGATGTTGGTGTTGGTCGAGTCCGGCGGCATGATCTTGTTTTTCACGCCATCGAGACCGGCCGCGAGCATGCAGGCGAACGTGAGGTACGGGTTGCACATCGGGTCCGGGCTGCGGAACTCGGCACGGGTGCTGTTGCCCCGGGCTGCCGGCACCCGGATGAGCGCGGACCGGTTCGTGGTGCTCCACGAGATATAACAGGGTGCTTCGTAACCGGGCACGAGGCGGCGGTACGAGTTGATGGTCGGGTTTGCAACCCGGGTGATGGCCTTTGCGTGCTTTAAGAGACCGCCGATGTAGTAGAGAGCGGTGTCGGAGAGGCCGTCTTTTGCATTTGCATCGAAGAACGCATTCTTGCCGTTCTTTGCAAGCGAGCCGTGGGTGTGCATGCCGCTGCCGTTAATCTTTGCGATCGGCTTTGCCATGAAGGACGCATGCAGGCCGTACTTGAGCGCAATGGCCTTTGTCGCAAACTTAAAGGTCATGACCCGGTCTGCGGTCGTAAGTGCATCTGCATACTTGAAGTCGATCTCGTGCTGGCTCTCGGCAACTTCGTGGTGGGACATCTCGATCTCAAATCCCATCGAGCTTAACGCGAGCACAATGTCGCGGCGCACGTCTTCGGCCTTGTCCTGCGGGGCGAGATCGAAGTAACAGCCCTGGTCCACGAACTGCGTGGTCGGCTTGCCGTCCACCATGTTGAAGAGGAAGAATTCCAGTTCCGGGCCGGTGTTGAAGGTGTAGCCCATCTTCGATGCGGTTGCCATGGCCTTTTCGAGCACATAGCGGGGATCGCCTTCGAACGGCTTGTTCCCGTACGTGTACACATCGCACATGAACCGGGCAACCCGTCCTTCCTGCGGCCGCCAGGGGAGGACCGCATACGATGCCGGGTCGGGCTTTAAGAGCATATCGGACTCTTCGATCCGGGTAAATCCTTCGATCGAAGATCCGTCAAACCAGATCCCGTCGGTTAAGGCTTTTTCCGCCTGGACCACCGGGATTGCCGCATTTTTGGGCATACCGGGGACATCGGTGAACTGAAGCCGGATAAACTGAACCTTATCGGCCTCGATTTTCTTCAGCAACTTGGATACGTCCGCAGACATAATGGAAATTAATTTCCAACCAATCAGATTTATATCTTCTGAACAAACGTTCTAGGAGAGAATGTACTATCCAGAAATGCCGGAACGATTACATTCAATTCTGCGAAGCATTCACTAGTATAGGATATCCCGATTGTGATGGAAAATGTGCGGAATCATTGGTGTCATTGACAAACGCCGCCAGCTCATGGACGGCAGTAAGATACGAGAATCCCTTGCCTTAATGGACGAGCGGGGAAGCGGCGAAGGCGCCGGGTACGCAGCCTACGGCATTTACCCGGAGTTTGCCGATGCCTACGCCCTCCACGTCTTCTTCGATAATGTACGGGAGAACAAACCGGCGCTCGTCCAGGAACTGGAAAAGTGGGGACGGATCGTCCATGACGAACCGATCCCGATCTACGAAGCCGGGATCAAAAAGGTCCACACACCCTGGCGGTTTTTCTTTAAGCCGGATGTTACCAAAGCCCAGGAGTCCCATACCAGCGCCGACGACATTGTCATGCGCCTCGTCATGAATACCAATTCCGCACGAAAAGGAAGCCTCATCTTCTCATCGGGAAAGAACATGGGGGTTTTCAAGGCTTCCGGCTGGCCCGAAGAAGTCGCAAACCTCTACCGCATCCAGGATTACAAAGGCTACCTCTGGCTCGCCCACAACCGGTACCCCACGAACACATCAGGATGGTGGGGCGGGGCGCATCCATTTAACCTCCTTGACTGGAGCGTTGTCCATAACGGCGAGATCACTTCGTACGGGACGAACCGGCGCTATATCGAGAGCTACGGGTACGACTGCACGATGTATACCGACACCGAAGTCGTGGCGTATCTCGTGGACCTGCTGGTACGCAAACACGGTCTCTCCGAGAAACTGGCGGTAAAAGCCCTTGCCCCGCCGTTCTGGGACGAGATCGATGCAATGCCGGCAAAGGAGCAGGAGCTCAACCGTGCGCTCCGGCTCACCTACGGCCCGGCGCTCATGAACGGGCCGTTTGCCATCTGCGTTGCAACTGCCGACACCCTGATCGGGTTTACCGACCGGATCAAGCTCCGCCCGCTGGTTACCGGGGAACACAACGACCGGCTCTATATTTCGAGCGAAGAGGCAGCAATCCGGCGCATCGAGCCGGAGATCGAGGACGTCCGCATGCCAAAAGCCGGCGAGCCCGTGATCGGGAGGGTCATCGCATGAGCATCGGCAGCGTCCCTCTCCGGTTCAAGGTCGAGATCGATCCCGAGCGGTGCATGAAGTGCGGCAGGTGCGTGGAGAACTGTTCGTACGGTGTTTTCCGGAAAGAAAGCGACAACATCGTGGTCGCGAACTCACGGGCCTGCGTTGCCTGCCACCGCTGCCTTGCCTTCTGCCCCCGCGATGCGATCGACATCTACGAGAAACCTACCGATTACCGGACCCACCCGGTCTGGACCCGCGAGGTCCGGGAAGCGGTCTTTAACCAGGCAAAGACCGGGCGGATCATCGTTGCCGGGATGGGGAACGTGCTGCCCTACCCGTCGATCTTCGACCGGCTCGTACTCGATGCCTGCCAGGTGACAAACCCGTCCATCGATCCCCTGCGCGAGCCCATGGAGCTGCGGACGTACATCGGGAAAAAACCCGCAGCGCTCTCGGTAAAGGAAAAACCAAACGGCGATGCGGAGCTCTTAACAAAACTCGCCCCGAACCTGAAGCTCGAAACGCCGATCATGATCGGCCACATGAGTTACGGTGCGATCAGCCTCAATGCCCAGACGGCCTTGGCAAAGGCAGTCACAAAGATGGGCACGTTCCTCGGGACCGGGGAAGGCGGCCTGCACGAGTCGCTCTACCCGTACCAGGACCACATGATCGTCCAGGTTGCAAGCGGACGGTTCGGCGTTGACATCAACTACCTCGAACGCGGGGCCGCCATCGAGATCAAGATCGGCCAGGGCGCAAAGCCGGGTATCGGCGGCCATTTGCCGGGCGAAAAGGTCTGCGCAGATGTCTCCTGCACCCGGATGATCCCGGAAGGGAGCGATGCGATCAGCCCGGCACCGCACCACGATATCTACAGTATCGAGGACTTAAAACAGCTCGTGCACAGCCTCAAGGAAGCAACCGAGTGGAAGAAACCGGTCTTTGTCAAGATCGCGGCCGTGCACAACTCTGCCGCGATTGCCGCAGGTATTGCCCGCTCGGGCGCCGACGCGGTCGTCATCGACGGATTCCGGGGCGGCACCGGTGCAGCACCCCGGGTCTTCCGCGACCACGTGGGCATCCCGGTCGAAGCCGCGGTTGCAAGCGTTGACGCAAAGCTGCGCAAGCAGGGTGTCCGTAACGAAGTTTCGATCATTGCAAGCGGCGGCATCCGGCAGAGCGCAGATATCGCGAAGATCATCTGCCTTGGCGCCGATGCCGTATACATCGGTACCTCCGCGCTCGTTGCCATGGGCTGCCGGGTCTGCGGTACCTGCAACCGGGGCACCTGCGCCTGGGGCATTGCAACCCAGCGCCCCGAGCTCACAAAGAGACTCGACCCGGAGACCAACGCGGTGCAGGTTGCAAACCTGATCCATGCGTGGACGGATGAGATCGCCGAGCTCATGGGAGCGGCCGGTATCAACAGTATCGAGAGCCTGCGGGGCAACCGCGACCGGCTCAGGGGCTATATGCTTGACGAGGGACTGCTCAATGTCCTCGATGTCAAGACGGTGGGGGCGTAAAACAATGGCAGCACTCCGCATCGATGCGAAAAACCTGCACTACACCCCGCTCAACCAGCAGATCAGAAAAGCGGTCTGTGACGGCGTAAAAGAGATCGTGATTGACAATGTGCTCGGTCAGCGGTTCATAGCAGACGGCCTCCGGGGCGACGATGTAACCATCACCGTAAACGGCGTCCCGGGCGGCGACCTTGCCATGTTCATGAGCGGCCCGACCGTGATCGTCCATGGCAACGCTGACCATGCCCCGGGGAACACCATGAACCAGGGCAAGGTGATCATCTTCGGCAGCACCGGTGACGCGACCGCACACTCCATGCGGGGCGGCCGGGTCTATGTCCGCGACAGCATCGGGTACCGGGGCGGCATCCACATGAAGCAGTACAAGGAGAAGCGCCCGATCCTTGTGGTGGGTGGCTCGGCCCGGGCGTTCCTCGGCGAGTACATGGCCGGCGGCCTTTTGATTGTGCTCGGCCTAAACGGCCAGGTCCCGGTTGCGGAACGCGGCGTCGGGAGCGGCATCCATGGCGGCGAGATCTATGTCCGCGGCGAGGTAGAAGCAAAATACCTCGGGGTCGGTTCAAAGCAGCTGCCGGCAACGGCAGAACAGATGGAAATGATCCGGCCCATTATCGAGGACTTCGCAAAGTCCTTCGGCCTTGACCCGGCACCGCTTTTAAAAGAAAAATACTCGCGGATCGCGGCGGCAAGCGCACGGCCGTTTGCCAACAAGTATACCCCGGAGTGAGAATGATGGCAGCAAAAACTTACCAGGATCTGAAAACCGAGGTCTGGGATACCGGGAAATGCTCGGGATGCGGCGCATGCGTCGCGGTCTGCCCGGCCGACGCGCTCTCCTTTGCTGAAGGGGAGATGGTAGTAAGCCCGAAGAGCAACGGCTACTGCAAACAGGTGACCGATGGTGTCCCCTGCGGTGCCTGTTATGCGGCATGTCCAAGGACTGCCGATCAGCCGCACGAGACGCTCGGGAAGTATCTCGAACTGCTCACCGCAAAGGCGACCTTTGAGGTCCCGCACCGGCAGAGTGGCGGTGCGGTCACGGCAATCCTTACAAACGCCCTCGATAGTGGCCTGATCGATGCCGTAGTCACGGTGACCGAGGACCGCTGGACGCTCAAGCCCTCATCGGCGGTAATCACAAAATCGGAAGTGCTCGTCACAGAAGCCGGCAGCCGGTACAGCTGGTGGGTGCCGCTCCTTGCAGCGCTCAAAGAGGCCGTAGTGATCCGGAAGTACACGAAGATCGCAGTTATTGGAGTCCCCTGCGCCGTGCAGGCCGCGGCCCGGATCCGGGCAAGCGAGTACGATCTCCTCCGCCCGTACGGGAATGCGATCCGCCTTGTCGTTGGCCTCTTCTGTACCGAGACCTTCGATTATGCCGGCCTTGTGCACGGGAAACTTGAAAAGAAGTACAAACTCGCACCGCATGAGATCAAGAAACTGGATGTCAAGGGCAAGCTGGTCATCCTTAAAGAGGACGGCACGATCCTCGATGTGCCGCTCGCGGATCTCGAAGACGCGATCCGGCCCGGCTGCCATATCTGCACGGACTTCTCCTCGATTGAGGCCGATCTCTCCGCAGGTGCGGTCGGGAGCCCGGCCGGGTCGACCACGCTCATTGTGCGGAATGCCACCGGGAAAGGATTCGTGGAGAGCGCAGTCCGGAACGGGAAACTCTCCGTTGCAGCCGGTGCCGATACCGCCGCGATCGAGAAACTGGCAGCAGCAAAAATCAAAAAGAATTCCCGGAAATAATTTCCTTTTTTTTTAATACGTTTCACAATAATTATCCGCACACGATGCGTATCACCCGGTGAAGATTATGAATAGTTTATCGCTGTTTACCGCATTCGTGCCGTGGATTGCCTTTGCTCTTATTGCACAGGCACCGCTGGGGAATCCGGGCTTAAGCCTGATCTTAGCGTTTGTGATTGCGATTGTACTTGCCCTCGCAACAAGTTACCACCAGCTGGTCAAGGGGTATATCCTTGCCATCGTATCGCTCGCATTTTTTGCCGTATTCTTTACTCTGATCATCGGCCTTGGCCAGTATTACCTGGCAAATTACATTGCCGTGCTCTCGATGCTGCTTTTAACCGTCGTCAGCTGGGGCACCATCGCCTTCCACTTCCCCTTTACCCTCCAGTATTCCCGCGAAGGGGTCGAACCCGAGCGCGTCAAAAGCGCCCCGTTTATGAAAGTCAATTACATCATCACCGCGGTGTGGGCCCTTGCTTTCACGCTGGGTTTTGTCATCAACGTTTTTCTGCTGGTCTACCCGGTCCAGGGTTCTATTTTCTGGGACAACGTGCAGTGGGTCTTCATGATAATCGCAATTGTCTTTACTATCTGGTACCCGGCGTATGTCCACAAGGAGCGGGCCATTGAAGCCATGATGAGGTACCGGCCCGATCTTCTGAAAAAAGCGTAAATATTTTTTCCTTTTTTTCATGCACTGCTCTTTTCCCGGGGCCTCTTTTTGCAAGAAGCCCTGTGAAATGCCTTACCCACCACTCTTGTTTTTTTTTAAGAGTCCCGAATTCTTTTAAAGGAAGCCTTCCTCATTCTATATTATCGGAAAAATCCGGGCGCGGGCGGAGAAAAGCCCGTTCCTTCCCGGAAAGGTGACCTACCATGAAGATGATAAAGGCAATGATACGCCCCGAGAAGTTCGAGGCAGTCAAGACGGCACTGGATACGGCCGGCTTTGGAGCGATGACCGTGTTTGATGTCGAAGGGCGGGGCGTCCAGAAAGGCATCAAGCAGCAGTACCGGGGGGCCGAATATATCACCGACCTTATCCCGAAACGCCAGATCGAGATCGTGGTCTCCGATGAGTCCGCAGAAAAGGTGATCGAGGTCGTCAAGACCGCCGCGTATACCGGTAAAATCGGCGACGGCCAGATCTTTGTCTTACCGGTCGAGGACTCGATCCGGGTCCGGACCGGGGAACGGGGCAACAGCGGGATCTAAAAAAGTCCCTCTCTTTTTCGTACAACTCTTATACGGGCAGTTTATCTCCCACAGGGTTTTTACCGGCACGGACCGGGTATTCCCGGAAATAAAAAAGAAAAAAATACGAATTACTCTGCGTTGGGTGCCGTCCAGACAGGACAGCCCTTGTGCGCGAGCCTGAAGATCTTCGGTTCCGAGAGCGGGGAGCAGCCGGTGTATCCGCAGCGGGGCATAAGCAGATCGGTCTGCGGGATAAAACCGCCGCAGGTTTCACATCTGTTGAACTGTGTCATGGTTCTCATCCTTGGTAAGAAAAACCGGATTCCTCCGGTTGTTCCAGATAATGTTAACCAAACATAGTATAGATTTTTCTATGTTAATCGGGTCTTTTTTACGGAGCGGATCCGGCCACAAAATAATCTGGTTACTGCCCTTTCCGGCTCCGCACGAACGGCGAGCACCGGGCAAAGAACCCGGCAATAAAGCCGGCAAAAGCCTCGTCCCAGCAGTCCGCACCTTCGAGCACGCACCAGTCCTTCTCAAGCGATGCCCGGATGTGCCGGCCCACGCCCACATTCAGGAGCTCCTTTGAGGTGAGGAGATCGGCAGCCGACCGGTACTCCCGCGGGACTTCCATCACGTACCGGCCGTTCTCCACGAACGGGCCGGGCAGGACTGCATCCCGGTACTTTTCCCGGAACTTCTCCGCGTTTACCTTGTTCCAGAGCGGCGGGCCCTCGTGGCGCCGGATTGGCGGGAGCTCGTCGGTTAAGAGCTCGAAGAGCAGCATGCAGCGTTCCGTTCCCATCTCGTAGTGGGCGTGGTGCACCACAAAACCGTTCCGGGCGAGCAGATCGCTCACCGCCCCGGTGCTGCGCCGGAGCTGCGGCACCACGATCTCGTCAATAAACGGCGGGGTCGCAAACGTGACCGCGTACAGGGACGTGCCCCGCGAGGCAAGGATTGCGGCAAGCTCGTCCCTGCTCACCGGGATAATCTTCGGCAGTTCGAAGAACGCTTCGGACGGCGCCTCGCGGTAGCCCCGGGCAAGCTCCACGAACTCCGCCATCCGGTCGATCGACACCGCTGCCGCCACATTGCGCCGGGGATCGACCGGGTCGATCACTACGAGCGGCTCGGAGAACTCCTTTGCCCCGTGATGTTCGATATCGATCTTCTGGTGCGGGCCCCAGCCGGATGCCGCTTCGAGCAGCGCAGAAAATCCGCCATAGTGGAGGATTAAGAGTTCGCAGAGGTAGCCCGAGAACCCCTCAGTCATCTGGTCGGAGCCGTAGATCCCCCCGGCCTTTGCGAACCGCTTTAAGAGCAGCACGTCGTCGGTAAAACCATTGATCTTGTCCGTAATGTACCGGGTATGGAACGGCGTCCGGTCCACCGCGCTCTGGATATGGGCAGCGCTTTTCACGTTATAGCAGGGCACGAGATCCACATCGATCCCGTCGATCGTCGCGTTGATGTACGGGTGCTCCGCGTACTTCTCGCACAGCGTGTCCGTGAACTGCCGGGCAATGCCCCGGGCAAGGGCGAGGCCCTCCTTTTCGAGCGTCTCGCGGGGGAGGTCCGGGGAAAAGAGCATGAACACATCGAGGTCGCGGTCGCCTTTTACCCACGTGTCCCGGGCAATCGACCCGACCACCATCCCTTCCGCCTTCCCGTCAGCGGCAATCGCGGCGAGCAGCCGGTCCGCCACGCCCCGGATATATGCCCGCTCCTCCGCGGACGGCCGGAGCTGTTCTTTTAGGATCTTCTCTTCGAGCGGGAGCCGGGAGGCGGTTCCGCTCACCATGCCACCTCGTGCAGGTCCTCGTATACCGGCCCGCGGGGCGAAAGCGTGCTCTTCTTGAGTTTCAGGCCCGAGACCGTGCAGCTGCCGCAGGGGGCATCCTTTATCCCTTCGAGGCAGCGGAGCAGTGAGGGATCCGCGATTTTTACCCGGGCGAGCGTTGCGTGGGGAAAGAACTGCCGGGTCTCGCGGGGAAACCCGAGCGGGGCAAGAACGGTTTCTACAGCGCCAAAGACATTCCGTCCCTTCCCGGCATCGTCGATTGCGCACCAGACCGTGTGCGGGTTTTTGAAGTTATTGACCGTGACCCGGTTCCCCGTGACCGGGAACGGCGCAGCCTTCACGGTGTCAAGGGCGCGGATAACGAGCGGGAGCTTTTTTTCGTCCACCTCGCCAAGGAATTTTACCGTGATGTGGATGAGCGGCGGATCGACAAACGCGAGACGTGCGGTGCTCTTTTTGAGCCCGGCCTGCGCCGCTGCCAGAAGCTCCCGCATCTCTTCAGAGATCTCGAATGCCACAAACGCCCTGACCATTACGGGTACGTTTTGGACACGACACGTTAAAAGGGTGCCCGCCCGGCCGCGCCCATCTATGCAATGCAGATGTATTAAACCATGATTTTTTTATCCCTCCACTGCGTACGTCCTAGATAAGAGAGGGTGCTTTTTATGACGAAACCGGTTGAACTGATCGTGTACTCGCTTCCGACCTGCCCGCACTGCGAAATGTTAAAGAAAGCCATAAAAAAGGGCGGCTATGCATATTCCGAACGCGACCTTTCGACCGCGGAGGCCCTCACCGAGCTCCGGGTCAACGGCGTCTTTGTCAACGAGGCGCCCGTCCTTCAGCGGGGCGAGGAGTTCTATACCACCGCAGAGCTCTTCCCGACCGGCGACCTTAACGAGAAGAAACTCTTGGAAATCCTTTCGGGTGCCTGATGACCCCGCAGCGGCAGACCCGCCAGCTGACCTTCGACGGCAGCTTCTCGCCCGCCCTGCCCCCGGTCCGCACCACGGACGGCCATATTGTTGACTGGGACCGGAACCGGATCGCCGGCCAAATCAAGACCGAGACAAAACTTGCCGAGGCATTCTACGGGTACGAGGGCGCAGACGATGCAACCGCGCAGGAGATCGCCCGCGAGGTAGAAGAGCGCATCCTTGCCCTTGGCTTAAAATCCCTCTCGGGCCCGCTCATCCGGGAGATCACGAACATCACGCTTTTGGAAAAAGGCATGGTTCAGTACCGGAACATCTGCACCCGGGTGGGTACGCCGGTCTATGACGCCCACCAGATCGACGTGGGCCGGGGCTTCGAGGCGCACGACAATGCAAACCTCCAGGAGAACGCCGAGACCAGCCACAAGAAAAAGGCGGACAAGATCTCCAAGGAACAGTACCTACTCCAGCTCCCGCCGGAACTTGCCGACCACCACCTCTGCGGCGAGATGCACATCCACGACCTCGAATATTTCGGGACGCGCCCCTTCTGCCAGGACTGGGACCTGCGCTACTTCTTCTACTACGGCCTGATGCCGGACGGGAACGGGACAAAGGCCTCGGTTGCCGGCCCGGCAAAACGGGCGGAGGTCGCGGTCCTCCACGCGGTAAAGGCGCTCGGGAGCGCCCAGACCAACTTTGCCGGCGGACAGGGCTACTATAACTTCCTCACGTTCCTTGCGCCCTTCATGGAGGGCATGGAGTACGGCGAGATCAAGCAGAACATGCAGATGTTCGTGTACGAGATGACGCAGATGATGGTTGCCCGGGGCGGCCAGCTCGTCTTCTCTTCCGTCCAGCTCTCGCCGGGCGTTCCCACGCTCTGGCAGGACAAGCCCTGCGTGTACAAAGGAAAGGTCTGGGACGGGAAACAGGCACCTTTGAAGACCTACGGCCAGTTCGAGCGCGAGGTCCGGCTGCTCTTTAAGGCGCTCATGGAGGTCATGATCGAGGGTGACTACTGGGGCAAGCCGTTCAATTTCCCCAAACCCGAGATTTCTATCGAGCCGGACTTCATGCAGGAGCGCGAGGAGTTCAACAAGGCCCACCCGGACCTCCCGACCTTCCGCGACCTGTACCTCATGACCTTCGAGCTCGCCTCCAAGTTCGGGACGCCCTACTACGACAACCAGCTCCCGGCGTACCGCGGGGCGGGCAAGGGCATCTCCTGCTACCAGTGCTGCGCGTACCAGTTCTCGGCAGTTGCTGACGAGGACTCGGACTTTGACAAGAAACTCTTCTTTGAAGGCGGCAAGCACTTCTCGATGGGCTCGTGGCAGGTGGTCTCGGTCAACTGCCCGCGGGCGGCCTACAAGGCGGAAGGAAACGACGAACGTCTCTTTGCCGAACTCCGCTCCCTCATGGATGTGGCAGTCGAGATCTTCAAGATCAAGCGCCGCTGGATGAACAATATCCGGGCAAACGGGCGGATGCCCTTTGCCATGCAGCGGCCAAAAGACCCGAACACCGGCGAGCGCGGGGCGATTGCGGTCGATCTCGAAGGGCTCGTGTACACGATCGGCGTGGTCGGTGTAAACGAGATGGTCCAGCACCACCTGGGCCAGCAGACCCACGAGTCAAAGGCTGCCTTTAAGCTCGCCATCCGGGCCATGACCGAGATGGAACTCTATGCGAGAAAACTCTCGGAGAAGAACCACATGACGCTCGCGCTTGCCCGGACCCCGGCCGAGACCACCGGCCAGCGCTTTGCGGTCGCCGATCTCATCGACAAGCGCTACCACGACATGGCGGCAAAGGTGGCAAAGGGCGATATCGGGTACACGCTCGACCACCTCGGGAAATCCCGCGACCTCCCGGTCTATTACACGAACGGCACCCATGTTGCGCCGGGCGCAGACGTCCCCTTGACCAAACGCATGGAGATCGAGCATGTCTTCTTCCCCATCGTAGACGGCGGGAACATCTTCCATATCTGGCTCGGCGAGGCCCGGCCCGACCCCCGCGGCCTCATGGACATGGCCATGAACCTCTGCCGGAACACGCAGATCGGGTACTTCGCGTTCACCCGTGACCTCACGGTCTCGCTCCGGCAGTTCCACGAGTACAAGCCCGATAAAAAAGCGATCGGCCAGCTGTCCAAATCCGACATCCCGGCCCGGGCCTGAACCATTTTTTACCAGGTTTAATATTTTGGAAGGGGCCCGGATACGCTATGAACACCCTCCGGTTTGCGGTACCGGTAATCCTCTGCCTGCTTGCCGCAGCTCTTGTTACTGCCGGCTGCACGGCACCGCCCGCGGGTTCTCCCGCTAAAGACACCCCGATGACCAATACCGCCTGTGTCACGGCGACCCGGGTCCCGGACGTACCACCGGTTTTTCCGACCGTTTCGCCAGAGCCCGCTGCCCGGTTCCCCGATGCCCGGGCCCCCGGGGAGATGGTGGCATTTGGTTCCGCGGATGTTGCAAGCGAAGCAACGGTGTACCGCTCCTGGCTCAACGATACCTACCAGTGGCACAACACCATGGACAACAACTACTATACCCAGTACCCAAAAAAAGGCAGCCGGTACCTCATCGTCTTTATCAGCATCGTCAACCGGGGAAACACCCGGGTCTGGCCGCCCTCTCCGGCCGCGATCCATCTCTGGTATGACGGGAAGGAATGGCCGCTCGATCCCGATCACGTCCTGCCGGACCAGACAAAGGGGATAAACGACATGACCATCCGGATCGGGGAGATCCAGTATTACCACCAGCTGTACAGCTCGGAACTGGTGACCGATTACGGGTACTCCCACGGGAAAAAACTCAACTTCCTGTACCCGGGTGAGAGCAATGCGCTGGACGGGTACCTGATCTATGTTGTCCCGGCATCGCTTGCGATAAACCAGACCTATGTACAGATCGTCTTTAACGGGAACGATACCGGCGTGTGGAAACTTTCAGGATCCTAGCCTGCCGGCGGGAAGCGATACCGCACCCGGTTAAAAAAATCATGAAACCGGGATCGTCCGGCGGGCCGGGAACTACCAAAAACACGACTTGCAGTCCACGGTAAAAAAATTACCGGAAATCCGGGGGAAGCTTCCGGAGCGTGATGTCCATCACGCCGCGGTGGACCCGGTAGGTGCTGTGGATCACATCGATCCGCTGTTCGAGCGGGATCGTGGTGAACTTTTCATCGACACAGATCTTCACCACGTCCGGCTGGATATCCGCATACGGCGCGTGCTCGGCCGTGACCGGGATCGTGGCGGTGATGTAGATCTCCGTCTCGGACTCCTGTACCTCGTACGGGATGTCGTCCCCGCTGTTTCCTGCACCGCCCGAATAGACCTCGGGGTCCCCGCTAGCGCTGCGGGTTACAATCGTGTACCCGATGATCCGGGCGTTCTCCGCGCCGGGCATGTTCTGCACGATCTCCTCGACGATCTTGGAGATGTTGCCAAACACTTCATCGTAGGGATTGTCGGGATTGTTCTGCATGGACGCCTCAGGTTATGAGTGTAATCCGGTTCTTCGTTCTGGTCACAAGCCCCTTCTCGGTAAACCGCTCGATGACGGGCGCGAGCTCGTTTTCGGAAAGCCCGGTCGCCTCGGCAAGCTCCGGCCCGGTGAGCGGTTCGTGGGAAAGGGCGATTGCTACAGATAACTCTCGCTCGCTTTTGAATAAATCCTTATGGTTGCGGGCAAGATCCGCAAGTTTTGTATCGATGTCGTGGTTGAGCTGTTCGAGGTTTGCCGTGAGCCGGTCATGGGCCTGCACCATCTTAAAGAGCATCGCCACCTCCTGCCGGGTCCGCTCGTCTTCCGCGTCCTTTTCCCGGCGCCTTTCTTCTGCTGCCTCCACGTGCATATTGCGCAGGCTGACATCCACGAGGATATCGTTCTCCAGGTAGTAATATTTCCGCCGGCGGTCGTCGGTCTGGCAGGCAAGGATATCCTCGCGCTCCATGAGCTGGAGGTGCTCGATCACGGCTTTGGGCGAGATCATGAGCGTCTCCGATATCTCGGTGACAAAGCACGGCTTCTGGCGCAGGAGTTCGATGATGCGCCGCCGGTTCCGGTTCCCGAGGATATCGAGAAGGCGGGCGAGTTCTACGAGATCGTCCATAGGTTTACTTAATGTTAGTGCTGCAATCGTATATAGGGCCCTGACCCTGCAGGCCGATCCACCCTACCCGCACCGGCCCGGATTTTCTTGCCGGCATTTTTATAAAAACCATTAACCCCCCGGAGCACTAACATGATAGTGGTGAATAGTTTTGGAGAGACAACCCGTTCAGTCCTGCATCCTGCGCTCCGTTGGATACGATGATACCACAAAAAACATGGAGATCGAATTCCATTCAGGACTCATCTACCAGTACTCGGGTGTCCCCACGAAGGTCCATGACGACCTCATGAAATCAAGCGCGGTCGGGAAATTCTTTGCCGACAAGGTCCGGAGCCGGTTCCGGGCAAAACAGGTAGCACTCTGAAATTTTACTTTTTTTTAACCGTTAAAAAAAGCGGAACGGTACCATACCGCCCCGTCACTTTTTATTATGCGTAATGAACTGCTTGTTTACCTCATCCCAGTTCACAAGGTTCCAGAACGCCTCGATGTACTTTGCCCGGTCGTTCTTGTAGTCCACGTAATACGCGTGCTCCCAGACATCGAGCACAAGCAGGATCCGGAAGCCCGGGTACACATTCACGTTGTGCTTTTCTATCTGGTTGATGAGAAGATGGTGCGTTGTCGTGCTCACTGAAAGCGCAGCCCAGCCCGAACCTTCGACACTGGACGCTGCCTGCGTAAACTCTTTTTTGAACCGCTCGAACGATCCGAACTCCGCATCGATCGCCTTTGCAAGTTCGCCCTTCGGGACGCCGCCCCCGCCTTTCCCGGCCGGGGCAAGGTTCTCCCAGAACGTGGCGTGGAGTTTGTAGCCCCCGATATGGAACGAGAGTTCCTTTAAGGTCGCCTTGATATCGAGGTCGGCCTTGTCCTTCCGTGCCTTGTCCAGTTTCTCGAAGATCGCATTTGCACCGGTCACGTACGCCTGGTGGTGTTTCGTGTGGTGCAGGGTCAGCTGTTCCTTCGAGATATAGGGTTCGAGCGCCGCATAATCGTACGGCAGCTTCGGGAGAGTATACAGTTTGTCGTCAGCCATGACATTTTCACTCCGAAAGAGTATATACACGATACTATTCCCGCACCAGTATATGATGTACTGGATGGCGGCAGGCTGCCGGATAGTATTTGACTGCGAAAGGATCATAAAAATATCGTGATTTCTTAAAAGTCACCGTTGAAAGGGTAAATCTACAAAAAAATGCACATACGTGCCGGAAATTATAAATTAGATAATGTTTATCATAATTATGTAATGCTGGTGCCGGGAATTGAACCCGGGTCTCAAGATTGGGGAGTCCAGAGTACTACCGTTGTACTACACCAGCATGAGTTAAAACTGCGGGGAGGGCGGGATTTGAACCCGCGACTCGTGCGACCGAGACCAGATTATAAGTCTAGCGCCATGCCGGACTTGACTACCTCCCCTCACATTAACTAAGCGCCCATATGGGGCTCACCTCCATTCTGTATGATCTTTCGAATCATTCAATACCTAGCTCCTTTCCTCGTCTCTTCAATAAAAATTCTGCAAACCGATAGGATTCTTCATCGATTACAGGAATAGATTCACCATGAACTATAATTGTCAGATCAAATTTTCTTTCAGCAGAATCAAGTGGGTTTGATTGAACCATCATTTCAGTAGATACCCCACTTCCTGTCGTAACACTAGCACTCATGGGTTCACCATCAGATCGAACTTCAGTCATGACAACTTCTTTTTGAGTGACCTCTGCGATTTTTTTCTCTATGTTTTGTTCTATATTATGAGACATTATTTTGGAGTCCACCGTTGTAATAGCGGATCCTAGTACTTTTGGAGATTCTGATTTGTTGTATATAACAGAGTACTTAGAAAACGGAGGGGTTCGATTAATGCAAGCCACATCCTCCATAAAGGCATAAAAGAGTTTTTCGATGTTTTCTTGTAGAGTAATGTCATCAATTCTTGTAATTTGCTTTACCGATCTAGCAAAAGAAGGTAGATCGGGATTTTTACCCACATTCGTGAGGAGTATGCTCCACAGAGGGATTGATCTAACTACAGCTTCGATTGCTCTTGTTCGCTCTGTACCTCCATAAATGATCTTTTGCCCTAAATCCGATATTTTATAGATATTGCCGGTTTTGCGCACTAATCCAAATTGCTCCATCCCTTGTAATTTTGCAGCCGTACTTGTTGGTTTCAACTTTGTAATTTCAACAAATTGCCCACGGGTAAACTCATAAGGATATGCCTTGCTCATCTGGATCAAATGATCGAGGAGTATTCCCAACCTGGTGAAAACAATTGAGTAGTCACCAAATTTTGTTTGCATAGATGTTTGTGAGCTCTGATATACCATAATGCTTTGGGTCTGTGAAATTTACCTGTGATGATTTGTTATCTTGAGTAACTTTTAAATATAATTTTTCTTAGAACAGACGGAAAGAGTTACAAACGATATTGAACATTAGTAATTGAGTATATCAATTCGATGTGTGGGGTGTGAAAATGAAAATGTGATATGCATCCCACTTTTGAGATCAAATCTCCATACCTCAGCAACCAACAACGCGGCAAATTTCCCAAAGAAATACTTTTGATCAAACGACTGAACTGTCAGAGCGATTTTTCCTTAACGATTTCACCCCTCCTCGCGAATGCTCGGAGTCGCTCGGGCGCCTCATCGGGCCCTCGCTGGGCAAGTGCGGTTCTTTCTCACTGATCCGCCGCGGGGGCGCCCCGTCGGGGGCGGCGGGAAGCATCGTTTGCGGGGGTATGGGGGCGGCAGCCCCCATCATCAGAACACGTTAAGTCTCTGTCCAATCCGATACCAATCGGGCTGCAGGAAAAAAATCCAATAAACAAACAAAAGTAAAAGAAGAATTACTCGAAGAGCCGGTAGTTCGGCGCTTCGTCCGTGATAAGGATGTTGTGCGGGTGGCTCTCGGTCATGCCGGCGTTGGTGATCCGGACAAACCGGGCCTTCTTGTGCATATCGTCAATGGTTGCCGCTCCCGAGTAGCCCATCGCGGATTTCAAGCCCCCGACCATCTGGTAGATGACCTCGCCCACGTGGCCGACATAGGGCGTGACCCCTTCCACGCCCTCGGGCACGAACTTGGTCGCCCCGATCCCCTTCTTCTGGAAGTACCGGTCGCTGGACTGGCCCGAGCTCATCACGCCAAGCGACCCCATGCCGCGGTACTGCTTGTAGCGCCGGCCCTTGATCGTGATGACCTTGCCCGGCGCCTCGTCGGTCCCGGCAAACAGGCTCCCCATCATCACGGTGCTGGCGCCGGCCGCGATCGCCTTTGCCACATCGCCCGAGTAGCGCACGCCCCCATCCGCGATCACCGGCACGCCCGCCTTGGACGCAACATCGGCAACTTCCGCGATCGCCGTGATCTGCGGCACGCCGGTCCCGGCAACAATCCGGGTCGTGCAGATCGAGCCCGGCCCGATCCCGACCTTGATGCCGTCCACATTTGCCCCGAGAAGCGCCTTTGCCGCCTTTGCGGTCGCAATGTTTCCTGCAACCACGTCGGCCTTCACGCTCCCCTTGATGTTTTTCACGGCTTCGACCACTTTCATGTTGTGGCCGTGGGCGCAGTCCACGATAAGTGCATCCACACCGTGCCCGTCAAGCTGCGTTGCCCGGGCAAAGTCAAACGGCCCGACCGCTGCCGCGACCCGCAGGTTGCCCTTCTTGTCCCGGGTCGCCTTCGGGTACTGGCGCTTTTCGAGAATATCCTGCATCGTGATGATCCCGAGCAGTTTCCCGGTCTTGTCGGCCACCGGCAGGCGTTCGACCTTGTTCGTGTACATGACTTCGAGCGCCTTTTCCGGCGTGATATCGTTATCGGCCGTGATCGGCTTCTTGGTCATGATCGTCTTGATGCTCTCCTCGCCGCGCCGGGAGACGATCGCACGCACATCGCGCCGGGAAACGATCCCGATGATCTTTCCTTTCCCCACCACCGGGACGCCGCCGATACTGTACTGGTTCATCAGCTTCTCGGCATCGGAGACGGTTGCGGTCTCCTCCACATAAAGGACATCGCGCTCGATGAGCTCCTCAGCCTGCTTGACGATATTGACCTCCTGGATCTCGCGTTCGGCCGTCATATTCCGGTGGATCACGCCGATACCGCCTTCCCGGGCAAGGGCAATCGCCATCGTGGCTTCCGTTACCGTATCCATAGCCGCGGAGACGAGCGGGATATTGAGCGAGATGTTTTTCGTGAACCGGGTCTTTGTGTCGGTTTCGGCCGGCTCGGTCCAGGACTCCAGCGGTTCGAGAAGTACATCGTCAAAGGTTAAGGAAAGGGGAACTTCCAGTTTCTTGGCAAACATGATTTCTTCCTGTAGTTTGGTTACCCTAAAAGGGAGTTCGCGGGATTTTACCGGATCATGGCAAGGGCGGTCTTTACCAGGTCTTCGCGGATGGTTGCGTTCCGGTCGCCCCCGCAGACCATGCCCCGGACACCGATGATCTCCGGGTCGATCCTCTTTAAGGAATCGAGGTCTTCGAATTTGAGCGAGCCGGCCAAGGCAGTGCCGATCCCGAGCGCCTTGTTCTGGGTGGTAAAGCGCAGGAGCGTTGCCTCGTCCATAAACGAGAACGTGCTCTTCCCGTCTTTTATCCCGGTATCGATCATGGCAAAGTCGGCCCCGCAGTCAGCAGCAATTGAGGAGATGTCGAACGGGGAGATCGAACCCATCCGCTCGTAATCGGAATACCCGGCGATTACGACAAATTTTTCGGGAAACTCGTCTTTTACGGCTTTTGTTACCGCCTCGATCACTTCGCGGGCCTGGCTTTTCCCGGAAAATGCTAAGCCAATCTTGATATAGTCAGCCCCGGCGCAGGCGGCCCCGTAGGCGGCAAGGGAGGCCTGTCCCGGTTTGTACGGGAAATCCCCGATGGCTGCACTCACCGGTTTTTTGGCAAACGATTTGATCTCTTTTATTACCCAGGGAAAGTTCGCCCCAAGCGAGCCTTCGGACGGTTTCTTGACATCGATGATATCGGCATCGACAGCACTCCGGGCCTCCAAAATAGAGCTGGGGCTGACCAACAATTGCATAAAGTTTAATGATCTTTTGTACTAATAGTGGTTGCGTTATCGATGGAACTGGTTCTTGCGATGGATTTGCGGGGCAATACGGTCGTGCACGGCAAATCCGGGCTCCGTGCGACCTACAAACCGCTGGACTGGGGGCTTTCTCCGACGGCAGAACCGGTCGGGTTCGTACAAGCGATCGCGCCGAAATTCTTGTACATCGCGGACCTGGACCGGATCGAGGGGACCGGGTCGCACGATGCACTGATCCGCCGTTGTGCAGATCTGGTTGACTGCTGCTACGTGGACCGGGGCGTTCGCGGCCCGGCCGATTTCCTCTCCGGCCCGCATATCAAAAATATCGTGGGGACGGAGACCGGCGGGGCGGAACTCTCGCGGTACCGCGGGGGATTTTTGAGCGTTGATGTGAAGGACCGTAAAGTGATTCCCTCGGGAGCATCGCCGGAGTCCGTGCTCCGGGCCGCCCGGGAGATGGCCTTTGAGGGCTGTATTCTCCTGAATCTCGGGTTTGTCGGGACAGAGCACGGGTTTGGTTCCGACAGCAGGGAGGTTCTTGCATCGTGGCGCTCGGCATACCCCGGGAAACTGCTGTACGGCGGGGGTGTTGCAACGGTCGCGGACCTCGAAGTGATCCACGATGCCGGGTTTGACGGCGCGATCATCGCGACCGCTCTCCACAAGGGAGCAGTCCCTGCGGAATGGATCAGGAAGGGATGCATGTGTTAGTCACGCTGGAAGGTATTGACGGGACCGGCAAGAGCACGCTGCTTGCCGGCTTACAGCCCCTGCTGGCGGATCTCGACCCGGTCTATACCCGGGAGCCCGGGGCTACCTGGGTGGGGGAGGCGGTGCGCCGGGCGATTGCGGAACAGACCGATCCGGTCTGCGAGGCTACGCTCTTTGTCGCGGATCACGCGGCCCATCTGGCAGCGGTTGTGCGCCCGGCGCTTGCAGAGCACCGGCTCGTGATCTCGGACCGGTACTCGGACAGCCGGTTTGCGTACCAGTCGGTTACGCTCGATGGCGTGATCCCGGAACCGGAACGCTGGCTCCGGGCCATGCATGACGGCTGGTCGGTTGTCCCGGACAAGACCTTTTTGCTCGTGATCCCGGTCGATGACGCGCTCGCCCGGCTTTCGACCAAGAGCGGCAGGGAGCATTTCGAGCGGCGCGATGTGCTGGAGAAGGTGCAGAACCGGTACCTGGAGTATGCCCGGGTTGAGCCGGACCGGTTTGTGATTGTGGATGCCCTGCTCGATAAGGACGAGGTTGCCCGGTTTGTGGCGGACGGGATCCGGCAGGTTGTGGCTGAGGGGAAGAGGCACAAGAGGAAGTGAAGGGACCCGGTTTTTTTGGAAGTGCCGGCTCGTGACCCGAACTTTTTTTCTAATCTTCAGCAACAGCATCGAACTTTTTTTGCAATCCTCAGCCCGCGACCCGCATATTTTTTGAAATCCGCAGCAACCGATCCGAAGTTTTTCCGGAATCCTCAGCAACGGGTCCGCTCTTTTTTTGTAATCGTCAGCCCGGGACCTGAACTTTTTTCGAAATCCTCAGCACCGTGACCGGACTTTTTCTTGAAAAAAACCGGCCCGGTGCAAAGCGCCCGTCGGAAGTTTTGAGGAGTAGTTGTGGGCCGGGCCTTTGGGGGGGAGGGGGTGGGGCCGGTCTTTTTTTATAATCCTCAGCAACCCGTTCGAACTTTTTTTAAAAACCTCAGCTCCTGTGCCAAACTTTTTTTGGAATCTTCAGCCCGCGATGCGATCTTTTTGGTAAATGCTCCGGACCGGTGCCGGATTTTTCTGGTAATCTTTGGCTCGCGACAAGAGTGCAGCTTTTCTTTAGCAAAAACAGGAGCATCCGGCAAAAGACTGATGAAGGGCCGGCAATAATACTACATCAATTACAAAAACAAAACGCTGGTGATCAGTGTATGGCGACACGCAGGATCAAAAAAGAAATCCGGGATCGCATCGTTACGATACTCAAAAATTACGATGCAGAGCGGATCGCCATCTTTGGTTCCTATGCCCGGGGAGAGGCCGGCAAAAAAAGCGATATCGATATCCTTGTCCGGTTTGCCCGGCCAAAGAGCCTGATCCAGCTTGTCCAGATTGAGGATGAGATTGCAGCAGCCGTGAAGATGCCGGTCGATCTTGTGACAGAGAAATCGGTCAGCCCGTACCTTTCCCCTTCAATCCACCGCGATGAAGTGGTGATCTATGGATGAAGCCGGAAGATCCGGCGTACCTCCACCACATTCTTGATGCAATTTCCCATATCGAAAAATTTTCAAAAAACATCTCTTCCGCCGAGGATCTTAAAAATCATCCGCTCGAACGTGCAGGGATCGAACGGATGCTCTCCATCATTGGCGAGGCGGCAAAGAATATCTCGCCACAGTTACGCAAAGATGCCCCGGATATTCCCTGGAAAGCAACGGCTGGTACGCGTGACAAAATCATTCACCATTACTTTGGCGTGGACTACGAAGCGGTGTACGAAACTATCCGGCAGGATTTGCCGGTGCTAAAACGGGGCGTCCGGAAAATTCTGGATGGCACAACCTCTCATAAGCCTGATACGGACGCAAAGAAAACCGGGAAACCCGGGAAAAACCTAAGTAATTCCAAGAAATCCCCTCGGAAAAACTGCCGATCACCCCGATCTGAAGATTAAGACCTTATTTACGCCCCATTTGCCAAAATACGCCAAAATTAGGCTCCATATAATGCCTTTAAACGACACATAAACGCGTTTTTACCGCACCTTTTTCCATAATTCACCAAGTGCCAATCCAGCATATGATCGGCCCACAAAACGCGTTTACATGAGCGATATATTTTGTCCGTTTGCCAAAATACTGCTGATTCAGGCTTGTTTTAAAACGGAGGCCAATCTGGGCTCCGATTGGATCCGGAAAAGGGCAATCCGGGCTTGATTTGGGGCCGGATTAGGGTAGGTCGGATCGGAGGGTTGGGGGTTAGGGTATCCCACCCCAATACGGTGGGTGCTTGATTAACGAGGATGCGATGCCCTACGCGCAAAACGCCTTATCGGGTTTTGCGCTACGCACTTACCGGGATCCTGACATGAAATCGAAATCCCGGAACCGTATGGAATATTGAGTGGGCGCTCGGACACTCACTTGCCCGAACGAGTACCGCAACAGGAGTGCGAAGGTAACGAGACGCATCAGCGGCGAGGCTGAGCCCCACGTGTATCGCGCGAGCGAGTCCCCGGGCGTCTGCGGCTACCCGGGCAGGTAGATCGCCGCCCCGCTTCGCACAAATTCGCCATGCTCGCCCTCGCTTTCGCGGACCGGCTCCACAAAATTACATGCCAGTTACATTGGCCGATGCTCCTTGAGCAATCAAAGAGCAACAACAACAAGAGGAATGAAAAACCAACTCAAAGTACAATGCCAGACTCTCCCGTACCGGCCCTGCACGAATCAGAGACGGTCGAATTCAAAGAATCATTCGACCGGGAGGTTCCTGTTTCAGCCGGGTCACTCGCAAATACCCGGGGCGGGACTATTTTCATTGGCATAACCGATCGCGGCAATGTCGTCGGGACGATGATAGGTACCGAAACTTTCAAAGAATGGGGTAATACGATCTCCCAGAGCACTGAACCCCGCATCATCCCGGAGATCGAAAAATTATCCCGTGAAGGCAGGACCGTGGCCGCCATCCACATCAAAGAAAACCCGCTTAAACCGGTTTCTGTCAGAGGTCGGTGTTACCGGAGAGTCGGGGCCAGCAACCGCGTTATGCAGCCTCATGAGATTGCCGAGATGCATCTTTTGTCTGTCGGAAGCAGCTGGGACCTGACGCCAGCACCAAATACGACATTCGCAGATCTCGATACCGCCAAAATTGCCGATTACATCAGGAAAGCAAACGAAACCGGCAGGCGGAACATCGCGACGGACGAATCTTTGCAAACAGTACTCCAGAAGATTGGCCTGGTCCACGGGGATATCCCGACCTGGGCTGCAATCCTCCTCTTTGGGAAAGATCCACAACGGGCCCTCTCTCAGGCAACAATTCACTGCGGACTCTTCGAAGCGGACGGGGTCAGTGTCTTGGACGACCGCATGAGCCGCGGAACCATCATCGAGCAGGTCAACGATGCGATGGAATTTATCCGGAAGAATATCCGTGTCGCGTTCATAATGACGGGGGAACCTGAACGTAAACAGGTCTGGGACTATCCGGTTGAGGCACTTCGTGAAGCAGTTATTAACGCGGCCTGCCATCGCGATTACACGATCAGCTCCGCGGTTGAAATCCGAATACTAAACGATTCTCTCAAGGTCTGGAGCCCGGGCAAACTTGCGATCGGCATCACCTTGCCCGAGCTTCTTACTCCACACTCGTCGGTCCTCAGGAACAAGGGTATCGCACAGGTGCTGTATGACATTGGCTGGATCGAACGGTGGGGCGGCGGGATCCAGAAGATGCAGAGCGCCAGCAATGCCGCGGGGATTCCCGAACCGGTCTTTCAGGAAGACCAGGGATTCTCAGTGACGTTCCGGAAGGATGTGTTCGACCGGGACAACCTCGTCCGCGCCGGATTATCCGGCCGTCAGATCTCCGCGGTGCTCTTCGCGAAAGATTCCGGAAAGATCACCAATGCGGATTACCAGAAACTCGCTGGTGTATCGGCGGCAACAGCCCGACGGGACCTCAAAGATCTGGTCGACAGGAATCTTTTCGATATGAAAGGGATGCGGAAAGGTATTTTTTACATAATCAAACCCCGCCAATAAACGGATCCTCATATGACTCATAAATGACGCATATTTGGTGAAAATGATGTATATCTGACGCATAAGTGCTCTCGTCCGGAATTATCGTCCCGGCAATGGGGCAGGAAATGGAGGGGACAGGAGCGCTTCAGCGATTCTTCTGACAGCGACAATGGGGCGGATGGAAACCCGGGGATATTCCATGAGCCTCTGTAGGGGGGAGTGAGTTCCCCCAATGAAAATGTGCCGGGCATTGTCGGGAGGCTAAAAGTGCGCGATTATTGCCCCGTTTGCCAAAATACGCCCGATTTGAACCCCATATAATGTCGTTAAACGACCCGTAAACGCGTTTTTACAGCGTCTTTTTCCGGGATCCACCAAGTGCCCGTTTGGCAAACGATCGGCCCGCAAAATGCGTTTACATGAACGATATATTATGTCCGTTTGCCAAAATACTGCTGATTCAGGCTTGTTTTAAAACGGAGGCCAATCTGGGCTCCGATTGGATCCGGAAAAGGGCAATCCGGGCTTGATTTGGGGCCGGATTAGGGTAGGTCTGATTGGGGGGTTGGGGATTTGATCCTATCTTTTCCTCTGATGTAGGGGTTCATTGAAACGGAACGATGCCCTACGCGCAAAACGCCTCGTCGGGTTTTGCGCTACGCACTTACCGGGATCCGGGTGAGAACCCGGATTAGGTTACGAGGATATAACTGTAAATAAAAGATTCTCTAAATATTCTGTCCGAACTGAACGAATAATCGTGTTACTCAAGAAGAAGTTACAGCAATGAGTTCCCAAAATAGTCGTTTTGAAAAAGAATTACATTTGAACTTTCATTGGAAAAATTTCGTTTTCTGGATTATAGCTATATTTTATCCAAGCTTTACTTGATTTACCTAATCTACTTCTAATTTGTTTTAGTTGTTTTTCATCCTCTAAATTAAAATTATTAAATTTCTTAAATTGTTTAAAAAACAAATCCATCGCAGAATACAATAAAACATTTTGCATAACTACTAACGCTCTAGCGGTAGGTTTGTGAAATTCAGGATATGTATTGAAGTTTACAATATCATCGTGTTCCAAAAGTAAATTTCCTTTAATTCCATTAAAATTTGGATGGGTATAATCACACATCATACCATACAATTGTTTCATTGCTAGGGGTATCTCTAGATTTTTAGAAACATGGCTATGCTTAATGGATTCTCCCTCGAACCAAGGATCTACTTTTTCAGGATTCTTTATTAAATACTCGGATAAATAATGCAGTTCAAAAACATCTCTTTGAAGAGATTGAAATTCACAATAATTCCCCTTCAGCAATAAAGTGGAAAGACACGTCGATATCTTAAGAATTTTTGAATGGATTATCATTATTGAGAAATCTTGTAATGGAATATCCGTATCATCGTTTGATTGTTTCAGAATAAGATTGAAATAAAAATTTAAAATTTCTTCATTAAGACGAAGTGTTGATTTTAAAGATTTGGCGGTTTTTTTCATGCATTTTTGTTCATGTAATGAAAAAGTTTGAATGTATTCCATATTAAGTAGTAATTTCGGGCAAATGTAATAAATATCATTATATTCAACAAATCCAGTTTGTTTATTCATGGATTTGCCCTTAAACAGTAATGAGAAAATGTCTACGCAACAGAAGGGTAAAAAATCCTATTATCGTTAAATCCATCTAGTGCTTATACATAGTTTATAAAAAACATCCAAAAGATTATTCCTTCCCCGCCACCGTCACGATCACATCGCCGACCGTGATCATGTCGACCTTTGCGCCCTCTTCCACATAGGAATACTGCGGGGCAAACGCATCGGCCGGCACTTCGAGATCTTTGCCGTTCACCGTGATCGTTTTTGGCGGGTGGGCCAGCTCTTCGGCCGGGAGTGCCTTGACCGCGTCCATGAACGCTGCGGCATCCTTCCGGAAGGTCTTCCCTACCACCGAGCGGTTGAACTCGATGCCCGAGACAACCTTGTCCAGGTGCGCCTTGTCCGTGCGCCAGTGCACGTCCGCGTTGATGGTGCGGGCCGTGTCGTTCTCATCGTTTGTTGTGTGCGGCGCATAGACCGTGACCTTCCCGAGCGGTGCGTTTAAGGCAAGGCCCTTGTCGTGCTTGTACTTGCGTACCTCGGCAACGACTTTCACTAAGAGGTCGCCCTCGGCCTTTGCCGCCGGGTCGTCGAACGTGAAGTCCACCCACGGCTGCTTGTGCACGCTGCCCTTGTGGAGGTACGAGTAGCACTCCTCGGCAAAGTACGGGATGAATGGCGCGAGCATCCGGCAGAGCGCGTCGTACGCGGTAAAGAGCACCCGGCAGGCGCTCTTCCTTGACGCATCGCCGGCATAGAGCCGGCCTTTCGCGAGCTCGATGTAGTTGTCGGCAAGCACGTCCCAGGCAAATTCCCGGATGGCCTTAAGCGCCTCGTCGAACTCGTAGTTCTCCATCCGGGCGCTGACCGTTGCCACCGTATCAGAGAGCCGGGCAAGGAGCCAGCGGTCCGCAAGCGCTGTCACCGGCGCGTTCTCATCGATACCTTCCTTTTCGAGCTGCATGAGCGCGAACCGGAAGATGTTCCACATCTTGGTCTGGAACCGTGATGCCGCGATCACATCGTTCCACGAGAACATGATATCGGAGCCGAGCGCAGCTCCCGTTGCCGCCCACTGCCGGAGTGCATCCGCGCCGTACCGGCCAACAAGTTCTTCGGGCACGATCACATTCCCCCGGCTCTTGCTCATCTTGAAGCCGTCCTCGCCGAGTACCATGCCGTTCACGAGAATCTGGTCCCAGGGCTTGCTGCCCGTCAGCGCAACCGAGCGCAGGATGGAGTAGAACGCCCAGGTCCGGATGATATCGTGGCCCTGCGGCCGGATCTGCGCCGGGAAGATCTTCGGCTTCCCCGAGCCGTCCCAGCCGGTAACGTTTAAGACCGAGATGGACGAGTCCATCCAGGTATCGAGCACGTCCTCTTCGCCCTTAAAGTCATTCCCGCCGCATTTCGGACAGGAGTGTTTGGGCTTGGTGAGCGTCGGGTCGCACGGAAGATCCTTCTCGTCCGGCACCACGATCTCCCCGCATTTTGTACAGGACCAGACCGGGATCGGCGTTGCAAAGATCCGTTGCCGGGAGATGCACCAGTCCCACTCCATCTGGTCGATCCAGTTCTCCATCCGGCGCAGCATGTGCTCGGGGTACCATTTGATCTGGTGCGCTGCGTCCCGGATCTCCTGCTGCTTGATCCGGATGAACCACTGCCGGTTCGAGAGGATCTCGATCGGCGTCTTGCAGCGCCAGCAGGTGCCCACGCGCTGCTGGAGTTTCTCCTGCTTTTTGAGGATGCCGGCGGATTTCATGTCCGCGAGGATCGCCTTGCGGCACTCGGTCGATGAAAGGCCGGTATATTTCCCGCAGATCTCCGTCATCTTCCCCTTACGGTCGATGGCTTTTCTTAACGGGAGATTGTGCTGCTTCCACCAGTGGACATCCTGCTTGTCCCCAAACGTACAGATCATGACCGCGCCGGACCCGAACTTCGGGTCCACGGCCTCGTCCTGCACGACCGGGACCGCGTGGCCAAAGAGCGGCACCGTGAGGGTCTTGCCCTTTAAGGTGTGGTACCGGTCATCGGCCGGGTGGACTGCCACCGCAACGCAGGCAGCAAGGAGCTCGGGACGGGTGGTCGCGATCTCGATGCCGTCGAAGTTAAAGAAGTTGAGCTGCGTCTCGCGGTCTTCGTACGAGACCTCGGCAAACGCAATCGCCGTCTCGCACCGTGTACAGAAGTTCACCGGGTGCTCGTCCTGGTAGATGTAGCCGGACTTGTACATTTTCAAAAACGAGAGCTGGGTCTTTGAGTAGTACTTCGGCATCATCGTGATGTACTCGTTAGACCAGTCCGTGGAGAACGCCATGCGCCGCAGGGTCAGGCGCATCTGCTCGATGTTTTTGATCGTGAGATCCCGGCACATCTTCCGGAACTCCTCGCGCGACACATCGTTTTTTGTGATGTGGTTGAGTTCCTCGACTTTTACTTCGGTCGGAAGGCCGTGGCAGTCCCACCCCTGCGGGAACATCACGTTATAGCCTTTCATCCGTTTGTACCGGGCGAAGAAATCGATATAACACCAGTTGAGCGCGTTTCCGATATGGAAATTGCCCGTTGGGTAGGGCGGGGGCGTATCGATCACAAACTGCGGCTTTTTCGAGTTGTGGTCAAAATAGTGGTCCTCGTCGCGCCAGGTTTTACGCCAGCGCTCCTCCACCTCGGCAAAATCGTAATTTTTGGGAAGTTCGTCAGAGGAAGCCATTCCGTACCGGATTGGTTGTTGCACAAAATATACTTAATCGCAAAAAACCGGCGCGGGAATGCGGGCGGGCCGGGACCCGGACGAATGAAATGACGATAAGACTCTTGTCATACTAAAACAAATATCTGGAACAATGGCGAAGCAGCGGGGACTCGGCTACGCGGCTGCAATCACCGGAGGTATCATCCTTGCCGGCCCGTACGTGCTGCCCCCGTGGTTCATGGCGCTCGTGATCGCCTTTTTTGCGCTCATCCTCTGGCGCTTCTTTGATCTCAAGTATTTTGCCTACGTTACCTGTATCCTCGCGGCCCTGTACGGCGTCGGGCTCCTCCCGTTTTTGGTGCTTGCCACAACGCTTGCCATGATCGCCCTTGGCGAACTTGTCTTCCAGAGCGGGACCGACGACCTCAACACCTATCTCTATTACATCATCACGACCGCATGGGCGGGGATGCTTGTCATGGTCTACCTCCACGAGCACGCGCTCCTGATGGTGATCTTCGGTATCATCGCCGCGGTGCTCTTGAAAGTGATCCTCTTAAAGTTCGAGGACTCGCTGGTGCTCGAAGGGATCGGGATCGCGATGACAATGTATCTCATAAAAGAGCTCAACTACACGGTCGATATCGAGATCGTGATCGTTGCGGTGGTCATCGCGTTTGTCTTCGGGTACTTCGCGTTCCGGGCAAAGACTGCCGACCTATCGGGGCTCTTTTCCATTGCGCTCGTGGGCGTTATCCTCCTCGTCTTTGCCGATGCAACGTGGCTTCTGGTCATGCTCACGTTCTTTATCCTCGGTTCGCTCTGCACCCGGTACAAGTTCGAGTACAAGAAACGGATCGGGGTCGAACAGGGGCAGAGCGGGGCACGCGGGTACCGGAACGTCTTTGCAAACGGGATCGTTGCCTGCGCGGCAGCTGTGCTGTACGGCGTCTTTGTCCAGCCGGTCTTTATCGTGATGTACGTCGGGAGCGTTGCAACCGCGGCAGCCGATACGATGGCAAGCGAGATCGGGGTGACCGGCGGGATTCCCTACATGATCACCACGCTGCGCAAGGTTCCGATCGGGACCAACGGCGGCGTATCGCTCAAAGGGGAACTGGTCTGCATCCTCGGGAGTTTTATTGTCTCGCTTGTGGCGCTCGCCTTAAACATCATCACCCCGTGGATGCTCGTGGTCTGCACGATCGCCGGCTTTGTCGGCACGAACCTTGACAGCCTGATCGGGGCGCTGTTGGAGAACAAAGGGTTCCTCGGAAATGCGGGCACAAATTTCCTTGCAACGCTCGGCGGCGGGCTTGTGGCGGTAGGGCTGTACTGGATGCTTGTTACGCACGGGGTTGTGTGGTAAATACAGGACGCGATCGCTCAACAATAGTTTGTCGGCAGGTTTTGTTTCCCTAAACCCTGCATGAAACGCTGAATTCTCTGGAGGATTTCGATCTGCCCCTGATTCATCATAGGACAATTTTGAAGGGGGCCCTGTTTTTTATTTATTATCCTCATAGGATAGAGAAAATTCATCTTTTTTGTTCGGACAACAATATTACCCCATGAGAAAAATACATACTGTAAGGGTATATTTTCCAACCAGGTGACAAATGAACCAATACGGAAAGAACCAAATTGGTGATGGGGCCCAGATTTTTGAACCCGTCATCATCGGTTTCCCCTCACGGGAGTACCTTGGAAAGACTGATTACACTGGTACGGTGATCGGAAAGAATGCTATACTGCGGCCTGGCACGGTAATCTATTGCGCAGTCACAATCGGGGACAATTTCTCAACCGGCCATAACGTAATAATCCGGGAAAAGACCACGATCGGCAATAATACCGCAATCGGGACTGCCACAATTATTGAGGGTACAAGTTCGGTGGGAAATAACGGGCGAATCCAAAGTATGGTTTTCATTCCCACGAACACGGAGATTGGCGATAATGTCTTTATCGGGCCTAACTCTGTTTTGACTAACGACCGTTACCCGCCGTTTGGCAAACCGTCACTAATCGGGCCAGTGCTTGAAGACAATACAACGATTGGTGCCAATGTCACAATCCTGCCGGGGGTCCGTATCCATGAAGGGGCGGCGGTTGCTGCCGGTTCGGTTGTGACAAAGGATGTGCCGCCGGGAGTGCTTGCCATAGGTGCTCCTGCACGGTTCCGTGAACTTCCAAAGGAGATGAGACGCATATGATGCAGATCCCCATAGCCCAGCCACGGGCAGATGCAGAAGAAATTGAAGCGGTCACCCGGGTTCTCCGGTCCGGTATGTTCGCCCAGGGACCGGTTGTTGCAGAGTTCGAAAAGGAATTTGCCCGGTATTGTGGTGTTAAGAATGCAATTGCCGTGAACAGCGGTACGGCAGCACTTCATGCCGCGCTGGCTTCTGCCGGTATCGGTCCCGGGGATGAAGTGATCGTTCCGACATTCTCCTTTATTGCGACTGCAAGCTGCGTTTCCATGTGCGGGGCGCGGCCGGTCTTTGCCGATGTGGATCCGGGGTATTTCACCATCGATCCCGATACGGTGAAAAAACTCTTTACCCGGTCCACAAAAGCCGTTATCGGGGTGCATCTCTTCGGCCAGCCCTTTGATATCGATCCCATAGAGGAGCTCTGTTCCGAACACGATGCCATTCTTATCGAGGATGCAGCTCAGGCTCATGGATCCGTATACAAGGGAAAGAAAGCAGGGGGATGCGGGGCTGCAGGATGTTTCTCGTTCTATCCCACAAAAAACATGACCACCGGGGAGGGCGGCATGGTGACCACAGACGATGATGAGTATGCAGGAAAGATCCGCAGGTTCATCAACCACGGCCAGAGCGAGAAATATCTCCACACCTCCATCGGGTATAACTACCGCATGACCGACATCAGCGGGGCAATCGGTCTTGCACAGCTGGGAAAACTGGATGGATTCAACAAACGCCGCATCCATAATGCCGGGTATTACGATCGTCACCTGAAAAAGACCGGGATTCTATTGCCGGCACAGAGAAAAGACTGCACTCACGTCTTCCACCAGTATGTTGTCCGGGTAACAAAGGACTGTTCATTGTCCCGGGAACCGCTCATGGCAGCTTTAAAAGAGAAGGGTATCGGGACTGCCGTGCATTATCCCATTCCCATCCATTGCCAGCCGGTGTATAAACCAATATCCGGAAAAACCCATTGCCCGGTTGCCGAAGAACTTGCCGGCCAGGTGATGAGTCTGCCCGTCCACCCGCAGGTGAGCGACGAACAATTGCAGTATGTCTGCGAGACGCTCAACGGGATGATCTGACATGGATGTCGGCGTTATCGGGGTAGGGGCGATGGGCAGGAACCATGCCCGCGTCTATTCAGAACTAAAGAATGTCGATACCCTCCATCTCTTTGATGTAAACCACGCTGCAGCAGAAGAGCTGGGAAAGAAATTCGAAGCGCACGTTGCAGGATCGATGGATGAACTATTGGACGCCTGTGACGCGGTGAGTCTCTGCGTCCCGACACCGTACCATTACAAGACTGCAAGCGAGGTAATCCGCCACCATGTGCCGGTCCTGATAGAAAAACCGATCTGCCTTACTACGGAAGAGGCGACCGCACTGGTAAGGAGCATTCCGGAGGATCTCGTGGTCGGGGTCGGCCATATCGAGCGGTTCAACGCGATCATCCCGGAACTTACCCGGATAGTCCATCATCCCTGTTATGTAGAGATCAGCCGCCACAACCCGGCATCTTCCCGGGTCACCGGCAGCACCGTTGTTGAGGACCTGATGATCCATGATATCGATCTTATATTCAGTCTCATCCCGGCAAAAACCTGGTCGGTACTGAGCACAGGTAATGCAGATGTTGCTGCTGCCCTCTTTACGATTAACGATAATCCGGTCTATCTTTCTGCGAGCAGGAAAGCCTCCAAAAAAGTCCGATCTATCTATATTGAGGAAGAAGATTTCACAATCGAGGGTGATTTCATGCACCAGGAGATCTATATCCACCGCAAACCCGGGAAGATTAGTTTCGAGGATGCACGATATACCCAGGACAGCGTTATGGAAAAAGTACTGGTAAACCAGGTTGAACCGTTAAAGCGGGAGCTCTCCACATTCCTTGATTGTGTCAAATCCGGAAACAAATTCCCCGTCAGCCCCGAACAGGGTCTTTTTAACCTGCAGGTCTGCGAGACCATTACCCGTAATTTCAGGAAGGCAGCATAACCATGCCCCGGGATTTATCTTCAACACTTGTTCAACGGGGAGCAATCAGGACGATTGGTGTTGTAGGGATGGGGTACGTCGGTATCCCCGCAGCAATGCTCTTTGCGGATGTTGCGCATTTTGAAAAGGTCTGGGGGTTCCAGAGGGCATCGGAGACTTCCAGGTACAAGATCGAGATGCTGAACCGGGGCGAGAGCCCCTTAAAAGGCGAGGAGCCGGGATTAGAGGACCTGATTAAAAAGGTGACTGCTGCAGGGAAGTTCGAATGTACCGCGGATTTTTCGAAGATTTCACAACTCGATGCAGTGACACTTGCCATCCAAACACCATTCTTAAACAAGAGCGATCTTCTTCCGAATTTTTCCGCACTCAAAGAAGGATTAAAAAATGTGGGCAGATATCTCCAGCCGGGGATGCTTGTTGTCCTCGAATCCACCGTGACCCCGGGAACAACCTCCGGGTTTGCCCGGGAGATCCTGGAAACGGAATCCGGTCTTGTTGCCGGCACTGATTTCGCCCTGGCCCATGCACCGGAACGCGTGATGGTCGGCCGTCTCCTCAAAAACCTCCGGGAGCACGACCGTATTGTCGGGGGGATTGACACGGCAAGTACCCTGCGGGCAACGGAACTCTATTCGCCCATCCTCACAAAAGGAAGGGTTATTCCGATGAGTGCCACCGCTGCCGAAGTGACAAAAACCACCGAGAACACATTCCGGGATCTCCAGATCGCTGCCATGAACGAGCTGGCGCTGTACTGCGAGGCGATGGGGATCAATGTGTACGATGTCCGGACCGGGGTTGACAGCCTCAAGGGGGAAGGGATTACCCGGGCCATGCTCTGGCCGGGTGCCGGTGTGGGCGGCCACTGCCTTACCAAAGATACTTACCATCTTGAACGGGGCGTGCAGGTCTTGGGAAAAGATCTGCTTGATTACCCGGCCGGCGAACCTTCGCTCTATGTACTTGCCCGGCATGTCAACGATTTCATGCCGGTCCACATGCTCAACCTGACCCGGCAGGGTCTCGAACGTGCCGGCAAGCAGCTTAACGGAACAAAGATCGCACTCCTGGGCTGGGCATTTATCGCAAATTCGGATGATGCCCGGGACCCCCCTTCCGAGCCGTTCCATGAAAAAGCGGTTGCTGCCGGAGCAAACGTTGCCGTGCACGATCCCTGGGTCCGGTCCGCCCCGGGAGTTGAGATCGAACACGATATGGAAAAGGTTCTTTCGCATGCCGATGCAGTTGTCATCTTCACCGGCCACACGGAGTACAAATCTCTCCACCCAGATAAGGTGAAAAAAGCGTGCGGCAGGGATCACCCGGTCATTATTGATGGCCGGAACGTGATCGATCCGGATGCCTTTATCCGGGCCGGATTTGTATACAAGGGGATCGGACGCGGGGACAAGAACGCGCACCCAATCGCAGATAACTAGACAAATTCTCTTTTTTTTCTAGGATACTACCTGATGCGAACGAAAGGTTGGATAAAGTCCGGTCTTTTTTTAACGAGAAATTCAACAGGAGCTAGCGTTTCTCATAAGACAACCCTACGATTTTGGATCTAAAAAAAAGGATAATTACTTCATCTTAATAAACCGCAGCACATCCGCGAGCCCCGCCCGCTTCCCGTAGGTCAGCATGCCCATCCGGAAGATCCGGGCAGCAAGCCGGGTGAGGACGATGATCGAAAGAACGAGGATCGCCATGGAAATCGCGATCTGGTACGGCGGCACGGAAACGAGCGTGAGCCGGACCATGCCGATGAACGGCGCGGTGTAGGGGAAGTAGGTCAAAAACTGCATCGCTGCCGAGTTCGGGTCCGCGAGGAGGAACTGGAGGAATATGAGCGGGAAGACCGCGAACATGGAGAAGATCGCAGAGACCTGCTGGGCCTCGCGGACCGAGGGGGCAAGCGACGCGGTGCAGGCAATCGAGACCGAGAAGAGGAAATACCCGAGCACAAAGTACACGACCGCGATGCCGACAAGGCCCGAGATCTGGAGCCCGGAAAAGATCGTGGCAAGGGGCGTTGCCGCGACAATGAGGAGTGCGATTGCTATCCAGACCCCCATCTGGAGCAGGCTCACCGCCGCATACCCGAGGATCTTTCCTGCGAGCAGATCTTCGGCCGAGCAGTACGAGAGCAGGAACTCCCCGCGCCGGCTCTCCTTCTCTTCCCCGATTCCCTGCATCAGGTAGCCGGACGAGGTCAAAATCCCGAGCGCAAGAACCATGGTCATCGCAAACGGCAGGATGAAGCCGGCGAGTTCCTGGCTTCCTTTGGGATTGCCGGACTCATCGAGCACGATCACGGACGGGGTGGCTGGGGTGAGAACGGCCTGCGCAGCTTCCTCGGATACGTTCTCGTGCCGCAGGACATTCTTTGCCAGGAATTCCTGCACAGCAGTATTCGAACCGGCCGATCCCATCAGCGACGCGTCCATGGTGTAGACCGAGAGCGTCCCGTTGTGGAGGTAATCGGCCGGGATGACCACGAGCGTGTGGATCTGCCCGGCAACGAGCGCTGCCTTACCGGCCGCGAGATCCGCGTACGGGACATAGCCCGGCGAGGGCTCGACAAACCCAGTCCCGTCCACATAGCCGGTTGTCTGGTTTGCCATGGCCGACCCTATGCCGGCGCCCGTATAGAGCGAGAGCCCCATGATGACGAGGATCAGGAGCGGCAGCCCGAGCGTCCCGAGAATGAACCCCTTGCGCCGGACGGTTTTTACGAATTCGAACTTTGCAACCACGAGCGCTTTTTTGGTCATTTCCCTGCCACCTCTAAAAAGATCTCGTTCATCGAACGCTGTTTGATCTCGAACTTTTTGACGGTGACCTGCGCGGCAAGGGTCTTAAGGAGGGCCTGCGTGTCGGCGTCTTTTGCCACCACGATCTCCGCGGCATTGCCGGAGTCGCTGATGCTGGTGATGTTATCGAGCTGCGGGAGCGTTCCCTCGTACCGCAGTTCGATCGAGAGCCCGAACTCCTGCCGGATCTCGTCGAGTTTCCCGTAGAGAACGACTTTCCCGGCATTGAGCATGAGGATACGGTCGCACATCCGCTCGACTTCGTCCATCTGGTGCGTGCTCATGATGATGGTCGTGCCTTTCGCACGCAGGTCGAGCAGGATATCTTTTAAGACCTTCATGTTCAGGGGGTCGAGTCCCGAGAACGGTTCGTCGAGGATGAGCACGGCCGGCTCGTGGATGACCGCGAGGATGAACTGGAGCCGGCGGTGCATGCCCTTGCTTAAATCCTGGATCTTTTTGTCCTTGTAATCGGCAAGCGTCAGCCGGGCAAGCCATGCGTCCGCCTTCTTGTCGATCCCTTCGACATGCTTGAGGCTCGCGAAATACCGGATACACTCTAACACGCCGATCTCCTTATCGAGCGTCCCCTCTTCGGGCAGGTACCCGATGGCGTCCTTAATGTCGTCCGAAAAGGTCCGGCCAAAGAGCGCGATCGTGCCGGTGTCGGGCCGGAAGATATCGAGGATCGTCCGGATGAGCGTGGTCTTCCCGGCGCCGTTTGGGCCAAGGAGGCCAAAGACCTCCCCACGCTTGACATCGAACGTCACCGCGTCGAGCACGGTTTTTGTGTCGAAGACCTTGGTCACATGGTCGATCTGTAATATAGCGGCCCCGTTTTGTGGGCCCGGGGAAAGTTTTGTCATGCGTGCTCCGTTTTGTTTTATCTCCGTTGTCTTCATCGCATCAGTATTTGTACCAGCGGCCCTTGCTGTCGTACTCGCCGGTTGTCTGCTGGATCGCCACCGGGCTCCCGATGAGCTTCCGGTAGAAGCAGGCCTTGTAGGCCAGAAGGACCGGGACAAGGACTATCATACTCGCGAAGATAACCGCGGCCGTGATCCACATCCCGTCGGTGCCGATCATGGCAATAAGGTTGTGCGGCGTCATCATTCCGGCAAGCTGGGTCTCATTGTAGCCCGGGCTGCTGTAATAGGTGACAAGCGGCTGGAGCTTCTCCAACAGGAGACCTTCCCAGATGATGGCAAAGACGAACAGGTCGGCAAATGCAAAGATGCAGCAGACGATAAAAAAGCCGAGCACCTCCCACGAATGGCTGGCCGCCACCAGGATGCTGCGCCGGAGCGAGGCAAAGACTTTGGCGTCCTCGAAAACCGCTGCGGTGTCGCAGAAGAAGGTTAAAAACAGCGTCGGGATCATAACAAAGATTGCAAGCAGCCCGGCCGCTTCGTAATCCGTCCCGCTGCCGGTTGCTGCCACCGTTACGATCATGATCAGAATAAAGACGAGCAGCAGCGCAAAGCCCACGACAAGCCAGGGGAGCAGGATTTTGAAATAGTACTGGAGCCCGCCGCGGAGGAGCGTGCCGGCATCCCCCGCGTTCTTTTTTACCAGCGCAAACGTGCCGGCAACAAAGAGCAGCATAACGAGCGCGACGATAAGGACCAGACGCAGGGCAAAGAATGCGCCGGAGATATTATAGAGGATCCAGAGGAGGGCCGCGAGCAGTCCTGCCACAATGCCCGGGATCCAGAGGACCGGGGTACGGCCCACCAGAGTAAGGGCCTCTTTGAATTCTGCAAAAACCATGGTTTTACCGGTCCCTGGGCATGGCGACGATTTCGCGCACCTGGAGATCGAAGAAACTGGCGGTATAGGCCGGGCGGATTACGCAGACCGTGTCCGCGCCGGTTGCCGTCCCGCCGACCGCGATCACTTCCTCATCGATCCGGACCGCACCCTGGTCGGCGGCAATCAGCACGCACTCGACTGCGACCTTGAGGCCGACTGCGACCACCCGGCGCAGCGCTTCTGCAATCACCTCGGTCCGCGAAGAACCGCCCAGTTTTGGCGACCGGGAGATGGCGCGTTCGAGCCCCGAGAGCGCGTGGGTGCCGGTCACGATCACGACACCCTTTTTCTTAAGTTCCTCTGCGGTCCGGGCGTCGAACTCCCAGACGCCGGGTTTGGAAAAGCCCATCACGTGGGTGACCACGACAAGGGAGATGCCGCTTCCCTTCATGGTATCGAAAAAGACCTTTGCCGTCTCCCCGGAACTGCTCGCAACAACAATCTTTTTGATGTTGAGCTCCTTTGCCCGCTCCACGGCAAAGCGCGCCGCGTCCTTGGTATTCGCGGGGCCCGGCGTATCGAAATAATAGCAGGTTTTTGCAGTAAAAGTCATGGAGTACCTTTTAATAAACAGCCATGAAAAACTTTGTCAGATTTTAAAAAAGGGAAAGCCGACAGGCGTACGTGCGCCACCGGCACAACAAAATAAAAAATAAGCCCGCGTTTTGCGGGCTCCCATGTGAGGAAATACCATGATCACCCTTGCACTTGCAGGCAAACCAAACTGCGGAAAATCCACCTTTTTCAAGGCGGCAACCATGGCGAACGCTGAGATCGCCAACTACCCGTTCACGACCATCAACCCCAACTTCGGTGTTGCCTATGTGAGGACAACCTGCCCTTGTAAGGGCCTCGACCTTACCTGCACCCACTGCGTTGACGGGGTCCGCTTCGTTGCGGTCAACCTTATCGATGTGGCAGGGCTTGTTCCCGACGCGCACAAGGGCAAGGGTCTGGGGAACCAGTTCCTCGATAACCTCCGGCAGGCCGACGCGATCCTGCACGTGATCGATGCGAGCGGCGGGACCGACAGCGAGGGGAACCCGGTCGGCGCCGGCAATCACGACCCGGCAGAGGACGTGAAGTTCCTTACCTACGAGATGACGATGTGGGTGTACGGGATCCTCGACAAGCACTGGTCCCGGCTCTCGCGCCAGGCCTCGGTCAAGACGTTCTCGATCCACCAGGGCATTGCGGAAGTCTTAACGGGCCTCGGGATCACTTCGGATGAAGTGCGCGAGCTGGAACTTTTGCTCAAACTCGATCTTTCCCACGCGCAGATGGAAGAACTCGTGCCGTTCTGCGCGGAGATCGTAAAGATCTCAAAGCCGATGCTGGTGGTGGGAAACAAGATCGATGAGACGCCCGAAGCCCTGCGGGAGAAACTTGCCGTAGAGAAAGTAGCGTTTGCGAGCGCAGCATCGGAGCTTGCGCTCCGGAATGCCGCAGCGGCAAAAGTGATAAAATACCTGCCGGGCGACAAGCAGTTCTCGGTTGCCGAAGGCGTCACGCTCTCTGCTCCGCAGAAAGCAGGCCTGGTAAAGATCGCCGAGATCATGAAGAAGAATAACGGGACCGGCATCCAGGACGCCATCAACCGGGCGGTCTTCGAGCTGCTCGACCGGATTGTCGTATACCCGGTGGAAGACGAGAACAAATTCTGCAACAAGCAGGGCGACGTGCTGCCGGATGCTTTTTTGATGAAGCGCGGATCCACGCCCCACGATCTCGCATTCCAGGTACACACAGATATCGGCAAGGGGTTCCTGTATGCAATCGATGCCCGCACGAAAATGCGGATCAAGGAGACCCATGTCCTCAAGGACGGGGACATCATAAAAATCGTGAGTGCCGCGAAGTAGGCGGCGCCGGGCCCCGCTGTGTGACGCCTGTCATACCGTTGTCTGACATCCGCGCCGCTCCTGCGGGAAATTTACCCTTTTTTTCGTGATTTGAGGCAGGATTTCGCCCGGTTTGCCACAACCTTTATAACATGCCGCAGAGTATAGGGGAAATATCCAAGAGACAGGAGAGGAGGTGAATCCATGGGCGGAGAGATCTACCAGGCACAGGTGATCAGGAACTTCTTTGACACCATCACCGGCACAGACAGGAACCTGACACGCATCTACATGTGTGTCATGAGCCTTGCAAAGCTCCGCATGGAGTCCCCGGAAAAGATGGCCTCCCTGCTCGACCAGTTAAAGAAGAGCAAGATCAAAAAGGAGCTCTCGGTCGACCTGCTTGACTATGTCTGCGATGCGGCAAACGAACTCGAGCTTGCGAGCGTGCAGACAGCATTCGGTGTCAAGGATATCAAGGATATGGCGCAGGACTTCAATGCGGTCAGCCTTGACAGCCTGTAATCTTCTTTTTTTTTTTAATTTTTTGATGTGGTTCCGGATTACGGACGATCCGTGCCGGCCGTTTCCAGAAATTCCAGAGTTTTTTTCCGGAACGCGGGTACCAAAAAAGAGAGGCGGATGGTCAGGTGCTCCGATCCGCTGTAAAAAAAGATCCGTTACTGGATCCCGAGTGCTTTTTTGTAGATCTCCAGAATGGTGATGATGTACTTCCGGTGCTCTTCGAGTGCCTGTTCGTCATCGGGCGATGCGATGACGGCAATGGCATAGACAAGGATCAGCGCATTGTCGAGATCCAGGGTTTCGGGGTCCTGCGTGCTGTCATTGTACAGGTTTATGGCAAGGAACGGATAATCGGAGGGAGTAAACCGTTCGGGAGTTTCCGGTTTTACCTGCGAGTTTTCGAGCGCCTCTGCATAGGCGCTGATGATCCGGACCGCGGTTTTTACCGTTCCCATCCCTTCGCCATCGCTCATATTGCCAAGCGCAGTAGCACACTCCCGCCGGGCTTTGGGGTAGAGCTCGAACTTGTAGGCAAAAAATGCCGCTGCAATCGTATGTGCAGTCTTTTCCGGGAGCCGGCCAAAGACCGGCTGTATCCGCCCGATATAGTCATTCAGGTATTTTTCCATGGCGATCGTTTCCTCTCGGGTATTTTCCCGGCCGGCACCGGCCTTCGTATGTACTAGTCTTTTTGTGGAAATACTAAAATGAACGTATCCTTCCCGTACCTGCATCCCAAAAGGGGATAGATAGAACCCGGGCCATCACGGGTATATATGAACAGAAACGATCAATATGAATCCACTGGCTATGGGCACCGTAATCTTTTCTGACGTGCATGCCGATGCCGATGCAGTCGGGATGTTTGCAGCATATCTCCGGGCCCCGGCATTTGCCGGCCGGTTTGGGCCGGTCGATACGGTAGTCAACCTCGGGGATATCCTGCACCGGGGCAATAACCCGGAGCGTGCGCTTGCGATCATACGCAACCTCGGGAAGGATTTTTCCCTTGTCTCGGTGCTCGGCAATCACGACCATGCATTCTTAAACGATATCCCGGTCTCGGGAAGCGATGAGGAGAGCACGCGCAGGCATAACGAGCTGCACGGATCCCCGCTTCTCGATATTTTTTCCGGCATGCCGATGGACCGGGCCGAGAACGGGATCCTCTATGTCCACGGGGGTCCGCTCGATCTCGGCACCCAGACGCTCCGGCTCAAGTGCTGGCAGCGGCTCTCCCACGAGCCCGGCGATTCTTTTACCGGCTACCACTACACCCCACAGATGGCATTCGACGCGCTGGAGAAGCGCGGCCTTACCCATATGGTCTGCGGTCACCAGCATACCCATATCTGCTGCCAGAAGACACCCTCCGGGATCCGCGAGCACATTCTCCGGTTCGTGCGCGAAGACGACAAAAACAGTCCGGGCGGCTGGATCGAGACCGCAGAAGTACCGCTCGATACCCCGACACTCTTCCGGTTGGGCGGCTGCCACGGGGAACTGCCGGAGTTTGCGTACCTGTCCGGCACGGCATTCACGTATATCCGGATGCCGGTTGCCCCGGGATCCGATCGCGATCCCGGACAGTGAATTTTTCCGGAATGCTTTTTAAGAATGATCGGATCAATTTAAGAAGATCTTCCGGTTTTTAAAGAAATATTTATATAATGTTACCACACAGTGGTAATTATGCCTCGTGCAGGCGAGGGACGATCGGTTCGGATTGATCCCGAGGTGTATGAGGCTTTGCTCGTGCTCAAGCGCGGCAACCTGACCTTCAGCGATGTCATCGCACAAATGCTCCACGAATGCTATGGGTGGTCGGATGCCTTCCCGCCCACCCAGAGCGAACTCGCGGATTTCATGGGAACGGAGAAGAGACCATGAGTGTGTGGCGGAATTTCTAAAATAAAAAATTCCGGGTTCCTTCCCGACAGCCCACTGCGTTTTTTCCGGGACGCAGGCGACGGCATCCCCTAAAAAAGGTAAACAGTAGTATTGCACTGACAAAAGACTTGTTCACAAAAACATTGTTGCCGGAGAACGACCTAGGAAAAAAATGTCCTACCCTCAGACAGGGTCGGCCGGCACAAATTGCACCGTCTCCCCCGCCATCTCCTCCATCTTTTTTACGAGCATCTCCTCAAGTCGCGGGAGCGATGCGTCCAGATCCGATCTCCATGCACGGACCTCCGATACCTGCTGCTCCTCGCGGGTCCGCATTGCCTCGAGCTGTTCTTTTTCGCGCCCGAGCGCCTGGAGGCGTGAGAGCACCGGGTGGGAGAGGAGCCCTTCCTCTGCTACCCGGGAGTCCTTTTCGAGAGAATAGTACCGTGCACACAGCTGCGAGACCTCCCCGGCATACTTCGCCGGTTCGGCAAAGACCGTGCGCTCCTCCCGGTTTTTAAGGACAATCTCGCTGTCAGCTACCATCTTTTCGACCACGGGGCATGCAGCCGCAAGGGTTGCAGTGCAGGGTTCGGCCGCGGCAACCTCGTGATCGGAAAGAAGCTCCATCGCGTCGCGGATGACATGCACCTCTTTTGCAAGATGTTTCTTTGCCGCGATCTTCTCTGCTTTCCTGAAAACATGCGACATGGTCATGGTAAGCGAGGTGTACCGCCGCAGGCACTCTTCGCGCTCCCGGGCAAGGCCTGCCAGTTTCCCGCGCTCTTCATCGAGCGTTGCAAGCGACGGGTCGGCCTGGAGCCGGGCGGTTTCCTGTACAATCTCATCCAGCCGTGACGAGATTTCTGCGATACGGGCAAGGTACCGCTCCTCTTTTTCAAACGAATGGGCACGATCCTTTTTCGCATCCGCAAGTGCCGTATGGGCCGCACGCGCAGCTCCGATCCGATCGGCCTGCTTTTTGTACTTCCCGAGCGCTTTTGTCATCGCATTGATCTCGTGGCCCACGGCATCGATACCGGCCTTTGTCGCTTTCATCTCTTCCGGGAATGCGACCTGCAGGTATCTCCCCTGCCCGCGGACCGCATTTAAGCAGCCCTTGACATTCTCCACTGCTCCTGCATAGAATGCCTCGGGGTCGTTGTCCGGCAGCTCCTTTGCAAGGGACGTGTTCATGGCCTTAATGAAAAGCGGAAGGGAATTTTTGGTGATGCTTTTGATCCGCGGGTGCGTCTCCGGGTTCTGGTCTGCCCCGGAGATCGTATTGACCGTGAGCTGGAGACTTGCCGAGGCATTCTTTATCGAGCGCATGGGCTCCTCAACTTCACACGAGAGGATCTCCTTTACCTGCCGCTCCTTTTCATCGAGAAACGCGGGCACGTCCTCAAACGCGAGGCTCACTTTTTTTTCCGGCGCGGAGCCGATAAGGGTCTTTAAAAAGTCAAACATTGGTCACTCCGTGACATTTCCCCTGCAGGGAAGAGGATCTGGTGTACCACCTTTGTTGCTGAACGGTCAAATGGTTCGTGGTTCATGAATCATCGCGCGCGATCTGGCGGAGCCGCTCCACACCGTCGATCTCGCTGATCACGCTCGCCACGGCAGGGGGCACGAGATCCTCCCACGGTTCCCCCGCAAGCATCCGGCGCCGGATCTCGGTGCCGCTGTGCCGGTCGCGCTCGTACATGGCCGGCGACTGCACATCCACGTTCGCCTCGCGGAAGAGCCGGACCACGAGCGGATTCGAGGAATAGCAGGTATCAAACGGCGGCGTCATCGACCGGACGTGAGCTGCCCAGAGCGCGTTTCTCTGCACATCCTCGATCGGGATCACATAATACGGGCACCCGAGTGTCGTGAGCGCCCGCGTGATCATCAGCACCCGTTCACCTGAGGTAAACGGGTTTTCCAGCGTGTGGGAGAGCTGGGCGCTCCCGACACCGATGATGATCTCGTCGCATGTCCGGGCGAGTTCCGTAAGAACCGCCTGGTGCCCGTTATGGTAAGGCTGGAACCTGCCCACGTAAAACCCGCGCTTCATTTGTTCTTTCCCCCGTTTGCAATCCGCGCCGCAAACGCGCCCGCCGTAAACCCGGCATCGATGTTGACGACCGCAATGACCGAGCAGGACTGGAGCATGCTCGCAAGGGCCGCCCGCCCTTCTCCCATGTACCCGTATCCGGTGCTGACCGGGACACCGAGCACCGGTTTGTCCACGAGACCCGCAACCACTGCAGGAAGCGTTCCTTCTCTCCCGGCACAGACAACAAAAACATCTGCATCAAGGAGCGGCTTGAGCGCGGGAAAAAGCCGGTGGATGCCGGCCGCCCCGACATCGTACGCGATCCGGACCGTGCAGCCCATCTCTTCTGCAATGATCTTTGCTTCCTCCGCGACACGGATATCCGATGTCCCGGCCGTGATAACCGCCACGATCCCCCCGTTCTTTTCCGGTGCGGCACCGGTCGAGAGGAGGATGACCCGGGCAGGATCCCGGTACTCGACCGAGATTTTCGTTCCTTTGCACCGGGCCTGGACCGCGGATACCTGCTCAGGTGTTACGCGCGTGACCACGCAGCGGCCGGCCGCCTCTGCATGCCGGGCGGCAATCTCCGCAAGATGCGCCGGCTCCTTTCCTTCCGCAAGCACGACTTCGGGCATCCCGCAGCGGACGGCACGGCCGAGATCGAGACAGGCAAAGTCACCGACCCGCTCTAACCGGAGCCCTTCGATCTCCTGCGCTGCCTCATCGAGCGGGAGCTCGCCGTTTTTGTACCGTTCAAGGACGGCAGAAAGAACCGGGTTCGCGTGCATAATGTAATAATACAGATATGGGGACGCGTAGTATAAGTTAGTTCATTGCCATGTCGTACCTGCTCTATGTAGCATTTTTCGGTGCAGCGGTCGTGATCTTCCTCTGGCTGCGCGATGCGCGGATATTTTTCCGGACCGGCCTTGCCGGTTACCGGAAAGCGGCGTACTGGGGCGTCCTCTACGGAGCGCTCGGCACGTTCGGCGTCCTCTGTACGCTTGCCGGGGAAAGTATCGAGATCTTCGGCCTTGCCATCATCCTTGCAGCGCTCTACCTGCAGGGACGGATGGAACGGGAGAAGATCTTTACCGGAAAAGAACCGGCACTCGACCGGGCGCTCGGCAGTGCAAAGCGCTCTTTGCCGGATAAAAAATAATGGCACGGCAGGAAATACACACATAAAGGATTTACCAGGCATGATCCAGAAACCACGAGGCACACGGGATTTCCTTCCCGAAGAGATGGAAGCGCGGCGCAGCACCGAAGCAAAGATGCGGGAGGCGGTGCGCCGGTTCGGGTACCGGGAGGTCTGCACTCCCGAGTTCGAGGATCTCGAACTCTTCACACTCCGGTCCGGCGAGGGGATCATGCAGGAGATGTACGTCTTCGAAGACAAGGGTGGCAGGAAGCTTGCCCTGCGCCCGGAGATCACGGCCGCCGTGATCCGGATGTACATCAACGAGGCAAAAGTCGCGCCAAAACCGCTGCGCTGGTGTTATTTTGCCGACTGTTTCCGGTACGAGCGCCCGCAGAAAGGGCGGTACCGGCAGTTCTGGCAGTTCGGCGCCGAACTGATCGGGGCCGATACCGCGATGGCCGATGCGGAAGTGATCATGCTTGCCGCAGAAGCGCTCAACGCAACCGGGGTCACGTGGGACCTCAAGGTCGGCCACCTCGCGTTTATGAAAAATCTCTTAAAAGATCTCGAACCCACAGCCCAGCGCCGGGTGATGGCTCATCTCGACAAGAAGGATTTCGAGGGCCTTAAGGGAACGCTGGCAGCGATGGAGAAAGCCGATCTGGGCGAGTCACTGACCGCGCTCGTGGAGTGCCGTACGCTTGCCGAGGCTTTCGAGATTGCCGGGACTATCCCCGAGAAAGAGCGCGTGGAGCAGATGGCCGGGATCCTCGACGAGTCCGGGATCGCGTACTCGTTCAACTTCGGGATCGCCCGGGGGCTTGACTATTACACCGGCATGGTCTTTGAGGGGTTTGCCCACAACCTAGGCGCGGAGAACCAGATTGTTGGCGGCGGGGCATACCGGCTCGCGCACCTGTTCGGCGGGGACGATGTGGCCTCCTGCGGGTTTGCCATCGGGTTTGACCGGGTCATGGTCTCGCTTGGCGACGCCGCGCCGGCAAAGGACACCATTGCAGCAATTATCTGTACGGAGGAGGGCCGCAGCTTTGCGCTCGCGGTAGCCCGACAGTTCCGGGCAGCCGGGATCCGGGCGGAGATGGACCTGATGGGCCGGGGGCTTGGCGCACAGCTGGCCCATGCAGCAAAGTCCGCGGACTATGCAGTTGTTATCGGGAAACGGGAGGCCGAGGCCGGGCAGGTGACCCTAAAAGACCTCCACTCGGGAGAACAGAAGACCCTTGACCCGGCCGCGGCAGTAGCCGAGGTGAAGGCACATGGTGCTCGCTGAGGAACTCGCCAAACAGCAGCGCAGCATCAGCGTAGCGGAATTTTTCGAGAAGAACAAGCACCTGCTGGGCTTTGACTCGCCCACGCGTGGCGTTATTACCACGATCAAGGAAGCGGTGGATAACGCGCTCGATGCCTGCGAGGAAGCGCAGGTGCTGCCCGACATCTACATCAGCATCAAGAAGACCGGGCCGGAAGTATTCCGGATCATCGTCGAGGATAACGGTCCGGGCATTGTCCCCGCGCAGGTGCCGTTTGTCTTTGGGAAACTGCTGTACGGCTCACGGTTCCACCAGATCCGGCAGACCCGGGGCCAGCAGGGGATCGGGATCTCCGCCGCCGTGCTCTATGCGCAGCTGACAAGCGGCCTTCCTGCCGTTGTCATCTCCCGCACCGGGGCAAAGGAGCCGGCACACAGGTTCGAGATCCTCATAAAGATCGAGACCAACGAACCTGACATCATCTCGGAGCAGCCGTTCGAATGGGACCGGATCCACGGCACCCGGGTCCAGATCGAGTTCAAGAGCACGATGTCGGCGAAAAAGAAGCTGCTCGAATACCTCAGGTACACTTCGGTCGTGAACCCCCATGCACGGTTCCGGGTGGAGCTGGACGACGAGGCGTTCACTTTTGAGCGCGTGAGCCAGGAGGTGATCGCGTGCCCGGTGGCGATCCAGCCCCACCCGCACGGGATCGAGTTCGGGCAGCTCAAACGGATGGCCGCGGCAAGCGAGGAGAAACTTATAGATTTTCTCGTAAACGGTTTTTCCCGGGTGGGTAAAAAGACCGCGCAGGAGATGTGCGACAAGGCCGGCCTCAAGCCGGCGCTGAAAGTAAAGGGACTTGGCACGGAGGAGCTCAAAAACCTGCTCGCTGCCATGCAGTCCGTTGCCGTGCCCGCCCCGCCGACCACGCAGTGCCTCTCGCCCATTGGCGAGGATTTAATCCGGCGCGGTCTTGACAAGGAGTTCCAGATGGACTTTGTCGCGGCACGCACACGGCCGAGCTCGGTATACTCCGGCCACCCGTTCGTGGTCGAGGCAGCGATCGGGTACGGCGGGAAACTGCCGCCCGAGGGAAACGCAACGATCCTCCGGTTTGCCAACCGGGTCCCGCTCATGTACCAGCAGGGCGCCTGCGCTGTTACGGAATGTGTTTCAAACGTCAACTGGAAATCGTACAACATCTCCCAGCAGGGGCTTCCTCTGGGGCCGGTGCTGATCCTTGTCCACGTCGCGTCCACAAACGTACCCTTCACGAGCGAGAGCAAGGATGCGATTGCGAGCATCCCGGAGATCGAAAAGGAGATCGTGCTCGCGCTCCAGGACCTGGGCCGGGAGCTCAAGACCTTCCTCTCGCGCAGGGACCGGAACAAGCTTGCCGAGGACCGGGCACGCGCGGTCTGCGCGGTAATCCCCGAGATCGCGGCCAAAGTGAGCGAGATCGTGGAAAAGCCGCTCGTGGACACAACGCCCATCGAAGGCCGGCTCATGCACAAGCTGATCGCAAAGAAGTGGACAACCGCCGGGAGCGTGACCATCGAAGTGAACAACTACACGAGCAGCGATGTCGAGATCTCGGTGTATGATATCTCCACGGACAATGCGGCCGGCGCAGACATGCCGCCGGCATTTTCTACCGAAATGGACGGGCAGTTCACGAAGGTCTGGAAGATGGCAATACCGAAACACACGGTCTGGCGCGTCACGTATCCCGGGAAAGGCGGCGGGATGCTCGATATCCGCGGGATAGAGGACAACAAGAAGATGGTGGTGGATCTCGATGTCTAAAGAGGAACTCGATGCACGGTCGATGAAGGCGCTCATGACAATCGCCTCGGCCTGGTACGACCAGATGACGGCCGGGGAGATCCCGTCCATCTCGCTTCCCACCCGTACAAAATACAATATTGAGTACGACGATGCAAGCGAGGTCTGGAAGTACGGCGACAAGGAGAGCCTGCGGACGGCGGCAACCGCAAAGAGCGCGACGCATCTCTTAAAGATGGCCTATGTGATCGGTTTTGTCAAGCAGCAGCTCATCGAGAACCGGTCTTCGACCTTAAGAGAAATGTATTACATCTCGGAGGGCTGGAAGCGCGCGAAGTTTGGCGCGCAGGACGAGAGCAACTTCCTTGTGGAAGACCTCGAGATCATCTCCGATGTGCCGCGCGAAGGCTTCCACCTCCGGCCCGAAGAGAACGGGGCCTCCATCTACGGCCCGATGCGGATCCGGGAGCCGACCCGCAGGGGCCTCAAACTGATCCATTGCCAGGACGATGTGGGATCGGCCGGGTATTCCATCCCGAACAATGTGGAGAACCTTGAGCTGGTCGATCATGATGCGAAATTTGTCATTGCCATGGAAACCGGTGGTATGTACGACCGGCTGATCGAGAACGGGTTCGATGAGGAGCACAACGCGATCCTCCTCCACCTCAAGGGCCAGCCGGCCCGGTCAACGCGCAGGCTGCTCAACCGGATAAGCCAGACCTGGAACCTGCCAATCCTCGTTTTTACCGATGGAGACCCATGGTCGTACCGGATCTACGCATCAGTTGCGTACGGTGCCATCAAGAGCGCGCATATGTCCGAGATCCTCGCAACTCCGAAGGCACAGTTCCTGGGGTTGCAGCCCAGCGATATCCGGGACTACAACCTGCCATCGGACAAGTTGTCCGATAAGGATGTCGAGGCTTTGAATGCCGAACTTACCGACCCCCGGTTTGCAACGGAATACTGGAAGAAGCAGATCAATTTACAGTTAGAACTGGGACTCAAGTCAGAACAGCAGGCGTTTGCGGCCCGGGGGCTGGACTTTGTCACGAAGAAGTATTTGCCGGCGAGGTTGACGGAGATGGGAGTTATCTGATTTTTTATCTCTTTTTATTTCGTTCATAATCCAGCATATCCCGCAAGGTCTCTTTAAGGGAGATCTCAGGTTTCCAGCCGGTTAATGAAGTAATCCGGGAATTATCGCTCTGCTGGGTTGGGATCGTAACTTTTTGCTGATCATCAGATAACCGGATCGTATAATGTTCGCCGGTGATTTCCTCAACAATTTCAATTATTTCAGATATACGGTACGCTTTTCCCGATCCGAAATTGAAAGGTTTTCCCACACAATCACTGCGGAAACCCGGATGGGAGATCAGTGCCCAGTAGCCGCGGACCACATCGCGAACATCGATGAGATCCCGTTCTGTTGAAATTTCCAGAAGGTCAAGGGTGTTCTTTTCTTTTTGTTCAATCTCAACAACCTGTTTTATAATTCTGCCACAAAGGAAATTATCCGACTGGTCCGGCCCGGCAAGGTTGAAAGGACGGGCAACCGATATTGCTGCAAATCCTGATGAATTATACTGCAGGGAGAGTTCTTCCTGTGCCACCTTACTTTTCCCATAATCATTGACCGGTCGCAATAGAGTGGTTTCAGGGATAGGGGCATTCCCGGCGTTTCCGTAGACGGCTGATGAACTGACAACTAGGATCCTGCAGGCCGGGTTTACGGTTATGGCCGCGTCAAGCAGATTTTTTGTCCCGGTAACATTTGCTGCATATAATGCATCCGAAGACCCCCGGGTCAGGCCGGCCAAGTGAATTATTGCATCTGGACGATGTTCCTCAAATGCATCACGCAGGGATGGGGGATCGAGCAGATCACCTGTAACATAGGATCTTTTTCCCAGCCCGAAAGTCTGCCGCCGTATCATACCGGTTGGTTCAATACTATGCGCTCCAAGGAATTCCATCATCCGGGTGCCCGTGAACCCGGCAGCTCCGGTGACAAGAACTCTCATGGAAGGAACCGGTGACGGTACTTTTCGAACTCCTCAATTGACCGGGCATAATCATCCGGCCTGCCGATGTCCAGCCAGTAACCGGAATGGGGGAAACTGTACACTGCTTCCTTTTTTGCGGTAAGGGCATACATCAGCTGGTCAAAGCCAAATGGTTCTCCATCCGGTACATAATCGAGCACTTTCTTTGAGAAGATATAGACACCCATACTGACATCAAAATGGAATGTCGGTTTTTCCCGGAATGCAACGATCCTCTGGTCAGTGTCCCGTTCAAGCACGCCAAAATCAATGTGTACATCCCGCTGGTAAGTTGCAACGGTAGCAATCGCATTCTTCTGTTTATGACTGGCGATGAGGTCGCGGTAATTAATATCAGTCAGGATATCCCCGTTCATGACAAGGAAAGTATCGTCAAGATCCTCGATTAGCCGGAGCGGACCTATGGTACCAAGAGGCGTATCTTCGTGAACATACGCAATGTCAAGACCAAGAGATTTGTTGCTGTCGAGGTATGCGTGAATTAATTCATGCAGGTAACCGGTGCTTATGGTGACCTGGTCAAATCCACAGCGTTTGAGCTGCCGAAGAATCACTTCAAGGATGGGGTAATCCCCAATGGGCATAAGAGGCTTGGGAAGCACCGTGGTATATGGCATGAGCCGACGGCCTTTTCCTCCTGCTAAAATAATCGCCTGCATAGATTCACCTAAACTGTATATACCCCGGTTTTATACGAGGATATGTGTTCTTTCATCCAGCTGATTGTCAGGTCAAGACCCTCTTCAAGGGAATATGACGGGTTCCATCCTGCGAGTTCGTTTGCCAGATGGTTATCGCATAAAAGTTGCATCACCTCGCTCTTTTCTGGTCGGATCCGTTTCTCTTCGCAGATTATCTTTGCCTCCGGGTTTACTTTCCCGATAATAATATCTGCAAGTTCACCGATTGTTACGCCACGTCCGGATCCGGTATTTACCGTCCTGCCGAGAGTTTTTTGGCTCTCTGCAAGATTTATAAATCCCGAAACGGTATCCGCCACATAGGTCAAGTCTCGTACCGGGGTCAGTGAACCAAGCTTGATCCGGTTCGTGGTGAGGGCCTGGGTGATGATGGTAGGGATCACGGCCCGTGTTGACTGGCGGGGACCAAATGTATTAAACGGCCGTATGGTTGTTACCGGCAGTCCGAACGATAAATAAAAAGATTCGGCAATCTTGTCAGCACCGATCTTGCTCGCGGAATATGGTGACTGCCCCTGAAGGGGATGCTTCTCATCGATGGGGGTGTATTGTGCAGTCCCGTATACTTCGCTTGTAGATGTCGTAACAATACGGCGGGTCCCTTCATCCAAGCATGCCTGCATCACATTGAGTGTGCCTTTGATGTTCGTATTGACATACGACTCTGGTGCGACATATGAATAGGGGATGCCAATAAGCGCAGCGAGATGGAATACAAACTCTTTTCCCGCCACAGCCTTTTTTACGAATTGTGCATCGGTAATATCACCGGCAATGACGTTCAAATGAGGTGTTGAATCGGTATACCTCCCTTCCAGCATTCCCCAGTCGTTCCGGGCATTATAATGCACAAATGCCGTAACGTCCGCACCTCGACGCAGCAGTTCATCGACAAGGTGACTGCCGATAAAACCCCCGGCGCCGGTCACGAGCACCGGCCTGTCCTGCCATTTCATGATCTGTCCTGACTATATGTTTTAATGAGCGCCAGATAATCTTTCTCTGCCTGGGCCATCAGGGTCTTCCACTGGCCGTTTCTGATAACAGCGTCACGGGCCGCAGAACCCATGAGTGAACGGAGCACCGGATCGGTTGCAAACAAAAGGAGTGCTTCCGCCACCGCCTCCGGAGAACTAGGTGGGATCAGGAGCCCGGTCTTTCCGGTTTCCACCCATTCCGGTATCCCTCCCACCGATGTAGCTATGCAGGGAAGGCCGCTTGCCATGGCCTCAAGCAGGGAGACCGGGGTCCCGTCAGAAACGGAGGTAGTAATGAAGATGTCTGCCCGACGGTAATCATTCGGGACATCAAGATAATCGGTTTTTCCCATGAATGTCACGACCCCCGATAACCCAAGGGAGGTGACTTCTTCCCGAACGGATTGCTCAAGCGGACCGTCTCCCTTGAGTGTGAGCCGGAGAGCCGGATTTTTCTGGAATGCAAGGGCAAATCCCCGAACAAGGGTCGCATTGTCATATACCGGGAAATATCCCCGGTTAGAGAAGACCTCGATACGCCGGATCGCATCCGGTTTTGTATTTTGGGGCGGTGAGAAGATGCCTGTGTCAATGCCAAAGGGGAGGTACCGGACCTTTTGTCCCGGGATGGCAAAATCCTCTATGATATGTTCCCGGATATTCTTCGAGATTGCATACACAAGATCGGCATCCTCCATTACCCTCTTTGTATACCATGCAATCAGCCGGCTCTTCTTTGGCAGGATCAGGATGTCATCACCCCAGGCCGAAACAACCGATGGGCACCGCCCCAAGCCAGGCAGGTGGAAACCGTACTTGGCGATGAAATGGGCGTGGATAAGATCGGGATGGAGCTGCCGCACCAGCCGCTTGACCGCAAGGTGGCGCGGGATGAAGGAAAGGTAGAGATTGTCCCAGCGGGAGGTGAGAACATATTCCGTAACACCGGGGATCGTGCGGTTCATCGGATTGTAGGTGACGAGGTGAACACCATGCCCCCGCTCCGCGAAATACTCAGCCCAGCGCTGGGTATGGATGCTGCGGCCATCGGCAATGAGGAGGAGAATCATGGTATGCGGCTCCTTTCAGTATCCCATTCTCCGGGAAAAGAGAAGTCTCCTGACCAGCCAACGGGTAGGCGACCATGCCAGCAGAAGTCCTGCCGGCAGAATCACAGCGAGATCACGTCCTTTTCCGAACCACTGGCGGATCGAACCGGGCCGTTCCATAGTCCAGCATGCAATAGAGAATCCGGTGAAGATCGATGGCCGAAAGCCAGGCATGGCATCTCCTCGCGTGAAGCCGGCAAAGATGCAGTCATGGATAAAACGCCGCTGTGCTGCAAGAAGATCTCCGGCAAACAACTCTGACTCCTTCCCGAGGTCGATAGCAATCTGGACAAACAGCCTCAGCATGTCCATGTATCCCTGCGGCGATGAGAAAAGGAACCGAAATGTCTCGGAGTGTTCGCCCTGCCGGTAAAAAAGGCATGCCCCGCTCACGAACCCGATATCATGCATCCGTGCAATCTTCAGCCACTGGTAATAATCCGATGAATAGGGGTACTCCATGCTGAACGGCCCCACTTCTCGGTACACGTCACAGCGGACCATGACCGACGGGCACACAATGAACGAGCGTGCAGCAAGGAGGCGTCGGAATCCCTCCGGTGCGGGGTATACCCTGTCAGTCTCGCTGCCGGAAATCTCTTTCTCAAATGAATCGCCGATAATACGCGAACCTGTTGTTGTCAGGACTACCGTGGGATGTTCGGCAAAGAACGCAACACATCGCGCAGTGAATCCCGGATCGATGTAGTCATCTGAGTGCAGGATATGCAGGTAGGTGCCGGTGGCCAGCTCGATACAGCGGTTGCAGTTCCCGAACAGCCCCAGATTCCGCTCATTTTTTACATACCGAAGCCGTTCATCGGCAAAGGCTGCCACAACGGCAGGGGTATCATCACGGGAATCGTTGTCAACAACAATCACCTCGATGTTACGGTAGGTCTGAGAAAGGGCACTCTCTATTGCCTTTCCGATCATTCCGGCACGGTTATAGGTCGGGATACAGATAGAAACCAGAGGATTTTCAGGCATCATGCGGTTCCTGGAGTCAATGCTTTCCCGGTGCGATCCAATACGGATGTTTTATGTTCTTGCATCATCGTTGTTCGTTTTGGTAATGCTTCTTAAACCAGACAACGGTCCTTTGGAGCCCTTCGTCAAGTCCGGTTGCCGGAGCCCAGTGAAGCCCGGACCGTGCCTTTGCAATATCTGCGGAGTTGTACCAGACCTCGTTTGTCCGGTGGGCCACAGATCCCCAAGGAAGATCGACAGCGGAACCAATTTTCTCTTGGATCTTTTCCACCACGGAACGGATGGATGCAGGCTGACCGGTTCCGATATTGAAGATGGGATGCTTCTCCTTAAAGGGGCAGGATCTCAGGACGGCCACATAGGCGCTGATAATATCATCCACGAATACAAAATCCCATTCCTGTTTCCCGGAGGTCAGGTTAGGTGATGTGTTCTTCAAGAGGGATCCAATGACATACGGAATCAACCGGCGCTCGTGATCGCCGGGCCCGTAGGGAGGGAATACGCGGAGGGTCACGCTGGGGAGGCTGAAAGTATCTGCATAAAACCCGCACGCCTCTTCAGCTTGGACCTTGGTGAGGGCGTACAGATTCTGCGGTCTGATGAGATCGCTTTCCTTCAGACGCTGCTTCTTTTGTTCGTACACTGCACACGAGCTGGTGTTCACAAAGAGCTGAACACCTCCCGTCTCTTTTGCAGCCTCCAGGAGGTTGAGTGTCCCCTTCACGTTCGTATCCGCCATCACACCGACCTCATCGGCATGATGCATCACAGCATAATACGTGACCAAGTGGATAACGGCATCCGGCCTGAATGCCGCGATAGCGGTTCTGACTTCCCCATAATTCCGGATATCCCCCGGGAAATATGAGACCCCGTCTTGAGGTAGAGATCGTGAGGTTGGCGATGCCTGCCTCACCAGCGCCCCGACCACATACCCTTCCGACACCAGCCGGCGCACGAGGTGCCTCCCGATAAAGCCCGTTACCCCGGTAACAAAAACCTTCTGTATCGGCATGAAACAACCCCGGCTCACCCGTGGCGGATTTCCCAGTTGTAGGCAATCTTCTTGTCAAAGGGGCTCATCCGCTCAATCTCGTCGGGATCGTGGGGTATCGAGGAGCAGTTCGCTACGATCGACGGCGTTACTCCCACACCCTTAAACCCGTTCCACACTAGGGGAGGGATCCGGACAAGGCAGTAGTTATCGGGACCAATGAAAATCTCCTGGATCTCTCCTTTTGTCCGGCTTGATTCCCGGTCGTCATAGAGAACCAGCTTGATGGCGCCGAACGGCACCGCGTAATTCAGGGTCATCTTCCTGTGGAGGTGCCACCCCTTGATGACACCGGGATATATACACGAGAAATAGATCTCGCCAAATCCAATGAAATCCGGATCGTCATTACGCATCATGTGCATGATCTTGCCGCGCTCATCGGGGATTTGCCGAAGCGGTTTTACCAAAACACCTTCAATCATGGTGAACTCTCCATATACTCAATGATCTGCCGACGGGTGAGGGCCACCGCGTCCGTTCCCTCTTTCACCGACTTGTACCATTGTGCTGTCCGTTCGACGGTCTTTGCAAAATTCCATCGGGGATACCAGCCAAGGGCATGGTGCGCCTTGTCACAGTTCAGGTGCAGAAGGCCCGCTTCCGGCGGATCGCTCTCATTTCTGGCAATTTTAATCCCGCCGGATCCCCACACGCTGATCAGTGCCCGGGCAACCTCCTCCACAGTATGGATTTCCCTGCTGTCCGGCCCGAAATTATAAGAGCCACGAAACTGCGCCGGGTCTTCGTACAACCGCGATGCAAGGAGGAGATAACCGGAGAGCGGTTCCAGCACATGCTGCCACGGCCGGGTGGCTTGGGGATTCCTGAGCACGATCGGCTTTCCTGACTGAAGCGCCCGGATGCAATCCGGGACAATGCGATCTGTGGACCAGTCCCCGCCACCGATCACGTTCCCTGCCCTGACACTAGCCGCCCCAAACTGAGGCCGGCCGGCAAAGAATGAGTCCTGATATGCAGAGTACACGATCTCTGCCGCCGCTTTCGACGCACTATATGGATCTTTACCTCCCAATTCGTCACTCTCACGGTATCCCCAGCACCACTCCTTGTTCCGGTAACATTTGTCAGAAGTGATAGTGACAAGAACCTTTACCGAAGGGGTGAATCTCACCGCTTCCAGGACATTGACGGTTCCCCCTATATTGGTGTCCATGGTGAGTTTTGGTTCCCGGAAGGATTTCCGGACCAATGGCTGGGCAGCAAGGTGAAAGATAAATTCCGGCCGAGTCGTTTCCATGAATTCCCGAACTTGCGAGTAATCACGGATCTCCCCATCGGTGTGATGGATATGCCGTGCAAGGCCCAGAACATTGAAATGATCGCAGTCTCTCTCGGGGGGGTGGGAGAACCCATGCACATTCGCGCCGAGATAGTGTAGCCAGTATGCCAGCCAGGAACCCTTGAAACCGGTATCCCCGGTAACCAGCACGCGTTTGTTTCTGAAGATCCCAAGGGGGGGGGTCACCAGATCACCCAAGGAGCGTTCTTCTCTTCATAGACCTGGTTGAGGAGCTTGTACTCCCGCAAGGTATCCATCGGCTGCCAGAACCCGTCGTGCTTGAAGACCATCATCTCATTGTCGCGCACCAGATTCCGAAGCGGTTGCTGTTCGAAGACAGTATCTTCCCTGTCGTCAATATAGTCAAAGATCTCCTGGCGGCAGACAAAGAATCCTCCAGATATTCTTCCTCCGGTGGTTTGAGGTTTTTCATTGAATTCTGTCACAAGCCCCTTATCAGTACATTGGAGTTCTCCAAATCTTCCCGGAGGCCTCACACCCGTGACAGTCAGGATCTTTCCATGGGAATTATGGAATGCGATCAGTTTCCCAATATCGATGTCGCCGACTCCGTCCCCATAGGTCAGCATGAAATTCTCCTCATCCTGGAAGTATTTCTTTACCCGTTTGATCCGTGCACCGGTCATGGCATGCTGGCCGGTTTCCGCAAGCGTCACCGTCCAGGTCTCTGCTGCCTGATCGGTATGGTACTGGACGGGTGTTTTTCCACTCAAGTCAATAGTGAAATCAGTCGTATGCGCCCGGTAATTTGCAAAAAAATCCCGAATGGTGTCTCCCTTGTATCCCAGACAGAGCACGAACCGGTCATGGCCCCAGACTGCATAGTATTTCATAATATGCCAGAGAATGGGATATTCACCGATCGGGATCATCGGCTTTGGAATATTGTCCGCTACATCGCGAATCCGGGTTCCGTATCCGCCGCATAAGATGCCTACTTTCATGATGTAACCCCCGGGATTTTCGAGCCGGTTCTTATATACCGTTTATTTACGTTTTTAATTGTAAATAATTCTGCTTCTGAAGAAATGAGTTACATTGGGGGGAAAAAAACTTGTGCAGTAAGATCATTTATCGTTCATAATCATTACATTTCATCTATTGATATAATACCAGAGTTAAATAGGTTGGCGAAAGTGTATCTAATGCTGCCAGACGGTTAATAAATCAGATTTACCCTATCTGGAAGAGATATCTTATAAATCAGACTTCTTTTTTTAGGGCACTGTATGATCCAGATCCTGATGAGCGGGTCAGTTTTATTACGCAAACATTTCGGCATATGAGAATTTGTCGATAAAGTAAGAGGGGTGATCTGATCAATCTGCAGTCCAGAATTTGTTAGGATACTTTTTCTCGAGGATTTGATCACCATCTCCCAAAGGCTCCAGTCCTGCCGCTCGCATATCGGCATCCACCATTATTTTAACAAGATCATTGAATTTGATCTTCGGTTTCCAGTTGAGTCTCTTTTCAGATTTCCTTGGATCTGCTATGAGTACTTCCACTTCCGTTGGACGGAAATACGCCGGATCAATTTTAACATAGTGCTCAACATCCAGATCAACATAGGCGAACGCCCGTTCAAGGAATTCCCTCACGGAATGCGATTCTCCTGTTCCGATAACGAAATCATCTGCACTTTCTTGCTGGAGTATCCTCCACATCGCCTCGACATATTCAGGTGCATATCCCCAGTCCCTTTTTGCATCAAGATTTCCCAGATACAGGAACTGATCTTTTTTCATGATCAGCCTAACGATACTGTAGGTAATCTTTCTGGTAACAAATGTCTCCCCTCTCCGGGGCGATTCATGATTGAACAGGATCCCATTTGCGGCAAATAGATTATATCCCTCGCGATAATTTTTTACCATCCAGTATGCATAGAGCTTGGCACACGCGTAAGGGCTTCTTGGCGCGAATGCAGTACTCTCCTCTTGAGGAGGAGGCGAGGATCCAAACATTTCGCTGGATGAGGCCTGATAGATTTTTATTTTCTGGTTGCTTCTCCGTGCACTTTCCAGAAGACGAGTCACTCCCAACGCGGTGGTATTTGCTGTATATTCTGGCATATCGAAACTGACTCTGACATGACTTTGGGCTCCCAGATTGTACACTTCATCCGGCTTGATATTATACAAAATATAGGACATAGCTTCTGCATCGGAAAGATCCCCATAATGGAGGAAAAGGCGAGCTTGGGGGTCTCTGGGATCAACATATAAATGCTCAAGACGTTGTCGATTGAAGGACGATGATCTACGGATGATCCCATGCACTTCATAGCCTTTATCCAGCAGGAAATCGGCAAGATATGATCCATCCTGCCCGGTAATTCCGGTAATCAATGCTTTTTTTATTGACATTATATTTCACTTCTCTCATCGTGCATTAAAACGATCTCTTGTATACTGAAAAACAACAGACATCCTCACCCGGGAATTTCAACTCTTCAGAATTGATTTGTTTTTTAACTGATATAATTTTGGGAACTCGCCGGCGTATTATCTGGGGCATAGTGCATTAGTTGGAGGCATTTTCGATTATTGAGCAATGTCAGAAAATTTGGCTTTGATTTATTACATCTGGCATCGCATACTGTTAATCAAATGAGGAAAATTTTGGTGAGAGAATGGATATCCGCGAGATAAAAAAATGCCGCATCTGCGGAAATGATCAGATCGTTACGGTATTAGATTTAGGCAATCAAGCGTTATCCGGAAGATTTCCCGGAGAGGATGACCCGGATCCTCCCCGCGCACCACTGGTTCTGATCAGATGTGACAACTCGAAGAATCCGGGAGCATGCGGGCTTGTCCAGTTGAAGCACTCGGTTCCTCCCCTTGAGATGTATACCTGTGGGTACGGATATAGGTCCGGTATCAACAAGACCATGCGCGATCATCTCGCGGAACTTACCAGAAAATCGCAGACAATAACCCGCTTGGAAAAACAGGATATTGTTTTGGATATCGGTAGCAATGACGGGACGCTGCTGAAAAGTTATTCAATGGAAGATATTCGCCGGATCGGAATCGATCCCGGCGGAGAACAATACAAGAAATACTATCCTCAAGAAATACAGTTGATCTGCGATTTTTTCTCAGCGGCCAAATTTAACTCAGTATATCCCCACGAAAAGGCAAAGATCATTACATCTGTTGCAATGTTCTATGATCTTGAAAAGCCAATGGAATTTGTCGAAAATATCCAGCAAATCCTGCATAAAGACGGAATTTGGATTCTTGAACAGAGTTATCTACCCACCATGCTCAAGATGAATTCTTTCGATACCATCTGCCATGAACATCTGGAATATTACGCTTTCTACCAGATAGACTGGATGCTCCGTCGAAATAATCTCAAAGCGGTCGATATTGAATTCAATGCCATCAATGGAGGAAGTTTCAGGGTATATGTCACCCATGCAGACTCCAAAATCCCCCGAAATGAAGCGGCCCTAGATCGAGTCATAAAAATGGAGCGGGCACTAAAACTAAATTGTGAAATACCGTATCGGGATTTCTGTACTCGTGTCGAAAAGGTAAAGATGGATCTGAATACATTTCTGCGTACTGAAAAAACTAAAGGAAAAACGATCTTCGTCTACGGGGCATCAACAAAAGGAAATGTACTTCTTCAATATTTCAATCTTGATTCAAAAATTATCACAGCAGCTGCGGAACGCAATCCTGAAAAATGGGGTTGTCGAACACCCGGGACCGGAATCCCTATCATATCAGAAGCAGAGGCAAGAAAACAAAAACCGGATTATTTTTTACCACTCCCGTGGCATTTCAAAAAGGAATTTATCGAGAGAGAGGGCCAGTTTATAAAGGACGGAGGGAAATTCATATTTCCTCTGCCGGACGTAGAGATCGTCTGATATCCGGATTATCCATCGGAGGTACAGGCAGATGCCGCGAGCAATTATCGTAGGTGTAACCGGGCAGGATGGTACTTACCTTTTCCGTTATCTTAATGAACGACACTACGAAATTTTCGGGTTCGGTCGCACCAGGATAATGACAAACCGTGACGATTGGAAAAACCAAGCACATGATATCACAAGTTTTCAGGAGATCTCCAATCTTATCCAGAGAATACAGCCCGATGAGATATATCACTTGGCTGCTTTTCACCAGTCATCCGAAGACCCGGTTATTAACAACGAGACTCTCTTTCAGCATAGTTATGAGGTTAATGTCCTCTCCCTCTTTCATGTTCTTGAAGCACTCAGACTTTTTTCTCCCGATACGCATCTGTTTTATGCTGCGTCCTCTCATATCTTCGGAAGACCTGCCTCGGAACCACAGGACGAGACAACCCCCTTTAATCCCTTGGGGATTTACGCAGTAACGAAGGTTTCAGGATTACATTTATGCCGGATGTACCGGACACTGTATCATATTCATGCATCAACAGGTATTCTCTATAACCACGAATCTCCGATCAGAAGCGAGCAGTTCGTTTCCCAGAAAATTGCAAAGGCTGCAATATTATGCAAACATGATCCACACCACCGGCTTATTCTTGGAGATCTCTCCGTTGAAGTGGATTGGGGTTATGCACCGGATTATGTCGATGCGATGCACCGTATAACAACTCACCAGAAACCTGACGATTTTATTATAGCTACGGGAAAGAAGAGCCGTGTTGAAGACTTTGTAAAAATTGCATTTGAATATCTTGGACTGGACTGGCATGAATACGTTACAGAAAAGAGGGAGATCATCACAAAACCGGCAGTTGCGCTTGTCGGGAATCCGGAAAAACTGGAGCGGCTGACGGGGTGGAAGAGGACAGTGTCGTTCCCAGAAATGGTACGTCTCCTTGTCGAATCCGCACAGAACGATCTGTAAAAGCAGATCTGCGGCAGAGGGATCTGCCTGAAGGAGTCGGATTATATTTTTATATCCCTTCACTCGTTAAAACCATTATTCTGACGGATACCTAATCCAATCTCTCGGTGGAGTTTTCTTATCTGATCCACAGTTCTCCTGATATCGTACTCCTTTGCTCGTTCGGGGGCAGTCCTATGAATATGGTCACGTAAAGAGATATTCTTGAGTCCCTCAACAACCGCTGACGCCAGCTGGTCCGGATTTGCCGGTTCGACAAGAAGAACTGCGTCCCTGTCCCTGACGAACCGAGAGATGCCACCTACATCCGTACATACAATGATATTCCCCATGGCCAGATTCTCAAACACGGATAAACCGAACATTTCAGCCACCCAGGGAATAACCACAAGATCACATTCGGATTGACATTTAATCAGAGCTGGAAAATCGGCACCATCAAGGTATTGTATCCTATCCGAAACACCAAGTTCACCGGAACATTTCATCATAACTGACTTATATCCCTCCGCATCAGACCCTGAAAAAATGACCTCTGCATCAATTTCTGAAAGGATTTTTGGCAGGGCTTCAACCAGGTAAATCCATCCTTTCTCAGCGATCAGCCGGCCCGGACAGAATATCCGGAAGGGTTTGTGGGTTTCGATATTCGTACGAAGAGGAAAATCCTCAATATGAATCCCATTGAGAACGAGGGAGACCTGAGAATTCCTAATCGACCGGCAGATATCCGCAACTTCCGGAGTAACCGCAATGACGTGATCAGCTGACCGGATCGATTTTTTTTCAAGAAATTCCGCGGGCAGTACCATAAACAGGTACCTGGCAATACCTTTCAGTGTGAAATGAAGTTTACAATACTCTTTTCCACTATCGGTTATCATCAGGGTATGGCAGTGAACGATGACCGGGATATCCGGATACATTCGTTTCAGGAGGAACGGATACCATAATGACGGTTCCGTTTGCTGGACGTGGATGATGTCCACATTGCCACAGGGAATCGTTTTCAGAAATGAGACCGCCCTGAAAAAATTGAGAATATGTTTGATAACGGGAAGATTATTTCTTTCCACGTCCATGTTGGCAGGGTGATAAACCGTAACAACATCCCCCCGTTCCTGCAATCCGCGTGAGAGGGATTCGGTAAAGATCTCGATACCCCCCATATGCGGGGGATATACCGGAGTTACCATGGCGATTTTCATAGCATCTCATCCTCATGTCTGAGGTAAATCAACCGGCATTTGACTTTGTTTCATGCTTTTTCCATTAATTATCACAAGATGAGGGACCTTGGAGATAGAGATCGGCATGCATAAAATGCACTAGCAGATTTCTTGATATCAGAGGCACTGCATACCGGCCATTTCGTACGGGCCGAATGTATTCCGTTCGTTTTCGGAAGGTTTCACGTACTTTATTACCCCATGCATTTTCAATTGTCCCTGAACTCTATGTAATCGGCACACTAATCATTTTCATTTCAGCAACATGACATTGCCGATTTAATCATTCGGGACAATCGTATATTTTTCTCGTGGAGGTTCCGGTAATTCATCTCTTGAAATCCCGCAATACAACTCGCCCTCTTCATTGATCATGATCGGGAGGCCATCAATCACCGGATATTTCCGCCCACATCCAGGTTCACGGCAGATCAACCACTTGTTTTTATACAGATCCAATTTTCCCGGATCAGGACTGTTTTGCCGGAACTTTCCTGATACACAGTGTGGACATCGTATATGTGAAAATACCGTTTCGCCGGTTTCACACAGACATTTATTGGCTGGAATCAACGGCTTTATCACTCTTAATTCAAAATCCAACGATAACAGGACATTGCAAAGATAATAACTCATTGCTTTCATGATCCGTTTAGAATGAATAAACTTCTGTACCTGGGGGTTATATAGGCGGTCAACATGAACGACTTCAAATCGTGCTTTTGTATAGTAATTTCGTCCCGGGCGACTCCCATAAAAGTCAAAGCTCTCCTCGGTAAAAGCCTTGACATGCGTAGGATCCATCGCGGTATAGATACTATTCCAGTTCACAACCCGGATAAAAATTTTTGCATCTGGGCGGGCAATTCTATGGATCTCTTCCATAGTTTTTATTGTATTCGGAAGATGTTCGATGACATCGACAAGATGGATTTCGTCAAATGTATTATCTGCAAAAGGGTAAATCAGTTCAAAGAAATTCGCTACGACATCCACTCCTTTCATAGGAACGATATCAACACCCAATGCACCGTTTACTTTATTAGGGCCGCATCCAAGATCGAGTATTCTTTTTTCGGAATTCACGAATATCACCTTATCAAAAATACTCCTATGTATTGTTCAAGAATGGTCGGGATGATAACCCGCACATCATTTGTAGTAATTTTGCTGCCCCTCTTTTAATAGATATTTGTGCTCTGTAGAAACCCTATTTTCACAGAAGTAAAACAGTGACTAAACGATCTCAGGTTCATTTCCTCCTTATTTGGTTATGTTCAGTAACCGTAAGGTGGCAGAATAGTGTCGGCAAACCTGTATATCAAGTTTGTTGAAGTGTCCTCCGGATTGCTCCGTGATTCCCGCATTCCCCTTTTCTCATCGAAATTCTTGAAGAGGACATATCCCCAGCACCAGTCACTCATTCTTCTTCACCTAAAGGAGTACCTGTCAGAAGATTTCCGGGATACCGTAGAATTCACTGAAATCATGGACGTACTTCGTGAAAAGATCCATCTCGAGGAGGCCTCCCATTTCACGATAATCCACAAATTCTGTCAACGGATTCGATCATCGACATATACACGGTTTCTCAACCAACAGCTGAAAATGTTTTATGACGGAGGTGAGTGATACCCCCACTATCGAGTCATTCGGATTTACTTGCTCATACGCCAGTCACTATTATCCCTGGAGAACCGGTAAAATCAGGAAATGATTCCTGAAAATTTTAATCTCATTTGACACGGATTAACAGATCATAACCGGCCTGAAGATCTCCCAACATCCGGTCTATGATATCCCTCATGCCGTGAAATTCCTCAAACAATATCGCAGATATAGAAACTCTGATCTCTATATCATGGACAAAGGATATGACTCTGAAGAGAGCCATGAATTAATCCAGGATACGCTCAACTCCTGCTCACTCATCCCAGTCAGAAACAGAAAACGCAAACGAATCTCCGGTTACTATCGAAGACGGCTTGCTCTATTGTTCGCTGATGACAAATATCATCTTGTCTCTTTTGAGGAATTTTACAGTGCCAATAATTTACTCATTTTTTTAAATAGGAAATAATTTCTTATGAGAAAGTCATATCAATTTTTTTATATACAAAATAAATATTTCCCATACTGGAAGTTCTGGGGTTCCTTTCATTTTAATATAGTTTGATCGATATTTATCATAGGCAGTCAAATCGCTATTAAGAAGTGACTTCCTCGACAAATGTTCAATATGATCAAGATTAACTGGAGTGCAATGTAATTCCGAAGCGATCCCCCCGATATAAATACCCGGGATATATTTGCCTGCATCCATCTTCTGCAGTTTGTCCATAGTGACAAATATGATCGGTTTTTGGTAAAGGATTGCAAAGTTCAGCGCAGTACTCATATGTGTTATAACATATTGTGAATCTCTGACAAGTTGTACTGTATTTCCTTTAATTATGGGTCTCCCCTCAAAATAGTCCGGAAGTTCGTCGTAGTGTGATCGAGGGTGTGCCGCAATGGTGATTTTACAGTTCAATTCATGTTCAAGACGCGAAAAAAAAGCGCAGATTTTCGGGTAGTACTCTTCTGGTGTGATCGGATATTCTATGCCCATATAGTTAAAATCTGGATGAAACGGTAAATAATCATCAAGAAAAACACCCTTTAGGATATCATCGCGCAAATTTTGTTTATTTTCCATAAGAAAACGATCATAATCTAAAGCATGTGCCCACAGAAAGTGCGTATTTTTATCAACAGGGTACAATTTTACAGTTCGCGTTTTCTCTCCACCGGTTAAAATCACTACGTCAGCGGCATTGATCCCAAATAACGAGTAATGCTTAAGTAATATCTTTCTCCAAACGTGGTGGACAACATCCCTTGGATGAAGACAGAGGACTCTTTTAATCAATCTCTTGAGTGTGTGCGCTCCTGTCGTATCTTTTAATTTTAAGGGATTTGGAAACGATACTGTCTGCGAGACACAATATTTTATGTTTTTCCGAGATAATTCACGGTAAATAAAATAAGTATTGGTATCATAGGCTATCCAGCAAATCACCATAGTTGTGTTTTCGAGACCGGATATTGCTTTAATAACATCACTCCTATTGCAAAAGGACCGAATTTTAATAAGATTAAGTTCCTTCGGAAGTATCTCCTTTGCCCGAGCACTCGTATGTAGAATTTCTAATATATCCCATACTTCGACATCGAGTCGATTTTTTAAAAAAAACGCAATCCCAAGCCGGTCGTAATCCCATGAACTGAATGGATTTTCAGTTATAATGATTATTTTATGTATCATATTCTGTACGGATTCTTGGTTTATTCATCAAATGAAGTAATCAATCTCCGAATATCCCTCTTTGTAATCAGCTTCACATTCTCTGACGAGAACGAATCCACTACTGCGGATCTAAACCCATGGGGGACTTTTGTGGAGGGGGAATATTCAGAATAAACAACCTGCTTTGGCACGATAATATACATATCATCGTTTTCGAAGACGCTGGTTGTTTCATCTGCGGTCATCAGCACTTCATCAATCTTCTCTCCACATCGCATCCCCACAATTGAAATCGCAATATTCTTGGGATTCAGACCATATCGAGGCGCAAGTACATCCCTCATCACTTCCGCAAGATCCATGATGCGAAGAACGGGCATCTTCAGGATAAATATCTCATCACCCGTAGAACACATTCCTGCAGTGAGTATCAGGCGGGCTGCTGAGGGAATATCCATAAAAAATCGTCTCATATCTGGATGGGTGAGAGTAATCGGCCCTCCCTTTCGAATTTGCTTAATAAAAAGAGGAATTACGGATCCTCGGGAATTCAGGACGTTTCCAAACCGCACACATGAAAAGATTGTTTTCTTTTTACCTCGGTAACTGTTTGCAGAAATCGTCAGACGCTCAGCCAGCAATTTGGTTGCACCCATTACATTTGAGGGATTAACTGCTTTGTCTGTACTGATTGTGATTACCTTTTGGACGCATTGGGCAAGTGCTGCATCCAGAACATTCTGCGTTCCAATAATATTTGTTTTCACTGCATCAAATGGATTAAATTCACACAAGGGTACGTGTTTGAGCGCAGCTGCATGGAAAACGATGTCCACACCGTCCATTGCCATCATCAGCCGCTCCTTGTCCCTGATATCACCAATAAAGGATCGAATCTTTTCAGACGCCAGATCCTGTTCAAGATCGAAAAGACCGGTCTCATTGTTATCGAAAACTCTGATACTATGCACGTCATATTTGAGAAGTTCACGGACAAGGAAATTCCCGATAGATCCTGCACCACCCGTTACGAGGACGGTTTTTCCGTTGTAGTACTCCTTCAGGTCCATTCATGCAGCTCCATAAAACTCTGAAATCCCTTCAACGACTGTTGAAATATCTTCTTCCGGCATACCGGGATATATCGGTAAACTCAAAATCTCGTTTGCGACATTCTCCGTGACCGGTAAGATTGCGGTATAATTGAGGGCCTGACGATAATAACTTGTCTGGTGTACAGGTGAGAAATAAATTTTTGACATAATTCCTTTCTTTTTAAGAGATTCCATTAGTTCATTACGCTTGGGGACCCTGATCGAGAATAATTGAAACACATGCCGGTAATGTTCTGGAACGACCATCAGCCGGACCTCCTGGCACTTCTTCTGGAAAAGAGCAGTGTACAACTCTGCAATATGAATGCGCATCCGGATTATTTCTTCTGCTTTCCGCAGCTGGGCAAGCCCGAGAGAGGCCAGGATGTTGGATAGTCTGAAGTTGTAACCAAGGGTGATATAATCCATCGATTCTGATGAGGAGAAATAGTCTGCGGTATCCAAGCGTCCATGCGATCGGATCAGTTTAAGTCTCTCATAAATATCGCGCGAATCTGTAATCAGTGCACCACCCTCACCGGTTGTGATGATCTTGTTCTGGCAGAAACTGACCATAGCAGAATCCCCAAATGATCCCACCCGTTTTCCTCCGATCGATGCCCCAAATGCCTCAGCGGCATCTTCTATCAGGATAAGGTCATGATCATCTGCGATCTCCCTCAGCTCTCTGATCCTGCAAGGACAGCCTCCGTAATGGATGGGAAGAATCGCTTTGGTTTTCGGAGTGATGGCATTTACCACGCTCTCAGGATCCAGTCCGAGTGTGGTCTCTTCAATATCAGCAAATACCGGCCGGGCTCCGACAAATTTTGGCGCATTTGCCGTTGCGATAAACGTGAATGATGGGACGATCACCTCGTCTCCATTACCAATACCATGCGCGAGAAGGACTGCATGAAGCGCAGATGTTCCGGAGTTAAACGTCAGACAATATTGTGTCCCCAGATATTCCGCAAGTCCCTGCTCAAACTGAGTAACGTTTGGTCCCACCGCCCAGTTCATTCCGGAGCGTATTGCGGTCTCAACGGTCTTGGTATCATCCGTATCCCAGTACATTTTGAAAAGGGGTATCTTCCAGGTCATTCAGATGACTCCTTTTGTTGGATTTCAATAATTTCATCACCGCGTAATGTTCGCACAACTTTGGCAGGGACACCGTACGCGAGAACGCCATCCGGGATATTATGATTTACAAAACTGAAGGCTCCGATAATCGATCCTTCTCCCACAGTTACTCCCGGCATAATTACCGAATGCGTACCGATGCGGCACCCCTTCTTCAACCGGACTTCTCCTTTTTTATTATCAATTGTTGAAACAGAATAGACAGAACAATGTGATCCGATCTGGACAAAATCTTCAATTATGACACCCTGTTCCGCATTAACATATGAAAACGCTCCGATATCGGTTTTATAACCAAGATGAAAATTTTTCGTGTGTTTTACTATCCATTGGTATTTTGTTGGGTCTCCATCTTTGATCTCCGGGGGCTCCCAATTTTTAAACAGCATAATCAACAACACTCCTCCCATTGAGATTGATCATACCCGGAGAAATTTTTGTTTTTGTTATCATGTTCATTCTCCCTGTAGATTCACTTTTTCCGGGTTAGTTCGATTTGACCAAGAGCGCTTCATTAATATTTATTTCAGAAAGAATCTTGCTGATTCTTTTTGATGCATTTCCATCGCCATAGGGATTCTTGCAGGATTTGACTTTCTGCCTGAATGCAAAATCATGCAAGGCACTATCAATGCTCGCACATATGCTCTTTCGATCATTTCCGGCATCTATGACATTATCCGCCCGTTCCCGGCCTCTCTGGCGGGTACCGATATTTACCACAGGAACACCAAACGAAGGCGCCTCGATAATCGCACTGCTGGAATTGCCCACAAGAACACTCACCTGCTTGAGCAAACTGATATAATCCCTGTGAGGGAGGTTGGGGAATATGTGTATATGTGATAATTTATCATATTCTCCGATCACGTTAATCATTGCTCTCCCTCCGGCATCTGCATTGGGGTAAATTATAATCGTCTGATAGTGTAATGAAACAACAGCCTCTATTGTCTCCCTTATCTGGTCTGGAGCTTTGTCCGACTCAAGAGTGACCGGATGTTGAATAACAAGAATGACCGGTTCTGAAAAATCAATTTGGTATTTCTGTGCAAGCTCATCACAGTTCATGAGCGGTTCGTGTAAAATTTGATCCAAGCCTGGGGCACCAACTACAAAAATCCGAGATACATCCTCACCCATTCCAATTATCCGGTCCATGCTTTTCTCAGTAGCAACAAAGTGGATCTGTGCAAGTTTCGTTATCGCATGTCGGGCATAGTCATCGACAGTCGAGGTAACCTCCCCCCCATGGATATGGGCTACAGGAATGTTCAAATAAACACCGGCAATAGCTCCGGCAAGCATTTCTCCCCTGTCACCAAGTATCAGTATAATATCTGGTTGGAGACGATGGATCATCGGTACAAGATCCTGAAGGAATTCCCCAATAAAGAGAGCCATTGATTCTTTGGTATCGTTTCTGTAACGAATGTCAATGGGATGGTACCTGAATCCATCCTTTTCGATCTCCTCAACGGTATTACCGAATTCATCCATCATGTGCATACCTGTAACAACAATGTCCAAAGACAGCTTTGGATGGTTGTGAATGCTGCGGAGCACTGATCGCATTAATCCATAATCTGCACGAGTCCCACTTATATAGAGGATCTTCCGCTTCATTCTATCATGTCCCAGTTGATGACCTGGTCTTTTTGAATCGGTGACAGTGTTTTCCTTTGAAGGAGTGATTCCCAGTATTTGGGCTCTATTCCTGTACCAGGCCTCTTTATTATAAGATCACTTTCTTTGAGAAATGATCCCGAAGCGATATCCTGGCGGGCAACAATACTCCTTCGGGCAACTCTTCTTATTAATTCCTCTTCTTCATTTGGCTTTTTGTAACCATTGCCCAGAGCACTTTCTACTTCACATATCGTCTCTACCATTGCCCGTAATTCATCTGGTTCAAGCGAGGCTTTATGATCCGGCCCCGGCATGGATTTATCCAAAGTGAAATGTTTTTCCAAGACGCATGCCCCCATGGCAACTGCGGCGATGGGAATCACGATTCCCAAGGTGTGATCTGAATAGCCGACAGGCACCTGAAATGCACACTGCAACGTTTGGATTGCACGGAGGTTTACTGAAGGCAGTGCTGCAGGATAGCTGGTGGTACAATGTAGGAGAATAACATCGTGAACTCCCTGTTTTTTTAAGTAGTGAAATGCCGCCTCAACTTCACCAAGTGTAGCCATTCCCGTGGACAGAATAACCGGTTTCTTTTTTCCTGCAATTTTTTTTAACAACGGGAAATTGGTAATTTCACCGGAAGAAATCTTATACGCGGGTACCTCGGTTCGATCAAGGAGATCAACACTTTCCTCATCGAAAGGGGTTGATAAAAAAAGGATTTTTTGCTCTTTTGCATAAGCGGATAGTTCCTGAAAAACGTTGTCAGGGAGTTCGAATTTTTTCAACATCTCGTATTGCGATTCCTCTGAACCGGATGTATTTTTTTGATACCCGGCTTTTTCCGCAGTGCAGGTAACAAGGTTCTCTGCATGGTATGTCTGGAACTTTACCGCATCAGCACCTGCAGCCGCTGCCTTCTCAATGAGTTGTTTTGCGAGAGTTGGATCTCCGTTATGATTGACACCGGCCTCGGCAATAATAAATACCGGTTCCCCATCTCCGATAAACCGGTTGCCGATTTTGATTTTTTTGTTATTTGACTTGATACTTATGCCGTCCATCCCCCGTCAACAATGATATTTTGTCCGGTTATATATTTGGATTGGTCGCTCAACAAAAATAACAGAACACCGGTAATATCATCAGCTCGGGCCATGCGCCCGCCATAGAAAACATTTGATGAATATTTCTGTATAAACGATGAGGGCTGGCGATCTTCAATCCCGCCTGGAGAGATCGCGTTCACCCGGATATTGTACTTACCGAGATAGGAAGCAAGATATTTGGTTAGATTGATAATTCCCCCTTTAATCGCAGCATATTCTACCGGCATGGTCATTGATGTTCCATCATATACTTCGAACCGAGGCGCAGCAAGACCGTAAATAGATGCCATATTGATGATATTTCCTGATTTCTGGGCCATCATTTCCCGTGCAATCCATTTTGTTATATTGAAATAGCCACCCATGTGCATACACACATTCTCGCAAAAATCCTCATAGGTAACATCCTCAAAGACCCTGCCGTAGTTCTTGTTCCGGGGGTAAGCGTTATTGACCAGCGTGGAGATTGTGCCATATTCTTCCTTGCAATGCCCGATCAGATTTTGTACATCGGCACTATTCATAATATCGCAATGTTGGTAACTGACCCGGGCATTCCTTGTTGTTTTTATAATCTCATGTGCAGTTTGTGAACCTGCCTCATCATTAATGTCAGCTATGACAAGAGAGTACCCTGCTTCTGCACATACCTGGGAAAATGATTTTCCCAGAAGTCCCAAACCACCGGTAATTATTACAACATTTTCTTTTGAACGATCCATCTGAAACCACCTCCTTATGTCAGGCGCTTGAATCCTTCGTGTGCAACTGGGCCCGTGAGGAGGGAGGAGAGATTTCCTTTTTCGGTCCCATTACGAATTATCTCGAATACCTCACCTACGTTTGTAAGGTATTCCTCAACATGCCGTGAGGAATGACCATAGGACACATAGACCGCTTTTGAAGCAAGGAATCCCCGTTTTACCATCTCTTGCGTGAATAATGTATGCATCACCTGGCTGTTGTCAGCTTCAAAATGAAACGTAGTAAGCGGAGGAATTCCCATGACTTCAAGGGGGAGGGAATATTCGTGTGAAAGTGCTTCCCATCCACGACTGATTTCTTTTCCGACAGAGATGAGATGATCAGGGACTTTTTTATCCCTGCATTTATTGATGGTGGCAATGGATGCGGCAAGTCCGATGCCCTCCGTCCAGTAGGTACTGCTGATGAAGCTTTCCTGAGCACTCTCCATAACCTCTTTCTTTCCAACTACTGCCGCCATAGAATAGCCATTACTCATGGCTTTGCCGTAAACGGCAATATCCGGAGTTACCTTGTAGAGCGCATGGACTCCCCCGACGTTCATCCGCCAGCCGGAGGTAACCTCATCAAAAATTAACACAGCCCCGATCTCATCTGCGATTTTACGAACCCCGGCAAGAAATCCCGGTTCAGGTTCGTGATGACGGAGAGGTTCCATTACGATCACTCCGACATCGTGCTTCTCTACAATATTTTCGAGTTCGCCCAGCATATTATAATTAAAGGGCAGTGCGGTTCCTTTCAGGCCGCGTGGCACACCCGTGGGTTCCAGCCCTGGAAGCAGCTGTCCGTCAAGATTTTTATTATCCGCAAGGTTTGCCGCAAGATACCAGTCATGCCATCCATGATAGCCACAAAACGCGACAATATCTTTACCTGTGTGGGCACGGGCGATCCGGACCGCTACTGCCATTGCCTCCCCCCCGGTCTTGGTATATCGGACCATCCCCGCCCAAGGATGTAGTTTCAGGAGTAATTCAGCAAGATCCACTTCTTCAGGACAGTTCAGGGTCGATATCGACCCTTTGTCCACCGTGGCATGTACCGCGGCATTGACATCGTCATCCGCGTAACCAAGGATACAGGCACCCACACCCATGATGGACATATCGATATATTTTTTCCCGTCAAGATCCCAGACTTCAACACCTTTTGCTTTTGAATAATAGGACGGCCACAGATCGGGTAAAAACATCTCAGATCGTTTTGATAATAATTGCGTTCCTCCGGGAATAACCCTCTTGGCTTTATCCCATAACACTGCACCGCGATTTCTGATCATATTTTACCTTCGGCACGATTGAGAATTTTCAAAACGGCGATATCTTTGTCAAGCGAATTAGGGTAGGTCGTTTTATCCCGCACACGATTAATAAATGATTTCAGTTCTTCCACATACATATCATCAATGATATTTTTATTGTATCCCGCAATGGATATCCCTTCGGGATGCTGATAGGAGACCCATCGGAGATTGTTTGCGTCATAGATTTTAATCTGATGCTCGTTCCAGTTCCAGAGGATCTGGGCATTTTCGAGATTGAGTATAAGTGAGCGTGTTGCGAAACGTGCTACAACATCCACTGTCAGCGCTCCAAAAAAGGTGCCAAAATCCATGCCGATCACATACGTATCATCGATATCGGCACCGACATCCAGGGTCTTGCCAAAGAACCCACTGACTTTTTGGGGAAACCCCATCAGATCAACAATCCATGTCAGTTCAAAAGGAACGATCTCCCGACCGCCACCAGTCTCCCTGTTTGAAACATAATAATCGGTCACCCTTTCCCAAGGGTGCCAATCAGGAAGATACTGGCCGGAATGATAACTGAAATTGGTAATTTTGCCAAATTCTCCCGATTGAAGGATTCGTTTGATATCTTTTATTGCCGGGTGAAAGAGCATAGTGCAGGATGGCGCAATAAATACCCCTGCCTTTTTTGCCAGAACATTGAGTTCCTCAAGTCCTTCGATATTGACGCTTGCTTCTACAAACGCTGGTATCCCGCAGATTATCGCCAAGCGGATATATTCTGCATGTTTGTCCGGAGGAACAGAGATGATCAGGCAATCAAACCTCCCGAGACTTTTTTCTTCGAGATTCCCGATTACAGGTATATTATAGTGATCATGTGCCTCTTTCCGTCGGTCCTCCCGAATATCAAAACCCGTTATGTAATCCCCGAAACCAAGCGCTTTTAAGCAACGGATCCGCCGTTTTCCCATCGATCCAAGACCAATAATTAGAAAATTCACTTTCCTGCCTCCTTCACCGAATTTTTCATAATTGCCTCAACACAATAAAAATCATAAATGTCGTCAATCTCGTAATTCTGCCATCGCGCGATTTTATACGCAAGCGTCTTATTCTGATAGAATGTTTTCCATTGACGGTACGCCGGCACGGATGACATATAGATGACACCATAAGGGAAAAAAATCTCCGGTAATTGTTGTCGCTGGAAAAAAACTTGCTCACTTTTAAGGAGGGGAACAATACAGTTATTTTCGACAGTCTTCATGATATAGGGATTCTCGAGATGTACTTCCCCCACACTGACGAGGGATGAGATGTCTGGAGAATGCCGGAGAAATGACTCGATGGCATTGTCAATATCCCTATTTTCCCTTAAAGGGGAGGTTGGTTCTAGCAGGACAATAATATCAAAGGATTCCCCCGCCTTTTCAAAAACATCAAGCGCGTGGATAACTGCATCGCTCGTTGGGGAATTGTCTTGAGCAAACTCTTTCGGACGCAAGAACGGGATATCTGCACCAGCATCCCTGGCAACAGAGGCAATTTCAGGATCATCAGTACTGACAAAAACCCGGTCAATATATTCACTCAACAGTGCCTGCTCAATTGTCCAAACGATCAATGGTTTTCCAAGCAGTAATTTAATATTTTTTTGGGGGATTCCTTTACTGCCTCCCCGTGCAGGGATAATGGCTAGGATTTTGGATTTCATAACGGGTCACGGATATTTTTAGTTATAGCCGCGATCATTGGACGGCATACATCAGATTATCAATTAAGTATAATACATTCGGTTTTCACAGATATGAGGTTTCTGCCAAGGGATTGCCGGATTGTCTTTCCTGACCGAGATACAACTGGTAATACTCCATTTTCAGTTCCATCAGAAAGTCATGCGTCCCGCTTTCAACAATCCGGCCCCCCTTCATAACATGAATAATATCCGAATCTTTGATTGTGGATAGTCGGTGTGCAATAGTAATTACCGTCATATTTTCCGAGAGTTTCTGGACAGAATCAATAATCTTCTTTTCGGAGATATTATCTAGTGAGCTGGTTGCTTCGTCAAGGAGCAGGATGTCGGGATGACGAAGGATAATTCGGGCTATAGCAATCCTCTGTCTCTGCCCTCCCGAAAGTTTGATCCCCTGATCCCCGATGATCGTATCATAACCGTGATCAGTGTTCATGATGAACTCATGCGCATCGGCAAGTTTGGCCGCATCGATAATTTCCTGATCACTCCGTTCCAGCCCAAACCGAATGTTCTCTTTGATGGTATCATGATAAATGAATGTTTCCTGACCAATGTAGCCAAGACATTTCAGGTATTCAGAGCGATCGAACTCCATTATAGGAATCCCATCAACGAAAATCCCTCCCCGGTCTGGCGTGTATAGGAGTGCTAAAAGATTTGCGGTTGTTGTCTTCCCGGATCCCGAATTACCAACGATCGCCACTTTTTTGTTTTTTCCGATATCAAATGAGAGATCATGAATGACATCCCGGGTAGCTTTGGGATACCTGAATGAAACATTCCTGAATTCAATCGTATCCCTGAATGAAAAAGACCTTTTTTCCTCACACAAGTTCTCCGAAGCGGGTTTACCATTATCCGCCGTCAGTTCCGTATATACCAGCGCAAGTGCCGGCAGGGACTGGACAATCGATGATAAATTTGTCTGAGCCAGATTAAGGCTGGGAATTAAGCGGTAAAGGGCAAGCATAAGGGTCCCGAAAATTCCGATATATCCGATGAAATCGCCCGCAGTAACAAAATAGAGACCAATGGCACCAAGAGATATTATGGAAAACATTATGAAATCGTTGATTACCGGGGGAATTTTATTGAGGGTATCCACATTCGTATAGGTTTTTAGGAGTTTCTGCATAGCAGCATCATATTTTTTCTTGAACAATCCCATCGAATCTGTGATAAATATTGTTTTAATTCCGGTGATCAGCTCCTGATAAACAACAGATTTTTCCATAAACGTTTTTGTCAGCTCAGAACTATTCCTATAAACCCGTGTAAACAAAATTTTTCTCACTAATAAGGCATAGATCCCACCTGCAATTATCAATCCGATGGTAAGCCAGAATGAGAGATAAAAAATAAAGAGCAAGTATAAAAATGCCATCAATGAATTTTTCGCAAAATCGATCAATGCACCGATTGCATTATTTGCATCAGTCACGGCACCCTGACCAATATAAATTAAATCGCCCTGTTTTTTTCCGGCGAAATAGCTGTACGGATTATTTGTGATTTTTTCAAATATACGACGATCCAAGGAATCACGGACGGATGCAATGACATATGCCCCATGATAGGTTACGAGAGCATAAAACGCGGCAATGATAACGGATATTAGGATTAACAATATCGCGGCTGCGATAAAAGGGGTGAATGATGACGGCAACAGGGCTGCATAAAATGAATCCAGAAGTTTTGGAGTGTTCTGGACTCCAAGCCCATAGTTAATGATCGGGTAGACTAGAGAGACCCTGAATACTTCAAGCCCACTCAGCACGATCACTGCCAGAAGGTATACTGCAAGGGTCTTCTTGAATGGCCTGAAGAGGAACCATAAAATTTTCAAAGAGTCTCTGATGGTTGACAATACTATCCCCTTGTCTCACTTGATAATGGTAATGATTCTTTGTGGTAAAACACCGATTCTTCCTATAAGGCAGTCAAATACATGCCAAGGGGGTTATCCGGTCATTCTGGAAGGATGACTTATGACATAAATGCAATCCATTATGCCTTACATTTTTCCCAGTCCCGCAAAAACTGTTCGAGTCCTTTATCAGTCAGGTTATGCCGGGACATCATCTCGAGCACTGATGGAGGAATTGTCGCGATATGCGATCCTGCTTTTGCTGCGGACAGTACATGCATGGGATGACGGATGCTTGCAGTAATGATCTGTGTAGGGTAGTTGTGACGGTTCATGATCTCGACAGAATCCCGGACTACCTCCATGCCGTTATGACCAATATCATCGAGACGACCCACAAAAATGCTCACATAGGTTGCCCCGCAGTTTGCAGCCAGCAGTGCCTGGTTTGCTGAAAACACCAGCGTTACGTTTGTCTTGATACCAATTTGCTCCAAGCGTTTTGTTGCTTTCAGACCTTCCATGGTCATGGGGATCTTGATCACAACATTCGGGGAGATCACAGCGAGAGCCCGAGCTTCCTCCACCATCATATCGGCTTCAAGATTGATTACTTCAGCACTTATCGGGCCATTTACCAAGGTGGATATTTCCCGGATCAGTTCCTCAAACGAATAACCCGTTTTAGATTTTGCGATGAGGGATGGATTGGTTGTGACACCATCGACAAGAAAACTGAATTTTCGGATCATTTCAATTTCAGCAGTATCAAGAAATATCTTCATGAAAGCCCACATGTATTATCTGTAGTTTTGACCACTTCTATCTTTTCGTTTTAAGAATAAAATTTTCAACTGCATCGAGCAGATCGGTCGCGACATAATCAACCGTGTTGTCTTGGTTATTTACATATTCCTGGTACCCATGACCAGTCATGACCAAACTCGTCCGACAACCGACCTGGCGCCCGGCTTCAACGTCGCTCCACTTGTCACCAACAAGGAAAGATGCAGAAAAATCTATCCCGAATTTCATTCCCGCTTCAAGAAGCAGGCCAGGTTTTGGTTTTCGGCATTCACATTCAATGCGGTATTTCTGTACAACCGCATCAGGATGATGTGGGCAGTAATAGATTGCATCGATACGGGCATTGTCGTTCCCGAGCCTTCTCATCATCTCATTGTTGAAATTCCGGATATCGGCCTCTTCGTACATCCCTTTTGCCACACCGGACTGATTGGTGACCACGATTACCATGAACCCTGCATCGTTGAGCATCTTAATAGCAATTCCGCTGCCTTTGATCACTATGAGCTGGTCGATGCGATGGGCATAGTGGGGGGGATCCTGATTGATAACCCCGTCGCGATCAAGAAAGACGGCGGTATGTATTTCCCTGCTCATGAAGCTTCATTCAAGTACTTTACGATAGTTCCTAATGAATGCAACGTAGTGTCCAAGATTTCTAGAATAACCACCAATTGTAGATCCTGTTTTTAGAGAGAGACTAAAGAAGTGGAATTCAAGGTTATTTTAAGAAATCATCACCCTTTGACCGAAGCCAGACTGTTCCTACCCGGGATCTTGGCTCAGTCCATCCATGACATTTGGGGAAATCGGGATGTTCTTTGAGGATCTTCCAAAATCGATTATGCCGCCTTATATCATCACTAATATCTACCCAATCACCATGAAGGCGTTGCCACTGCTCTTGGACTGCTAACAATATCTCCTCTGCGGATAGATCGATAACCCGGATACCAATACACTCATAATATTCAGCATGATTGGAGGTCGTGAAGTACTCACTGCAAGTTAGGGGAATTCCGGTTGCCTTCCAGACTAATGTCTTGGGCAGGTGCATCGTCAGGGCCCACTGTGAAGATATCCACAGGGGAAGAAGATTCAGGAATAAAATGGGCCTACAATAAATATCGCTTACTGTATCTATTCCCGCACCTGTACTGACACAGAGATCACAATGGGCAAAAAGCCATATATCCAAAAAATCTGATTTTTCCGAGTGAAATGCATAATCGACAATGCGAGGATGTTTGCTGGGAATCGGTTTGCTCATCACTTTTCCCATCCGAAAGACCCATGCACCCTGATCCGCAAGCCACTCCGCAGCGGGAACATATGTAGCAATATCAGAATCTCGGTAATTAAGATGATTCCATCCGTATCCGGACAACGGATTATAGGCACCATTATTTCCTTGTGTAGGATCTGTATTCGGGTATGTGAAATCTAAATAACTATTGTCTCTAACGAGCAGGCAGATTATCGGCTCCCCTTCACGCCAACCTTGCCGGCTCAACCAAGCACGGGCCTGTGCATCTTCTCGGGGAAGAAAACCGAGTCTGGCACGGATTTTCTCCTGCCACCCCCGATCATCGGAAGTGGTGATCTGTGCCAGATCGGCAGGCTGAAGATAATGCCGATCTCCACCAGGCAGTAATCTGTTCCAAAAATCCAGAGGTCGAACCCATGCGGAAACAGAGAAGTTACGTGTGACAATCTGCGCCCAGAACACATTGCTTATCGGTTTATCAAACCAGTATAAATCCAAAGCTCCTTCAGATTGCCGCTGACATATTCCACCCACCTCTATGATGAAGGTACCTATGCGGCTAGCACTGATAGGTCCAAAACGGATCAGACGCCATGGACGAAGGCCGCGGACCAAAAGAACTGCGGGTATGGCCCAGAAGCCGCAAATAATAACTCCCCCATAGGTCAGCAGGGCATGGATTTTCGAAAACAATACCGGCCGACCCCCAGAGCGCATTTCAAAGATATGTCGATCCAGTGTTTTCATAAAAACCTCCGGGCGACTTTGAGCTCATCGCATTTCTGAACGAAAAACTGTGGCATCTTGCATTCACTGTTAATTCTATAGTGTATTTAGACATCTCTTCATGCTGAAATTCCTAAAGTTTCTTCAATAACCGGGATGTTTTCGCTAAACATTGAGTTCAATCACTAAATGAAAAAGCTAACTCCAGCGCCCCATTCTGTTTTTCCAAGCGTTCTTTTAGGTCACGAGCTTGGGGTGGACAAAACGGGAGGAATATCAGACTGTCTGAAGGTGCACTAGTGAGATCGTAAACCGGCCGACCAAGGTATATCTTTCCAATTCTGTTTACATCTTCATCGATAAAAAAGTGTACACTCTCCGGAAGCTCAGAGAACAGCCATGTTGCGGCAATCGAAGTCCCAAATATACCGAATTTTCGGGTCTCAGCGTAGACACGTGCATCGCGAATGTTGGACTCAAGAAAATCAATACACCTTGAAACGATCTCACTGGAATCTTGGACAATCGATATATGATAT